>NZ_JACAPH010000048.1:0-8298 GCF_013385805.1 Pseudomonas sp. C6002 | reverse complement strand
CGCGGCGGCCCGCTTCGTGCTGCCGGAGTGAGGGAACACCGAGCCTAGGCGAGGTGCCGACAGGCGGGGCAGAGCGCTTTGGTTACTTTGCCGCTTTTGCAAAGTGACTCGCTGTAAGAGCGAAACCATAAGCCGCCGTTACCTGAATAACGGATATGTACATCATCAAAAAATCAGGGTTTAACCCGCCCCTTGAGCATCCCATGATTCACCAAAAGCGTCCGCATGGCATTGCGCGTCACCCCCAACAACTCCGCCGTACGCAACTGATTAAACCCACAAAACGCAAACGCCTCCCGCACGATCAAATCCTCGATATCGTGCAACAACGAATCCCCCGGCACCTCGAACAACCGCAGCAACTGCTCCCGCACCACCTCCTGCGGAATCCTTGGCGCCCCGCTGTTAGCGCTGGCATGCATCGCACTCAGCCCCGCAGAAAACTTCAAGTGCGACGGCATGATCGGCCTGTCCCCAGCCACCAAAAGCGCCAGGTGCACCACATTCTCCAGCTCACGAATATTCCCCGGCCACGGATAATCCAGCAACGCCTGGGTCGCCGACTCCGACAACATCGGCTCGGCGATTTTCAACCTGGCACTGTAGAGCCGCCGAAAATGCTCAACCAACGGCAGGATATCCAGCGGCCGCTCACGCAACGGCAACACCTGCACCTGCGCCACGTTGATGCGATAGAACAGGTCAAGACGAAAGTTGCCCGCCTCCACCGCCTGCTCCAGGTCGATGTTGGTGGCCGTCACCAGCCGGATATTGATCTTGATCGGCTTGCGCGACCCCACTCGCACCACTTCCTGCTCCTGCAATACCCGCAGCAGCTTCACCTGCAACGGCAGCGGCAAGTCACCGATCTCATCGAGGAACAGGGTGCCGCCATCGGCTTCTTCAAACCAGCCGATCCGCCGCCCCGAGGCCCCGGAAAACGAGCCGGCCTCATGCCCAAAAAATTCGCTTTCCGCAAGGTTCTCGCTGATGGCCCCACAGTTCACCGGCACAAACGCACCGGTGCGGCCGCTGGCGCTGTGGATATAGCGCGCCACCAGCTCCTTGCCGGTGCCGGTCTCGCCATTGATCAACACCGGCGCTTCACTGGGGCCGACACGTTGCAAATATTCGAGCAGTTGCAGGGAACGCGGGTCGGCAAACACCAGCGCCTTGGCGCGAATCGACAACGGGTCTTTTTCGCCCTGGGGCAAAGTCAGGATCGGCGTGGGATGCCCGTGGGGACGGTTCATGAAGAGTATTTCCCGGCGACGAGGTGAAGGTACGTAAGGGAACTTTACTCAGTCACGCATATAACTAGAAATATTAAAAATTCATTAGTACATAACCGTTTATCGACGATGCGCCAGCGACCTCACGCAACGATCCCCCAGGCTTTGCACGCCCTGGACCAGCACCACCAACACAATCACCGTCACCACCATGATCTGGTTATTGAAACGCTGGTACCCATAACGAATCGCCAGGTCCCCCAGGCCGCCACCGCCAATCACCCCGGCCATGGACGAAAAGCCGATCAGCATCACCAGGGTCAGGGTCAACCCCGCAAGCAACGCAGGCAGCGCCTCCGGCAGCAGCACCTTGAAGATCACATGCCGAATATCTCCACCCATGGCAACGATGGCTTCGATGCGCCCCTTGTCCACTTCGTCCAGCGCGTTCTCGACAATCCGCGCAAAGAACGGAAAGGCGCCAATGGTGATCGGCACCACGGCGGCGGTGCTGCCCAATGTGGTGCCAACGATCAACCGGGTCAGTGGAATCAAGGCAATCAGCATCACCACAAAGGGCAATGAGCGGCCCAGGTTGATCACCGCACCCAGCACACGGTTCACCCGTGGCAGCGGGAACAGCCCGCCGCGGCGACTGACAAACAGCAGCACCCCCAGGGGCAGGCCGATAAGCAAGGTAAAGACCGCCGCCAGCAGCACCATGTACAGGGTTTCGCCAGTGGCCGTGAGCAGCAGTTGCAGGATGTCGTTCCAGTCCGTTTTCATACTGCCCTCACCGCTGGCAGGCTGGGGGCCAGTGAGCGGCCCAGGCTTGAGGCGGGGTCGGCCTGCAATTGAATCAGGCTGCCGCTTTCCACCACACGCCCATTGGCCAGGGATACCGCGCTGTCGCAGATAGCCTTGACCACATCCAGCTCGTGGGTGATCAACACGATGGTCACCCCCAGTTGCCGATTGATACTGCGCAGCAGTTCCAGGATCGACGCGGTGGTTTCCGGGTCGAGGGCACTGGTGGCTTCGTCCGACAGCAAATAATCCGGGCGCGCCGCCAGCGCCCGGGCGATGCCGACGCGCTGCTTCTGGCCGCCGGACAGTTGCGACGGAAACGCCAGCGCCTTGTCACTCAGGCCGACCAGTTCCAGCAATTCCTTGACCCGGGCAACGCGCTCGGCCTTGGGCTGGCCGGCGATTTCCAGGGGCACCGCCACATTGTCGGCGACGTTGCGTGAATGCAGCAGGTTGAAACCCTGGAAGATCATGCCGATACGCTGGCGTTGCTGGCGCAGTTGCTTGTCACTGAGCAGCGTCAGGTCCTGGCCGTCCATGAGGATACGCCCGGAGGTCGGGCGCTCCAGCAGGTTCAGGCAGCGCAGCAAAGTACTCTTGCCCGCCCCGCTCCGCCCCACGATCCCGAAGATCGAACCGTCGGCAATCTGCAACGACACGTTATCCAGCGCCGGCGGCTGGCCATCGGCGTAGGTTTTGCTGACCTGCTCGACGACGATCATTCGACAGCTACCGGAATCACCGAGCCTGCATATTTCTCGGTGATGAACTTTGCCACCTCCGGCGAATTCAGGTCCTTGGCCAGCTGTTTGATCCGTGGGTCGTCCTGCAATTTCGGGGTGGTCACGAGGATATTCGCGTAGGGATTGCCCTGGGCTTTTTCCAGCCCAAGGGCATCCTTGGCCGGTGACAGGCCGGCCTCGAGGGCGTAGTTGCCATTGATCACGGCGAGGTCGACATCATCCAGGGCACGAGGAATCTGTGGTGATTCGATCTCGAGGATCTTCAGGTGCCTGGGGTTCTCGGCAATGTCCTTGGGCGTTGCCTGGTCCTTGGCCGGGTCGTTGAAACCGGGCTTGAGCGTGATCAGGCCGTTGGCTTGCAGCAGGTACAGCGCACGGCTCAGGTTGGTGACGTTGTTGGGCACGGCCACGGTGCCTTTATCCGGCACCTGGGCAAAGCTGGTGTGGCGATGGGAATAGATACCCAGCGGCTCGATATGCACGGTGGCCGCCACTGTGAATTTCTGGCCGAGAGCCTGTTCCTGGGAGTGCAGGTACGGCAAGTGCTGGAAGTAGTTGGCGTCCACATCACCGTGGGCCAGCAGTTCATTGGAGTTCACGCCGTTGGGGATTTCGATGATTTTCAGCTGCAGCTGCGGGTCGAGCTTCTGCACGTATTCGAGGATTTGCGCGTGGGGAATCGGGTCCGCCGCCACACGCAGGGCCTCGGCGGCCTGGGCGTCGAAGGAGGCAATCAGGACGGCCAGGGCCAGGGCTGTTTTCTTGAGCATGGTGATGTTCCTTATCAGGCGGACAGGGCTTGGGGAATCGTGGCATCGGCGTAAAACCGTTGGGCGACATCCGGATGGGAACGCAGGCGGCCCTTGAGGTAGTTCCAGCCGACGTCCCGCAGCAGCGGGTTACGCGGGTCACTGGTGGGGCCGTGGGCATCGCGCAGCAACTCGGGCGGCAACTGATACACCGGCACCACCGCGTCCAGTTGCGCACCGAGGAAAAACGCCAGGGACAAACGCTCGCTGCCCAGGGGCGGCGATTCGACCCGGTGCACCGTGGCACGCAGGTAGCCGTTGGTGGCCAGTTCCAGCAACTCGCCGATGTTCACCACCAGGGTGTCGGGGCGCGGCAAGGCGTCGATCCAGCGGCCCTCCTCCACTTCCACTTGCAGGCCGGCCTGCCGGTCTTGCAGGAGGAAGCTGAGAAAGCCGGAATCCTTGTGGGCACCGACGCCCTGGCGACTCTGCTGGGCGTGGCGGCCGGGGTAGCGGATCAGCTTGATGTGTTCGTTGGGCTTGGCGCCATACAGCGGGTCGAAAGCGTTTTCCGGCAGCGACAAGGCCTGGGCAAAGGCGCGCAACAGGCGCAGGGACATCTGCGTCATCGCCTGCTGCCAGGCCAGTAACAAGGGCTTGAGTTCAGGCAATGCGGCGGGCCATTGGTTGGGGCCTTGGAGGCGCGACCAGGCCGGTGAGTCCGGGCCCTGTTGCAGCGGCTCGCGCTCGGCGCCGAGGTCGAACTGTTCACGCAGGTCCGGCTGCCCCCGGGTGATCTCCGACGCGGCGCGGTTGTAGCCGCGAAAGTGTGGGGAGTTGATCATGCCGACAGCAAGCTTGTCGGCCTCCGGCAAGGCGAAAAACTGGCGCGCCTGCTGCTGCACCTGGGTGAGCAACCCGGCGTCGATGCCGTGGCCGGTGAGGTAGAAAAAACCGATATGCCGCGCAGCGTGGCGCAGGTCATCGAGAAACTGCCCACGCTGGGCCGGGCTGCCGTCGAGCAGCGCCAGGTCCAGCAGGGGCAAGGTGTTGATTGCCAGCGGGTGCGACATTGGGTGCTCACTCCATGAACAGGTACGTGGAGTGGTGAAGCTAAACGATCTAAAAACCCCGCAATAAATACCTTTTTGGCATTAGCTTAGGTTGGCGCGTTCGCCGCCCTGGCTTCTTCCAGCAGGGCCTGGATGACTTTCTCCTGATTGTCGTAGCGGCCCTCGCCGAAATGGCTGTAGCGCACTTTGCCGGTGGCATCGAAGAAGTAATGGGCCGGCCAGTACTGGTTATCGAAGGCGCGCCAGATGCGGTAGTCGTTGTCGATGGCCACCGGGTAATGGATGTCCAGCTTCTTGACCTGGCTGCGTACGTTATCCAGGACTTTCTCATAGGCGTTTTCCGGCGTGTGCACACCGATCACCACCAACCCGTCCCTGGCGTATTTCTTCGCCCACTGATTGACGTACGGCAGGCTGCGCTGGCAGTTGACGCAGTCGTAGGTCCAGAAATCCACCAGCACCACCTTGCCCTTCAGGCCCTCGGCCGTCAGCCGCGGCGAGTTGAGCCAGGCCACCGCGCCGTCGAGGGACGGCATGCGCTCATCGGACTGGCTGAAACTTTCGGCATCGACGTTGTTGATCAGGTAGTTCACCGCCTTGGGCACGCCGACCAAGGCAACCACCAGTGCCAACAGCAGCAGGCCTTTTGAGCGGCGCAGGTATCGGATGAAGTTCATGGGTGTCACCTCGTGGCCGGGGGTGTTTCAGCGCGTTTGCGAGCCGCGCCGTTTTGCGCCAGCGGCGTGTTCTGGAAGCAGGTTTCACTGCCGGTGAGTTTTTTCGCGGTGGCGGCGTTCACATCCGCCGCCACACCCGCCATGGAAAACGCCAGGGCACTGAGAAAGCTGTTGAGTGGGGTCATGGCCGGTCTCCTCAGCTGCCTTCAAGGCAATTGCTGGAAAATTTGCGGTAGTCGAGGACGTGGCGCTGGCCCTCGGAATCGAGGTAGGTCAGGTGCGAGTTGACGATGCCGCACAGCGCGCCACCGGACTCTTCGGAGATCGACAGCACCTGGTGGATATCCGGCTGGCTGGCGGTGGTTTCGGCATGGGCGGCAACACTCAGGCAAGTGAGTAAGGCAAACAGGCAACTGGCATAGGCAGCTTTGATAGTCATGGGTGGTTCCCCGGGGGTTCAAGTGGGCCGAGGCGGATTACCTCGATGGGCTCATTTGAACCTTGCGAGGTATCCGGATTGTGTCGGCCAGGCCCGGATTTTTGCGTCGATGTGTATCTCGTCACCGCCAGATACACTGCAATACAAAGGGCACAAGGCAAGCCCGCCGCCAGTGGCTAGACTGCGCATCAATGACTAATCAACGAGGAAGGCAGCATGGATCACGTCGATCACATTCTGATTGTCGATGACGATCGGGAGATCCGCGAACTGGTGGGCAACTACCTGAAAAAGAACGGCCTGCGCACCACCGTGGTGGCTGACGGCCGGCAGATGCGCAGCTTCCTCGACACCACCCCCGTGGACCTGATCGTGCTGGACATCATGATGCCCGGCGACGACGGCTTGCAGCTGTGCCGCGAACTGCGGGTGGGCAAGCACAAGGCCACGCCGATCCTGATGCTCACCGCGCGCAACGATGAAACCGACCGCATCATCGGCCTGGAAATGGGCGCCGACGATTACCTGGTCAAGCCCTTCGCCGCCCGTGAACTGCTGGCCCGCATCAACGCCGTGCTGCGGCGCACGAGGATGCTGCCACCGAACCTGGTGGTGACCGAAAGCGGCCGGCTGATCCGCTTTGGCCGCTGGCGCCTGGACACCACCGCCCGCCATCTGCTGGACGAAGACAACACCCTGGTGGCCTTGAGCGGTGCCGAATACCGTTTGCTGCGCGTCTTCCTCGACCATCCGCAACGGGTGCTCAACCGTGACCAGTTGCTGAACCTGACACAGGGCCGGGACGCGGACCTGTTCGACCGCTCCATCGACCTGCTGGTCAGCCGCCTGCGCCAGCGCCTTTTGGACGACGCCCGCGAACCGGCCTACATCAAGACCGTGCGCAGCGAAGGCTATGTGTTCTCCCTGGCCGTGGAAATCCTTGGGGACCCGGCATGACCCTCACGTTCCGCTGGCCGCGCACCCTCGCGGCGCAACTGACGGTAATTTTCATCGTCAGCCTGCTGTGCGCCAACGCCCTGTCGTTCAGTGCGCAGTTCTATGAACGCTACATGAGTGCCCGCAGCGTAATGCTGGGCAACCTGGAAAACGACGTATCGACGTCGATCGCGATCCTCGACCGCCTGCCCGCCGCCGAGCGTGCCAGCTGGCTGCCGCGCCTCGACCGCAACGCCTACCGCTACCTGCTGAATGCCGGCGAACCCGGCGAGCCGATGGCCAGCGACAACGTGCCCATGGCCGCGACGTCGATTTCCGATGCGTTGGGCGAGCATTACCCACTGACGTTTCGCGACATCCCGGGCCTGCAAAAACACTTCCAGGCGCACCTGACCCTGGCCGATGGCAGCCCGGTCACGATTGATGTCTATCCCAAGCCGATCCCGTTTGCGTTCTGGCTGCCGGTGGTACTGGTGCTGCAACTGGTGGTGTTGCTGGTGTGCACCTGGATCGCCGTGCGCATCGCCATCCGCCCGCTGACACGCCTGGCACGGGCAGTGGAAACCCTCGACCCGAATGCCCGCCCGACGCCGCTGGACGAAACCGGCCCCACCGAGGTGGCGCATGCGGCGGCGGCGTTCAATGAAATGCAGAACCGCATTGCCGAGTACCTCAAGGAGCGCATGCAGATTCTGGCGGCGATCTCCCATGACTTGCAGACGCCGATCACCCGCATGAAATTGCGTGCCGAGTTCATGGAGGACTCGGTGGACCGGGAAAAGCTCTGGAGTGACCTGGGGGAAATGGAGCATCTGGTGCGCGAGGGTGTGGCTTACGCTCGCAGTGTGCATGGGTCGACCGAGGCGAGTTGCCGGATCGACCTGGATGCGTTTCTCGACAGCCTGGTGTTTGATTACCAGGATATGAACAAGCAAGTGAGTTTGACCGGTAAAAGCGCGGTGGTTTTGGATACGCGGCCCCATGCGTTGCGTCGGGTGCTGGTGAACCTGGTGGACAACGCGCTGAAATTTGCCGGGGAGGCGCAGTTGGAGGTGGGGTCGACGGCGGCGGGTGAGCTTTCGATCAAGGTGCTGGACCGGGGGCCGGGGATTGCCGAGGATGAACTGGTGCAGGTGATGCAGCCGTTTTACCGGGTGGAGAGTTCGCGTAATCGTGGCACTGGTGGTACAGGGCTGGGGTTGGCGATTGCCCAGCAACTGGCAGTGGCGATTGGTGGGGAGTTGACCCTGAGCAACCGGGACGGTGGGGGGTTGTGTGCGCAGGTTCGGCTGGAGCTGTGACGGGCGGTGTGTATATCCATTATTTGGGTGATGGCTTGTATCGGTTACGCTCTTACAGCGGCTCACTTTTGAACAGCCGGAATGCCGGCCCAGTCAAAAGTAAGCAAAACGCTCTTGCCCCACCACTCGGCTCCTCGCCTAGGCGAGGAGTGCCCTAACTCCGGCTTGAGTGTTTAGAAACGAAATCAAAAGCTAAAGCGGGCACGGTCCACTGTAGGAGCTGGCTTGCCGGCGATGGCATCACCTCGGTGTGTCTGATGTACCGAGGTGTCTGCATCGCCGGCAAGCCAGCTCCTACAGAAAAGCAGCTCTGCTTTCGC
>NZ_JACAPH010000047.1:7945-36796 GCF_013385805.1 Pseudomonas sp. C6002 | reverse complement strand
GCCAAGGATGGCCCATGACGGCGGCCCACGGTCCAAAGCCGGAGTGAGGGCACACCGAGCCTAAGCGAGGTGCCGAGTGGTGGGGCAAGAGCGTTTTGCTTACTTTTGCGCTTTTCAAAAGTGAGCCGCTGTAAGAGCGGAACCAATAGCAGCCGTGACCGCAGCAACGGATATGTACCCATAACCCCGCCATCCCCCCCGCTAGCCCCCCGCATTGCACCCGCAGCCCAGAGCCGATAGTCTTGCAAATCATTACCAGCCCAATCGCCCCAGCACCCCCGGGCCCATTGGGTAAAAGGAGAGGTTTGTGAACATCGGACAGTTCGCCTTTCAACGCCAGGTTGAAAATCTATACGTCGACCACAACGCCTGGCTACGTACCCTGTTGCGCCGCAAGCTGGGCAACGCATTCGACGCCGCCGACCTGGCCCACGACGTCTACCTGCAACTCATGCGCAAGGGCCAACTCCCGCCCACCGGCGAATCCCGGCGGCACCTGACCCAGATCGCCAACGGCCTGGTCATCGACCTCTACCGCCGCCGCCAGATCGAATCCGCCTACCTGCAAGCCCTGGCCCTGTTGCCCGAATCCTGCGCCCCCGATGAAGAAACCCGCGCCCTGGCCATCGAGGCCCTGATCCAAATCGACGCCGCCCTGCACAGCCTGCCACCCAAGGCGCGCCAGGCCCTGTTGCTGTGCAAGCTCGATGGCCTGAGCTACCGCGAGATCGCCGCCGAGCTCCAGGTCTCCGTCTCCTCGGTGGAAAAGTACATCGCCGCGGGCCTGCTGGCCTGCTACCAGACCCTGTACGGCTGACCCTCGCAATGTCGACCGAGCAGCCAATCTCCCCGGATATCATCGAGCGCGCCGCCGCCTGGATGGCCCGCCTGTGGGCCGATGACGCCAGCGCCGAAGACCACGCCAACTGCCTGCACTGGCGCGCCGAACATCCCCATCACGAACTGGCCTGGACGCGCCTGCTGGGCTTCGAACAAAAACTCCACAGCATCCCCGCGCCGGTGGCCAGGCACAGCCTGGCCGAACCCGACGCTCCCGACTCCCCCGACCGCCGGAGCACCCTGCGCCTGCTGGGCCTGTTGGTCGCAGCCGGTGGCCTCACCTACGGCGTGCGCCACACAGACGCCTGGCAACTGGCGAGTGCCGGCCATAGCACCCGCACCGGTGAAGTTCGCGAAGTGGTATTGCCCGACGGTACCCGCCTGGTATTGGGCCCGGCTTCAGCAATTGACGTGCAGTTCGATGACGACCAGCGCCTGGTGCTGCTGCGGGCCGGCGAGGTCTTCATCACGACCGCGCCGTCACCCCGGCCGTTTCGGGTGCAGAGTCGCCAGGGCGTGTTTCATGCCCTGGGCACGCGTTTCAGCCTGCGCCAATGCGACGACGGCAACTGCCAGTTGGCCGTGCTTGAGGGCGCCGTGCAGGTGCAGCCCGACCATGGCGCAGGTGCGCGGGTGGAGGCAGGTCAAGGCGCCACGGTTTCCAGGGACACCGTGCAGCCGACCGCAGCAGTGACTGACCGCAGCATCGCCTGGGTCAAGGGCCTGTTGGTGGCCGATGGCACCCGGCTGGACGAACTGATCGCCGAACTGGGACGCTACCGCCCCGGTGTACTGCGCTGTGCGCCTGAGGTGGCGATGCTGCGGGTCAGCGGTGTATTGCACCTGGACAACACCGACCTGGCGCTGGACAACCTGGCCGCCGCGTTGCCGATCCAGGTGGTGCGGCGCACCCGCTATTGGGTGACGGTCCGCGCCCCTGCCTGAAAATTCCTTGAGGTTTCGATTGAGGGTTTTGGCCGCTCGTTCGGAAGATAAGGTAAGGGCGAGCAAAGGCTCATTCAGTCAGGGAGACTTCATGAGTAACAAGGATGTGGCTGCGGCCAAACCCAGGGGGCGGGGCGCGGTCTCGCAAGTGTTGCGGCCGGTGCGCGGGCGACTGATCGCTGCGGCACTGCTGGCCGGTGTGGGCAGTATGCTGACGCTGGTGCCGCTGGGGGGCATTGTGCATATCGCCAGGGTCGCCCTCGGCGCGCCGTCGATGGCCCAGGCATCGGGCGAGGTCTGGTTGACCATCAGCCTCAGCCTGGCGAGCCTGTTCGCGGGCCTGCTGTTGATGACAGTTGCGGAGACGGTCGCGCACCTGGCCGACAACCACATCACTCGCCACTTGCGCCTGGCCATCGCCCAGCGCCTGAGCCAGGTGCCGCTGGGCTGGTTCACCGAGCGGGCGTCGGGCGAGGTCAAGCAGGCGATGCAGGATGACATCGGCACCCTGCACAGCCTGACTGCGCATTTCTACACCACCGTGGGCCGTTGTGCCGGGGCCGTGCTGCTGTCGGCGGCTTATCTGTTCATGGTGGACTGGCGCATGGCGCTGGTCTCGCTGTTGCCGTTTCCGGGGTTTTTGCTGTTTTTTACCCGGGCGATGAAAGCCAGCGGCAGCCACATGCAGTCCTTTGTCGAGCGCATGACCCGGGTCAATAACGCGGTGGTCGAGTTCGTCAACGGCATTCCGGTGGTCAAGGCCTTCGGTGCCACCGGCAAGGCCCACGCCAGTTACCGCAAGGCGGTAGATGAGTTCAGCGAAGCCTTCGTTGAGTTCACCCGGCCACTGGTGGGGACGATGGCCAATGCCAACGCGATGATCGCCCCGGTGACGGTGCTCGCCATGGTGCTGACGTTTGGCCTGGTGTTTGTCAGCCTGGGCTGGATCAGCGCGGTGGAGGTGCTGCCGTTCGCCATTGTCGCACCGGGCATTTGCGCGCCACTGATGCTGCTGAGTTACATCGTGCATGATCTGGACAACGCCACCGGCGCGGCCCAGCGCGTGCAGGCACTGCTGGCGACGCCGGTGCTGGCGCAGGTGGAGCCGGGGTGCGAACGCTTGCCCAAGGACGCCGAAGTACGCGTCGAAAACCTCGGGTACGCCTACGACCCGCAGCACCCGGTACTGTCGAACATCAGCTTTACCCTCAAGCCTGGCACCGTAACCGCCATCGTCGGCGCCTCGGGTTCGGGCAAGTCGACCCTGGCGCGCCTGCTGCTGCGGTTTTTTGACCCGACCGAGGGGCGTATCACCCTGGGCGCCGTCGACCTGCGGCAGATCGAGACCTCGCAGCTCTACAACCTGATCGGCTTTGTGCTGCAAGAGGTGCGCCTGGTCCACGCCAGCGTTGCCGAAAACATCGCCCTCGGCCGGCCCAGCGCCAGCCGCAAGGAAATCGAGGCGGCCGCACGGGCCGCGAATATTCATGAGTGCATCATCGGCTTGCCACGGGGCTATGCCTCGGTGATCGGCGAGGACGCGCAGTTGTCCGGTGGCGAGCAGCAGCGTATCAGCATCGCCCGCGCAGTATTGCTGGCGCCGCCGGTGCTGGTGCTGGATGAACCCACGGCCGCCGCCGATGCTGCAAACGAGGTGGCAATCCAGGAGGCGCTGTCGCGCTTCGCCCAAGGGCGCACGTTGTTGGTGATTGCCCATCGCCTCGATACCGTGATGCACGCCGACCACATCATCGTGCTGGAAAACGGCCGTATTGTTGAACAGGGCACCCATCCTCGACTGATCGCGCAAGAGGGCCGTTATGCGCGCCTGTGGGCGTCGGGCGGTTACAAACAGACCCGCGAACAGGCGCTGCCGACATGCTGAAAACCTTTATCGAACTGTTGGGCGATGACGGGCCGGTCTTCCGTCGCTATGTCGGGAAAGTGATGTTCTACGGTGCGCTGTGCGGGCTGACCCTCGCCGCCCTGGTGCCGGTACTCACCGACATGCTCAACGGTGATCTGGCCGAAGCGGCGTTGTGGCTGGTGGTGTTCCTGGCGGCGGTGGCGACGTGTTGGGCCACGCGACGCGAGGTTGAAAAGGCTGGCGTCGCGGTGGGTGTGGCGGTGCTGCAAGGCGGGCGCCAGCGCATCGGCGACCATGTGGCCGAACTGCCTGTCGGTTGGTTCACGCCCGATAACACGGCGCGGCTCAACCAGGTGGTGACCCAGGGCATGATGGCCGTGGCTCAGCTGCCGGCCCATGTATTTACTCCGGTGCTCAGCGGCGTGGTGACGCCATTGGTGCTGGTACTGGCGTTGTTTGTGCTGCACTGGAAAATGGGCCTGATTGCCTTGCTGGCGTTGCCGATTCTCGGCGGTGCGTTCTGGCTCAGCGCCCGCCTTGGGCGGCGCGCCGACCGGGCGTTCCAGCGCAGCTCGGCCGACACCAGCCAGCGCATGCTGGAGTTCGCCCAGTCGCAGTCGGTGTTGCGTGCCTTCAGTGGCGGCGGCAGCTCGGTGTTCCTGCAACGGGCGATCGAGCAGCAGCACGTGACCGGGGCGCGCCTGATCCTGCTGTCCGCGACCTCGATTCTGCTGAACATGTGGCTGGTGCAGGTGGTGTTCGCGGCCTTGTTGATCGCCGCCGCGCTTTGGCTTGACGCTTACCTGGGAAATGCCTTGCACGTGGGCTCGGTGATTGCAGTGATGGTGTCGCTGTTGCTGGTCAGCCGCTTCATTGACCCGTTGCTGGAGGTGGCCGGCTATGGCGAAACGTTGCGCGGCGCCGGGGTGCAGCTTGAGGCGGTGCGCGAGATATTGGCCGCGTCGCCCCTGAAGGCGCCGAGCGCGCCGCAACCTCCACGGGATGCCTCGGTGGAATTGTTCGATGTGAGCTTTCGCCACGCGGCCGGTTCGCGGGACGTGCTGCGCGGGGTGAACCTGCGTATTGAGCCCGGCAGCATGACCGCGCTGGTGGGGGCTTCCGGTTCGGGCAAGACCACGCTGTTGCGGTTGGTCGCACGGTTTTTCGAGGTCAGCCAGGGCCAGGTGTGTATCGGTGGCGTGGATGTGCGACAGATGTCCGGTGAGCAGCTCAACGCGCAGATCAGCCAGATCTTCCAGGACACGTACCTGTTCCAGGGCAGCGTCGCCGACAACATTCGCCTCGGCAAACCCGACGCCAGCGACGCACAAGTACTGGAGGCCGCGCGGCAGGCTGGCGTGCAAGAGATTATCGAGCGCCTGCCCATGGGCCTGTCGACCACGGTGGGTGAGGGCGGGGCACGCCTGTCCGGTGGCGAGCGTCAGCGTGTCGCGATCGCCCGTGCGTTGATCAAGGGCGCGCCGATCCTGCTGGTGGACGAAGCCACGGCAGCACTGGACGCCGAGAACCAGGCGGTCATCGCCGAAACCCTGGCACGCTTGCGCGGCACATGCACGCTGATCGTGATCGCGCATCAGTTGTCGACGGTGGTGATGGCCGACCAGATCGTGGTGCTCGATGAAGGCCGGATCGTGGAGCAGGGCACGCCTGAGCAATTGACCGCAAGGCAAGGGCGCTATGCCCGGTTCCTCGCGCAGCGGCGAGCATCGAAAGGCTGGCGTATCGCTTAGTGGACCCGCCAGGACGGCGGGTCCGAAGGGCAGGTCAGAGCTTCGGCAGTTGCCCGATGCGGCCCATCATTTCGGTGACGATCTGCAGGTCCAGCAGGAACTGGTCGACGGTCTTGAACTCGTTGTCGGTATGGCCGGTGTACTTGACCTCCGGCCGTGCCAGGCCGAATTGCACGCCGTTGGGCAGCTCATGCACCGAGGTAGCGCCGGCAGACGTGCCGTACTTGTGCTCCATGCCCAGGTTCTCGCTGGCCACCGCCAACAGCGCCTTGACCCACTCGCCCTCAGGGTTGCGGTACATCGGCTCGGCGATCGAGTAATCGAAGGTCACAGCCACGTGGTTTTTCTTGGTCCAGGCGCTGAGCTTGTCGGCGATTTCGGCCTTGAGCGCTTCCGGTGACTTGCCCTTTGGCACCCGCAGGTTGACCGCCAGCTTGAAGGTAGTGTCATCTTCGCCCACATAGGTCAGCGAGGTGGTCAGCGGGCCCATGAACGCATCGGAGAAGCCCACGCCCAGCTTGGCACCCAGGTAATCCAGGCCCCAGTTGTTGGCGGCGTAGTGCGCGGCGTCGGTGAACTGGTTGTGCTTGAGCGCGACCTTGCCGTCGAGGCTGTTGAGGAAGTCGAGGACCCTGGCTACCGGGTTCACCCCGGATTCCGGTTCGGAGGAGTGGGCGGACACGCCAGTGACGGTCAACTGAACGTCCTTGCCGACGACCTTGGCCGCCACTTCAAAGTCGCCGCCATTGCGCTTGGCGTACTCGCTGCCGGCCTTTTGCAGGCTGGCGGCCAGTTCGGCAGGCTTGTCGCTGAGCAATGTCACCACCGACGCCGACGGAATCTGGTTGGTGGCCTTGCCGCCGGTCATCGAGATGATTTCTGCGCCTTTGCCTTCAGCCTTGCGCTTGGGGAACTTGGCCATGACCGTGCCGTAGCCTTTCTCGGCGATCACCACCGGGTAGCCGCCGTCCAGCGCCAGGTTGTAGTTGGGCGTTGGGTTGTGCTCGAAGTAGTACGGGATCGCGTCGCCGGAGGTTTCCTCGGTGGTGTCCACCAGCAGCTTGAAATTGCGCGCCAGCGGCAGCTTCTCTTCCTTGATCACCTTCATCGCGTACATCGCCACCACGATGCCGTTCTTGTCATCCTCGGTGCCGCGACCATACATCCGGTCGCCGATCAGCGTGACCTTGAATGGGTCGAGCTTGGTGCCGTCCTTGAGCACCCAGTTTTCCGGGGTTACCGGTACCACGTCCGCGTGAGCGTGGATGCCGACCACTTCATCGCCGCTGCCTTCCAGGGAAATCTCGTAGACGCGGTTGTCGATGTTGCGGAAGTTCAGGTTGAACGACTCGGCCAGGCTCTTGATCTTGGCGGCGATCTTGATGAACTCGGGATTGTCGTGCTGGGCCACGCCGGCGACCTGGAAGGTCGGGATCTCCACCAGCTCACGCAGGGTTTCAGTGGCGGCCGCACCGTACTTCACCCGCGCATACAGGCCCAGCAGGCGATGGATTTCATTCTGCTGGTCGGCGCTCAGGTCCTTGTTGTCGAGAAAGGCACTGATGGCCGGGCCGAGGTTGTCGCTCTTGGCCACGTCATTCTTGGCCAGGCTGGCGAGGAACTGCCGGAAATCCTTGACCGAGGCATCGCTGAAGGTCTTCAGGATGACGGCGTTCTGTTGTGGGGTGAGGTTGGCTTGAGCTTGGGTGGTGAACACCGAAAGGCTGGCGGCCATCAGGGTGGCTACGGCCAGTTGCTTGAGGGAAAAATCCATTGCTGGGGGCATTCCTTTGCAGGGAGTGAGTGAGAAATGTCTGATCGAAAGGTCAGAAACAATTTCACACACTACCATCGGGAGGGCGCAGGAGGGGAGCCCCCGTTGTGGGATTTGTCCGGAGGAAATGCACAAGTGGCGCATAAACGAAAATCCAGTGTGGGAGCTGTCGAGCTTTAGCGAGGCTGCGATAGCGGTGGGTCAGGCAGCATCAATGTTGACACTGCTGCCGCCTTCGCAGCCTCGCTAAAGCTCGACAGCTCCCACAGGGTTTGGTGGTCTGCTAATCTGCGCTCGTTGAATCTCGACCGCCACCCGTGGACCTCTCAATGACATCGCCATCCGATCAAAACCTTGAACCCCAATCCGTCTGCAGCCCGATCACCAGCAGCGCCATTTTCATGGTCGCGACCCTGGCGCCTGGCAGTGACTCGGCTGAGGCGGTGCGCAGCTGGTGCGCCGATATCGCCGGCCTGGTGCGCTCGGTCGGCAAGCGTGTACCGGCGGGCAACCTGACGTGTGTCGCAGGGTTTGGCTCCAAGGCGTGGGACGCGCTGTTCGGAGGGCCGCGGCCAGCAGCGTTGCACCCGTTCAAGGAAGTGGGCGTGGCCGGGCGCCTGGCGCCGGCCACGCCGGGGGATATCCTGCTGCACATTCGTGCCGAGCAGATGGACCTGTGTTTCGAATTGGCCACCCAGTTGATGGCGGCGCTGGGGGATGCGGTGACGGTGGTGGACGAGGTCCAGGGTTTCCGCTATTTCGACATGCGCAGCATCATCGGTTTTGTCGACGGCACCGAGAACCCGGTCGGGCGCAAGGCGGTGGGTTTCACCATCGTCGGTGATGAGGATCCGGCGTTCAGCGGCGGCAGCTATGTAATGGTGCAGAAGTACCTGCACAACATGCAGGCCTGGAATGAATTGTCGGTGGAGGCGCAGGAGCGGGTGATCGGGCGCACCAAGCTGTCGGACATCGAGCTCGACGATGCGACCAAGCCGAGCAATTCCCACAGTGCATTGACCACCATCACCAAGGACGGCGAGGAGGTGAAAATCCTGCGGGACAACATGCCCTTTGGCCGGCCGGGCGCGGGGGAATTCGGGACGTACTTTATCGGCTACGCGCGCTCGCCAGAGCCTTTGGAGTTGATGCTGGAGAACATGTTTGTCGGCCGACCGGTCGGCAACTATGACCGCCTGCTGGACTTCAGCACGGCGGTCACCGGCGGCCTGTTCTTCATACCGTCAGCGGATTTGCTCGAAGAACTGGCCGACCGCGCGCCTTAGGCCAACAACCCGGTGCTCACCGCCACAATCAGGAACACCCCGAGCACCGCGCGGTAGATCACGAACGGCCAGGTGGAGAATCGCTCCAGGAACTTCATCAGGCCCCAGATCGCGAAAAACGCCGACACACTGGCGACCACCAGCCCGAAGATCAGGTGCGGCCAGGCGTGGGCGGGCAGGTCGGCGTGGAACAATACCCACAGCTCTTTCAGCCCCGCGAGGGCGATCGCCGGCAAGCCCAGCAGGAACGAAAACCGCGCCGCTTCTTCACGCTTGAAGTTGAGGAACAGTGCGGCGGTCAGGGTCGAGCCCGAGCGGGAAACCCCTGGAATCAGCGCGCCGATCTGCGCAATGCCGACAATCAGCGCATCCCGCAGGCGCATTTCGCCCACCGTGCGCTTATGCCTTGCGCTGAGTTCAGCCGCCGCCAGCAGCACCGCCATCACCAGGCAGGAAATCCCGATCACCATCAGCCCGCGCAGCGGCGAGTTGCAGGAGTTGAGGGTCGACGACAAGGCTATCCCGGCAATCCCGATCGGAATCGTCGCCAGCACAATGGCCACCGCCAGCTTGAACCACTGGTTGTTGTAGTCACCCTGGCGCATCGCAGTGATGCTGCCGACCGTGACCTGGCGTACATCCTTCCAGAAGTAACTGACCACTGCTGCCAGTGCGGCCAACTGCATGGCTGCGGAAAACGCCGAGCCGGGATCCGGCCAGCCGAGCAGGGCGGGCACGATGCGCATGTGGGCGGTGGAAGACACGGGCAACAATTCGGTGATGCCCTGAATGATGCCCAGGATGCCTATTTGCAGGTAATCCAGGGACGCAAAGCCGACATCGAGGCCGCTGGTGCAGACGTTTGTCAAAGTACTTATCCTGAAAGCAAGGGGAGGGAAGTGACGCGGAGTTTAGTCTAACTTTGTAACGATTTTGTCGTTGACACGAGAAAAGCGCGATCGGTTCAGCAAGCAGAAAGCTTGGCCGGTGTATTGGCATTGCAGGTGGCTTTGTTGACAATGGCAGCCTGTTTTTTTGCCGAGATGCCCATGCCTGCAATCCCCGATACCACCGTCGAACTGATCGAGACCGGCCCGGAACACGCCACGTTGATCGCCAACCTTTACCAGTTCTACGCCTACGAGTCCTCGGACTGGGAACAGGAAGATGTCGAGGTGGACGGTCGCTTCTACATCCATGAGGAGCACCTGGCCCGCTACTGGGAAGACCCGCAATGGAGTGCCAACCTGCTGCTGGTCGACGGCTTCATCGCCGGCTTCCTGCTGATCGAAGGCAGCGAACTGCCGGGGATCGATGCGCTGGAACTGGCGGACCTGTTCATCCTCAAACGCTACCGCCGCAAGGGCATTGGCCGCGCCATCGCCACTCAGGTGTTGAGCAGCGGCGAGGCGAACTGGCTGGTGCGTTTCTATGATCAGGATGAAGTGAGCCAGGCGTTCTGGCGCACGGTGTTGGATAACCTGCCGCGTCCGGTGCAGGCCATCGAGCTGGACGATGAGCCAAACCTGCTGAGCTTCCTGGTGACGCGCGCAGCGCTGCACTGAACCATCAACTGAACGCGGCGCCAGCCCCTGCACTGAACAATGCCGCCTGCATCGCCTGTGGCGGCTGGCCGAACGCCCGCAGGAACGCCTGGCGCATGCGCTCGCGATCACCGAACCCGGTCTCGCGGGCGACCACTTCCACCGGGTGCCGACTGGTTTCCATCATTGCCCGGGCGGCTTCCACCCGCAGGGATTCGATGGCCTTGGCCGGGGTTTGCCCGGTCTCCTCGCGAAACACCCGGCTGAACTGGCGTGGGCTGAGCCGCGCCACGGCCGCCAGGGCCTCGACCGAAAGGTCGTGGGTCAGGTTCTCCCGGGCGTAGGCCAGGGCCAACTGCACACGGTCGGACTTGGGGTCGAGTTCCAGCAACGCCGATAGCTGCGACTGTTCGCTGCCACGGCGCTGGGCAATCACCAGCTTGCGCGCGATGCGGCGGGCGAGGTCGCTGCCCAGGTCGTTCTCCACCATCGCCAGCGCCAGGTCCACCCCGGCGCTCATGCCGGCACCGGTCCAGATCTGGCCGTCGACCACGAACAGCTTGTCTTCCTCCAGGCGAATCTGCGGGTAGCGCTTGGCAAAGGCCGGTGCGTGCAGCCAGTGGGTGGTGGCGCGCTTGCCTTCGAGCAATCCCGCCTCGGCCAGCACGAAGATGCCCATGCACAACGAAGCAATCCGCCGCGACTGTTTGGACGCCGCCTGGACCAGCCTCGGCAGGCTGGCGTCAGGCAGTTGGAACTCCAGGTAACCGCTGACGATCAATGTGTCATAGCCCTCGGGCCGGATCGGCGTACTGTTCACCGAGAAGCCCTGGGACGTCATGATCGGGCCGCCACTTTCCGACACCAGGTGAAACTCATACGCCTGCTCGCCACGCAGCAGATTGGCGCACTCGAACACCGAGCCCAGGCTGAGGCTCAAGGATTGAAAGTTCGGGTACACCATCAGCGCAATGCTGTGCATCTCATCTCTCCAGGGGGCGCGGAGCGTTGATTGTCGGCGTGTGCCAGGGAAACGGCAACCGCCTTGGCGCAATGTCCGGAATCCTTGCGGACATGACATTGTGCGGTTTTGGCCCGGCTCCTAAGCTTGATTCCATTCCAACCCACATCACCCCGAGGCACTGGCACATGAAAGTATTGATGGTTTTGACTTCTCACGACCAGCTTGGCAACACCGGCCGCAAGACCGGGTTCTGGCTCGAAGAATTTGCTGCTCCCTACTACGCGTTCAAGGACGCCGGGGCCGACGTGACCCTGGCTTCGCCGGCCGGTGGGCAGCCGCCCCTGGACCCGGTCAGCGACCTGCCGGATTCGCAAACCGACCAGACCCGCCGCTTCGCCACTGACCCGGCGGCGCAACAGGCCCTGGCCACCACCGTGAAGCTGGAGTCGGTCAACGCCGGCGACTTCGACACCGTGTTCTACCCAGGCGGCCACGGCCCGCTGTGGGACCTGGCAGAGTCGAAAACCTCCATCGCCCTGATCGAAGCCTTCGAGCGTGCGGGCAAGCCGATTGGCTTTGTGTGCCACGCCCCGGGCGCCTTGCGTCACGTCAAGGCGGTCAACGGCGAACCGCTGGTCAAGGGCCGACGCGTCACCGGCTTCTCCAACTCCGAAGAAGCGGCGGTTGGCCTGACCGACGTGGTGCCGTTCCTGATCGAGGATGATTTCAAGGCACTGGGCGGCACGTATGAGAAGGGTGCCGATTGGCAGTCCTTTGTGATTGAAGATGGCCTGCTGGTCACCGGGCAGAATCCTGCCAGTTCCAGTGACGTTGCCAAAGCGCTGTTGAAGCTGACCGCGTAACCCGCTGAATCCCCCAAAAAGTACGTTGTTGGCGGCTCCCCTGAGCGGGAGCCGGCAGCTTCTGCCTGTCTGAAATTTGAATCCGGAACTGTCCCCCCATGAGCAACAGCGCTTTAGGTACCCCGATCACACTGGGGCACCACACCCTGAAAAACCGCATCGTCCTGCCGCCGCTTACCCGCCAGCGAAGTGCCCAGCCCGGTGATATCGCCACGGACTTGATGGCGCTTTATTACCGCCAGCGTGCTACCGCCGGCTTCATGGTCAGCGAGGGCACGCAGATCGAGCCTCGCGGCCAGGGTTACGCCTGGACCCCGGGCATCTACACACCGGAGCAGATTGACGGCTGGCGTACCGTGACCGATGCCGTGCATGCCGAAGGCGGCGTGATCTTCGCCCAGCTTTGGCATGTGGGTCGCGTGTCCCATCACGAACTGCAGCCCGACGGCGCAGCACCCGTTGCGCCGTCGGCGATCCAGCCGCAGCAAGCCAAGGCATTCGTTGCAACCGGGCCCGGCACCGGTAAGTTGGTGCAGCCACCCGAGCCGCGCGCCCTGGCTACCGCCGAGGTCAAGGAGTTGGTGGGGCTTTACGCCCAGGCTGCAAAAAATGCATTGGCCGCAGGCTTCGATGGCGTGGAAATTCATTCGGCCAACGGCTACCTGGTCAACCAGTTCATCTCGGCGCATTCCAACCAGCGCGACGATGAATACGGTGGCTCACTGCACAATCGCCTGCGGTTCCTGCGGGAAATCGTCGAGGCGGTGGCCGAAGTAGTCGGCCCGCAGCGCCTGGGTGTGCGCTTTGCGCCGTTGTTCAGCGGCACTGACCAGGACCGGGTCTACATCGGCCTCGTCGAGGAAGACCCGCATCACACCTACATCGAGGCGATCAAGGTGCTTGAGGCGGCCGGCATCGCCTACGTGTCGATTGCCGAGGCCGACTGGGACAATGCCCCCGAGTTGCCCGAGTCGTTCCGCCAGGCGGTGCGTGACACCTTCAGCGGCCGGATCATCTACGCCGGCCGCTACACCGCAGAGCGCGGCGTGCGGTTGGTAGAGGCGGGGCTGGCAGACCTGATCGCGTTTGGCCGGCCGTACATTGCCAATCCCGACTTGCCCCAACGCCTGCTCAACGGTTGGCCGCTGAACCCGTTGAACGCGGACGGCCTGTATGGCGGCACCGAGGTGGGCTTCACCGATTATCCGGTGTATGCCGGGTAGGCACGGGCTACTCGATCGGGTATTTGCCGAATGCCGGGTGCTGCTCGGCGAGGGCCGCGTGGCGTTGCAAGTGGGGAAACGCATCGGCCTTCACGACGTCGGCTATCTTCAGCTGGGTGAAGGACCAGGCGACCGCCACCGTCAGGCTCGCCTGGGTCAGCGGCAAGTCGCTGTCGCGCTCGGCCACCCGCGCCTCCAATAACGCATAGGCCGCCAGCAGTTGCCCGGTCACGCGGTCGATCCACGGCTGATGCAGTTTTTCGGCGGGCCGCAGGTGATGTTCGTAGACGATCTGCACGGTCTTTTCGCACGCTGCCAGCGCCAGGCCGATCACTTGCAGATCCCGGGCAAGCGCTGGGGATGACAGGGGCAGCAATCGGCTGCCGGCCGGCGCCAGGGCTTCCAGGTACTCGAGGATCAAGCCGGAATCCATCAGGACCGTGCCGTCGTCGAGCACCAGCGTCGGTGCCTTGACTACCGGGTTGATCCCGGAAAACTCATCGAAGGTGCTGAACACCGACAGTGCCTGGTGTTCGAACGCGACGCCGTACAGTTCCAGGGAAATGGCCACGCGGCGCACGTAGGGCGAGTCCAGCATGCCGACCAGTTTCATGAAGCCTCCATTAACCGCAGTGTTTTGTTCTGATGACGTTATAAACCGTTTTTCCGCATGTTTATCAATCCACCCGCAACACAATCTTGCCGATATGGTCGCCACCTTCCATGCGCGCATGGGCCTTCGCGGCGTCGGTATAGGCATACACCTCATCGATCATCGGCAGGCAACGCCCGGCCGACAGCACCGGCCACACGTGTTCGCGCAGTTGTGCGGCAATCGCGGCTTTTTCTTCCCGGGTGCGTGAGCGCAACAACGAGCCGGTAACGATCGCGCGTTTGCCGAGGATCGCCAGCAGGTCGATGTCTTTGGCGCGTGCGCCGCCGAGGAAGCCCAGCATCACCAGGCGACCTTCCATGGCCAGGGCGCTGATGTTGTCGTTCAGATAGGAGCCACCCATGATGTCGAGGACCACATTGACACCCTTGCCCGCGGTCTTGTCAGCGATGACCTCGGCGAAATTCTGTTCCCGGTAGTTGATCGGCTCGGCTCCCAGCTCGCGGATGGCGGCGCATTTTTCCACGCTGCCGGCGGTGGCGAACGCTTCGATACCGAACTCGCGGCAGAGCATCAGCGCGGTGGTGCCGATGCCGCTGGTGCCGCCATGGATCAACACGCGCTGGCCTTTATGCGCACCGCCGATGCCGAACAGGTTGGCCCATACGGTGAAGAAGGTTTCCGGGATCGCTGCCGCCTGAATCCAGTCCAGGCCATCGGGAACCGGCAAGGTCTGGCTGGCGGGCACTGCGCAGTACTGCGCATAACCGCCGCCATTGGTCAGGGCGCACACCTTGTCGCCCAGCGCGTACTCGCTGACGCCTTCGCCCAGCGCGACCACCACACCGGCCACTTCCAGCCCGGGAATCGGGCTCATGCCGGGTTTCATCGGATACGTGCCGGCGCGTTGCAGGGCGTCCGGGCGATTGACGCCGGCGGCGTGCACGCGGATCAGCACTTCGCCGGGGCCGGCGACAGGTACCGGCTCCTGGCGTGGTTGCAGGACTTCGGGGCCGCCGGGGCTGGTGATTTCGATCAGGGTCATTTCGTGGGGCAGAGTCATTTGAGCGCACCTGTAGCAATGAACGTGTGGGTTGGGACCGCGCCCGTCACCGAGCGGTTCAGCCTGCTGGCGATCCTGGGTATTTTCTCTGGTGCCCAGCATAGCCGTGATGAGTGATGCAATAATGCTGCGATTACACGTCACGCTGATGCAAAAATGCATAGAAGGGGAAAGCCATGAATTGGGACGATGCGCGGGTGTTCCTCGCGGTGTGCCGCGAGTCCACATTACGCGGAGCCGCGCGGGTGCTGGGGGTGGATCAGGCCACCGTGGGGCGACGGGTCAATGCCCTGGAAAAGTCCTTGAACGCAACGTTGTTCCTGCGCACCTCCGAGGGCTATGCGCTGACCGCCGTGGGTGAGGCCGCGTTGCAATCGGTGGAGAACATGGAGCGCTCGGCCCTTGACCTGGAGCGTCAGGTCCTGGGCCTGGACGACCGCCTGACCGGCACCGTACGGGTGACCACCACCGATTCCCTGGCCATCGACTTCCTGATCCCGGCCATTGCCCGGCTGCACGATGCGCACCCTGACGTGCGCGTGCAGATGGACGCTTCGACCCAGTTGCTTAACCTGGCCAAACGCGAAGCCGATATCGCGGTGCGCAATACCCGCCCGGACAACCCCGACCTGATCGCCCGGCGCATCGCCCGCTGGCCGGTGGGGCTGTTTGCCTCGCAGGCGTATATCGATCGGCACGGCGCACCCGAACCGGGCAGCCTGTTCGAAGGACACGACCTGGTGGTGTATCAGCCGCACCTGCAAAGCCAGAAGGACCTGACCCTGGTCAGCGAGCCGCTGGGACGCGGACGTATTGTTGCGGCCTTGAGTTCAAGCCTGTTGGTACGCCGCTCCATCGCCGCAGGGATCGGTATCGGTGAGGTTCCGATAGTTTCCGGCGAACGCGACGGCCTGGTGCGGCTGTGGGCGGACCGTACGCGGCCGTTGCCCTACGATGTGTGGCTGGTGACCCATGCCGACCTGCGGCATACCGCCCGGGTGCGGGTGGTGATCGACGAGATCGTAGCGGGGTTTGCCGGCACCGGGGAATAGTACGACTGCCTGAAAAGGCCGGGTGTCAGCCCGGCCAGAAATAAGCCGTCGCAGGAGAACGCAATCGGCTCAGCGTTGCAGGAAGGCCAGCAGATCTTCGTTCAAGGCTTGCTGGTGGGTCACCGCAAAACCATGGGGGGCATCCTTGTACACCTTCAACTGCGCGCCTTTGATCATCTGCGCGGCGACCTTGCCGGTAGTTTCGAACGGCACGATCTGGTCGCCATCACCGTGGATAACCAGGGTCGGCACGTCGATCCTGGCCATGTCCGGGCGGAAATCGGTTTCCGAGAACGCGGTGACGCAATCCACCGTCGCCTTGAGCGAGGCGAGCAGGGCGATGTTCAGTGTTTGAGTCAATACACCGCTGGAGACCTGTTGGCCCTTGTTGATGCCATAGAACGGCGTATTGAAGTCTGCCAGGAACTGCGCGCGATCCTTCAGCAGCGCGGCCTTGAACCCGTCAAACGCTGCCATCTCGACACCTTGCGGGTAATCCGGCTTTTGCCCGAACAGCGGCGTCACCGCCCCCAGCAACACCAGCCCGGCCACGCGCGCGCTGCCATGGCGGGCGATATAGCGGCTGACATCGCCGCCGCCCATGGAGAAGCCCACCAGGGTCACGTCCTGCAGATCCAGATGGTTGATCAACTGGGCGATATCGTCGGCAAAGGTGTCGTAGTCGTTACCGGTCCAGGGCTGGTCCGAGCGGCCAAAACCACGGCGGTCGAACGCGATGGTGCGGTAGCCGCGGCTGCTCAGGTACTCCATCTGGTATTCCCACATATCGGCATCCAGCGGCCAGCCGTGGCTGAACAGCACCGGTTTGCCGGTGCCCCAGTCCTTGTAGTAGAGCTCGGTACCGTCTTGTGTGCGTAGGGTGCTCATGGCAAAACTCCTTGGGTGAGAGGGCAGCCAATACTATAGGCGCAGAATCGGACGAGGGACTTGTATGCCTGTGCTCGGTTGAACGGTTCAGCGTCTATGCTGGTCAACTGCTTTCTACCGTCTGAACAAACAGGTGAACGAAATGGCCAAGACTTACAGCTACGCCGCTCGTGACTCCAAGGATTCGCTCAAACCCTTCACGTTCGAACGTCGCGCCCCCGGGGCCGATGATGTGCAGATCGACATCCTCTATTGCGGCGTCTGCCACTCGGACCTGCACACCGTACGCAACGAATGGAAAAACACCCTGTACCCGTCGGTACCGGGCCATGAAATCGTTGGCCGAGTGACCGCCGTGGGCGCCAATGTCAGCAAGTTCAAGGTGGGCGATTTGGCCGGTGTCGGCTGCATGGTCGACAGCTGCCAGCACTGCGAATCCTGCGCCGAGGGCGAGGAGCAGTATTGCGAAAACGGCTTCACCGGCACCTACAACGGCCCGGCTTTTGGCGGCGAAAACACCTTCGGCGGCTACTCGGACAATATCGTGGTCAAGGAGAAGTTCGTCCTGCGCATCTCTCACGACGAGAGCAACCTGGCGGCGGTCGCGCCGCTGCTGTGTGCAGGCATCACCACCTACTCACCGCTGCACCACTGGAACGTCGGGCCGGGCAAGCGCGTCGGCGTTGTCGGCCTCGGTGGCCTGGGCCATATGGCGGTGAAAATCGCCCATGCCATGGGCGCCTACGTGGTGCTGTTCACCACCTCGCCGAACAAGCGCGAAGACGGCCTGCGCCTGGGGGCCGATGAAGTGGTGGTGTCGAAGAACGCGGACGAAATGGCCAAGGTTGCCAACTCCCTGGACTTCATCCTCAACACCGTGGCCGCGTCCCACAATCTCGACGCCTTCCTCAACCTGCTCAAGCGCGACGGCACCATGACCCTGGTGGGCGCCCCGGATAGCCCCCACCCGTCACCGACCGTGTTCAACCTGATCTTCAAGCGTCGCAGCCTGGCCGGGTCGTTGATCGGTGGCATCCAGGAAACCCAGGACATGCTGGATTTCTGCGCCAGGCACGGGATTGTCTCGGACATCGAGATGATCGACATCCAGGGCATCAATGACGCCTACGAGCGCATGCTCAAGGGGGATGTGAAGTATCGGTTCGTGATCGACATCGAGAGCCTGAAGAAAGAAAAACACGCGGCCTGATTGATCGCCGCCGATCCCTGTAGGAGCGGGCTCGTGTGGGAGCGGGCTTGCTCGCGAAGGCGGTGTGTCAGTCGCTCAATAGGCTGGCTGAACCACCGCTTTCGCGAGCAAGCCCGCTCCCACCCAAGCCCGCTCCCACATTTTGATCTTCGCCGGTTTCTAGGCCGACAGGTGCTCATACAAAATCGTCGCACCCACCAGCATCAACACCACGCCGCCAACCATCTCGGCGCGCTTGCCGACCACAGTCCCCAACACCCGGCCAAGCATCATGCCGATGGTTACCATGGTCATCGTCGCCAAGCCGATCGCCGCAGCGGCCACCAGGATATTCACGTCGACAAACGCCAGGCCTACGCCCACCGCCAGGGCATCAATGCTGGTGGCAAACGCGGTCACGGCAAGAATCATGAACGAGTGCTGGCTCGGTTTCTCTTCCTCTGGATCATCGGCCTTCAAGCCGTTGTAGATCATGTGCAGGCCCAGGGCTACCAGCAGGGTAAAGGCGATCCAGTGGTCCCACTGCTCCACCCAGCGAGTGGCGGCCTGGCCGATGGCCCAGCCGATAATCGGCGTGATCGCTTCGATCACACCAAAGATCAGCCCGGCCCGCAGGGCTTCGGTCAGGCGTGGTTTATGCAGGCTGGAACCTTTGCCAATGGCCGCCGCAAAGGCGTCCGTGGACATGGCAAGGGCGAGAAGAATCAGGGAAATGGGGTTCACGGTAAGGCTTCCAGTCGGGCTGTATGAGTCAACGACACAACCACACGCCCGACTTCAGGTATGGATGTGTCGCTGGTCTCACCAACCAAAATGGTGTTCGCACCACGGCATGTTGCCGAGAATGTTGATACGAACGCTTCGAGAATCCGAAGCAGGCTACTCCCCAACGAGGTGGCGGATCATAGCCGCGCAATCATGAAAATTTCGTTAAGGACGCCTCACGGATGTTCCAGGTGACAGCGCACCTGCTGACTCATCCCACCCGTCAACCGCTGCGGCCGCTCACAGCCTTGTGTACGCCTCGGGCAGCGGTCGAGAAAGAAACACCCACCCGGCAACACCCGGTTCCCCGGCAGCTCTGTCGGTGCACTGACATACGCGTCGTCCAGCGCCACCCCCAGCTTGGGCACCGCCTCCAGCAACAGCTGGGTGTACGGATGCTTCGGCTGCTCCAGCACTTGCTCGGCACACCCCAGTTCCACGATCTGCCCCAGGTACATCACCGCCACCCGGTCGGCCATGTGCCGCACCACCGAAACGTTGTGGGAGATCAGGATGTAGGTCAGCCCCAGCCGCCGTTGCAGCTCGGCCAGCAGGTTGAGGATTTGCGCCTGCACCGAGATATCCAGGGCCGAGGTCGGCTCGTCCAGCACCAGGATGCTCGGGTTGGACGCCAGCGCGCGGGCGATGGCGATCCGTTGGCGCTGGCCACCGGAAAACTGGTGCGGGTAACGGTCCAGGTATTCGGCACGAATGCCTACCTGCGCGGCGACCTTGGCGGCGATGGTGCGCATTTCACTCTTGGGCGTGTCGCCAAGGGCGAACAGCGGTTCGGTGATGATTTTCCAGATGGGCAGGCGCGGGTCGAGGGACGATTGCGGGTCCTGGAATACGATCTGCACATGCCGGTGGCGTTCCCGGGCACTTTCGTAGACCCAGTCCACTTCACCGTCACTGGGCTTGACCAGGCCCATCAGCAACTGGGCGAGGGTGCTTTTACCACAGCCGGACTCGCCGACAATCCCCAGGGTTTCCCCACGGCGAACCTGCAAGTCGATGCCGTTGAGGGCGTGGGCATAACCGCGCGGGCGGCCCAGCCAGTCGGTTTTTACCGGGAACTTGACCCGTACATCCCGCAAAGCCAGCAGTGAATCTTGAGACACGGTCATTGCACCGACTCCCCGGCAGTCAGCCAGCACGCACTTTTGCGGGTGCCGGCAGGGTTGATCAGGTCCAGGCGCGGGCGCTCGATGCATTGGCTCATGGCCTGGGGGCAGCGTTCGCGAAAGGTGCAGCCTGAGGGCAGGGCGGCAAGGTTGGGCACTTGGCCGGGGATGGTCAGCAGGTCGTCGCCGGGTTTCACCTGTTCCGGCAAGCCGCTGAGTAACCCTTGGGTGTAGGGATGGCGCGGGTCGCTCATCACCTGGGCGGTGGGGCCTTCTTCCACCACGGCGCCGGTGTACATCACATACACCCGGTCGCAGAACTGCGAGACCACAGCCATGTCGTGGGTGATCAGCAGGATCGCGGTGCCGCGTTCCCGGGCTTTTTCCCGCAGCAGCAACAGCACCTGGCGTTGCACGGTGACGTCGAGGGCAGTGGTGGGTTCATCGGCGATCAGCAACTGAGGGTCGCAGGAAAACGCCAGGGCGATCATCACCCGCTGGCGCATGCCGCCGGAGAGTTCGAAGGGGTAGCTGTCGAGCACCTGTTCGGGGTCGGCGATGTGCATGTCCCGCAGCAGGGCGATGGCCTTGGCACGGGCGGCGGCCTTGCTCAGGCGCTGGTGGTGGATGATCACATCGAGCATCTGCCGGCCAATGCGCCGGGTCGGGTTCAGCGCGGTCATCGGCTCCTGGAAGATCATCGCCGCGTCACGCCCGCGGATCTGCAGCAGCTCCTTCTCGCTGGCACCGAGCATGTCGCGGCCGAGCATCTGCAAGCTGCCGGCGGTGATCCGGTAACTGCGCTCCGGCAGCAGGCGCAGGCTGAGCATCGCGGTCACGGATTTGCCGGAGCCGGATTCACCCACTACGCCGACGACTTCGCCGGGGTTGACGTGCAACGACACGCCGTTGAGTGCCTGGACGTTGTTGCGGTAAGCCGGGAATTCCAGGCTCAGGTTGTCGATGGCAAGCACTGCCGGACTGGACATGGTCATTTCCCCTGTTGCCGTGGGTCGAGCAGGTCACGAACACCGTCACCCAGCAGGTTGAAGCCGGTCGCGGTGACCAGGATCGCCAGCCCCGGAAAGGTCGAGTACCACCAGTTGTCGAGAATGAAATTGCGCCCGGTGGCAACCATCGCGCCCCATTCGGCGGTGGGCTGCTGTGCACCCAGGCCGATGAAACCCAGGGCCGAGGCCATCAGGATCGCGCTGCCGATGTCCAGGCTCAGTTGCACCAGCAACGGCGGCATCGCATTGCGGCCCACGTGCCACGACACGATGTGCCAGCGCCCGGCGCCGAAGGTCTGGGATGCCTTGACGTAGCCCATCTGCCGAATGCTCAGGGCCTGGCCCCGGGCCAGGCGCACGTAGAAC
The DNA here is from genome assembly GCF_013385805.1 of Pseudomonas sp. C6002. Lineage (NCBI taxonomy): Bacteria > Pseudomonadati > Pseudomonadota > Gammaproteobacteria > Pseudomonadales > Pseudomonadaceae > Pseudomonas > Pseudomonas sp. C6002. The sequence continues at coordinate 15,648 of NZ_JACAPH010000047.1, read as the reverse complement.
GGGATGCGCACCACGGTGATTGCCAGCATCGCATTGAACAGGCTCGGGCCCAGTGCGGCGGCCAGGGCCATGATCAGCACCAGGGACGGCACCGACAGCATGATGTCCATCAGGCGCATGATCAGGCTGTCGAAACGCCCGCCGATGATCCCCGACAGGCAGCCCAGCAGCCCGCCCACCAGGCAGGACGAAAACGCCACGAACAGGCCCACGCCCACCGACTGGCGGCTGCCGTACAGCACCCGGCTGAACAGGTCGCGGCCGACTTCATCGGTGCCGAACCAATGTTCGGCGGAGGGTTCGGCCAGGCGTTGGGTCAGGTTCAAGGCATTGGGGTCATGGCTCGCCAACCAGGGGGCGAAGGCCATGCAGATCAGCACGATCAAGGTGATGGTCAGGCCGGCGATGGTCAGCGGGCTGCGGCGTATTTGATAGCCCAGGTACTCCATTCGCGCACGCCAGGTGGGGCGCTGTTCCAGGGGCACCGGTACGGGCATGGTCAGGGGAGCGGTCATCTCAATTCACCTCGCCGATGCGCGGGTCGACCACCCGGTAGAGCAGGTCGATCAGCATGTTCAGCAGTACATAAATAAACGACACCAGGATCGCGAAGCCCATCACCGCCGGGAAATCCAGGGACTGGATCGACTTCACCACATAGGCACCCATGCCCGGCCAGGCGAACACGGTTTCGGTCAGCACCGCGCCGTACAGCAGGTCGCCGAGGGTCAGGCCGAGCACGGTGATCGACGGGATCAGCGCGTTGGGCAAGGCGTGGCGCAGGATCACCGCCCAGCGCGACAGGCCGTAGGCGCGGGCGGTACGGATGTAGTCCTCGCCCAACTGGTCGAGCATCGCCGAACGAATCTGCCGGGCGACTACGCCGAGGTTCACGAAACCCAGGGTGACGGCGGGCAGGATCAGGTGTTCCAGGGCATTCAGGAACAGTGGGATATCGCCAGCCAGCAGCGAGTCGATCAGGTAGAACCCGGTGATGGTGCGCGGTGGTTCGAGGCCTTCATCCAGCCGCCCGCTGCCGGGCAGCCAGCCAAGCTGGCCGTAGAACAACACGATCAGGCCCAGGCCGAGCCAGAAGGCCGGGGTGGAAATGCCCGTGACCGCCAGCGTTCGGGCGATCTGGTCGATGGCGCGGTTGTGATACACCGCTGACAGCACCCCCAGCGGTACGCCCACCAGTACCGACAGCAGCAGGGCAGCGACCGCCAGTTCGAGGGTCGCGGGGAAGAACGCTTTCAGGTCTTCCAGCACCGGGCGGCTGGTGCGGATCGAGGTGCCGAGGTCGCCGTGCAGCAGGTCGCTCATGTAGCGGCCGTATTGCTGGTACAGCGGCAGGTCGAGGCCCAGTTGATGGCGGATGTTCTCGACAATGGCGTCGCTGGCCCGGTCGCCGGCAATCAGGCGCGCCGGGTCACCCGGGATCAGGTGGGAGATGCAGAAGGTAATCAGCGAAACGCCGACGACGACCAGGATCAGGCCGAACAGGCGTTTGCGCAACATATTCAGGAAGGCCATGAGGGCTCCTCGGTAACGCGAGACATTTGGATCAGGAATACAGCCTGGAAAACACAGCAGGTCCAGTGTGGGAGCGGGCTTGCTCGCGAATACGATGGGTCAGTCATACATCGGGTAACTGATACACCGCTTTCGCGAGCAAGCCCGCTCCCACATTTGATCGCGTGTTACTTACTGATCTCAGCCACGTTGAACACCTGCTCCAGCATCGGATGGAACACATAACCCTTCACCGAATCACGCATCGGCAGGGTGTAGTTCTTCTGATAGAGGTAGGCGTACACGCTGTCCTTGAGCACGATCTTCTGGGCTTCCTGATAAAGCTCGGTGCGCTTGGCCGTGTCGTTGTTGGCCGCCGCATCACGAATCAGCTTGTCCACCACCGGGTTGCTGTAGAACGAACGGTTGCCCGGCAGGCCTTGCAGGGAGGAGTCGAACCAGAAGTTCATGTACATGTAGGGGTCGGAGAAGTCCGGTGCCCACGAGCCGATGGACACGTCGAAGTCACCCTTGCCCAGGCGCTCGCGCATGGTGGCGTTGGCCAGTTTTTCCATCTTCAGGTTGATCCCCAGCGGCGCCAGGCTGGCTTGCAGGGTCAGGCCGATGGATTCCCAGTCCGGGTCCTTGTCGGAGTACATGTAATTCAGGTTGGTGATTTTTTCCGGGAGTTTCTTCAGGTTCGCGCCCGCGCTGTCCAGGTCCTGTTTCATCAAGGGCAGGCTCGGGTCATTGGCCCACATGCCGGCGGGAATCGGCCCGTTCATCAACTTGGCCTGGCCCTTGAGGATGCCGTCGACAATGCCTTTGTAGTCCACCGCATCAACGATTGCCTGGCGCGCATTCTGGTTGTTCAGCGGGGCTTTCTGGTTGTTCAGGTACAGGTAGGTCACCCGCAGCGACGGGAACTCCTTGATCACCACGTCTTTCTTTTTGGCCAGGTTGGTGAGCTGGTCCTGGGGCATGTCTTCGGCGATGTCCAGGTCACCGCGTTCCAGTTGCAGGCGGCGTACCGAGGCTTCGCTGATGATCTTGATCACCACCTTGTTCAGCGCGGGCTTGGTGCCGGCGTAGTAGGTGTTGGGTTCCAGGGTCAGGCTCTGGCCTTTCTGCCAGTTGCTCAGGCGAAAGGCGCCGGAGCCGGCGGTGTGGGTGGAGAGGTAGGCGTTGACGTCGCCCTGTTTCACCACGTCCGGGTTGATGATGCCGGCGCCGTTATGGGCGAGGGTGTAAAGGAAGGGCGCGTAGGGCTTGGCCAGGGTGAACCGCACGGTGAGCGGGTCGACCACGGTGACTTTCATGTCATCCGGGAACGCACCCGACGGGCCTTGCTTGAGCTGCATCACGCGGTCGAAGGAGAACTTCACCGCATTGGCGTCGACCTCGGCGCCGTCATCGAACTTGTTGCCGGGCTTGAGTTTGAAGTCCCACACCAGACCGTCGGCCGAGGTGGTCCAGCTGTCGGCCAGGTCGCCCTTGACCTCGGTGCTGCCCTTGCCGTTTTCGACTTTGTAGGCCACCAGCTTCTGGTACGCCGGGTACGTCACCGCCCAATCGTTGTTGTCGATGGTCACGGCCGGGTCGAGGGTTTGCGGGTCGGCGGCCTTGCCGATCATCAAGGTGTCTTTGGGGGCGGCGGCACTTGCCGATTGCCACGCGCCCAGGCTCAGGGCGGCGCACAGCAGGGAGAGTGCGAGGGTCTTGCGGTTGCTTGGGGTCATGCCGGTTTCCTTGATTATTTAGAGGAAAAAGCGGGTTGGTTTATTTTTATGAAATCTATAACCGGGCAGTTGGAGCTAAAGGGTGCTGCTAATTATTGTGATGGTACGGTCCTTGGGATCAGTGTGACTCCTCAATTAATGGGAAAAGTTCGGCATCCGGCAACTCGTAGTGCCACCACTCGGTGGCAATCGCCTTGAAGCCGGCGCCAAGCATGATGCCCAACAACAGCAGGCGGTTGCGCTGCACCTGCGGCGGCAGGTCGGGGTAGAACTGGTGGGACTTGGGCTCCATGGCATCAAACGCCGTGCCCATGTCCAGGGGGGTGCCGTGTTCATCAATCAGTGTCAGGTCGACGGCCACGCCACGGGTGTGGTGCGAGCCCAGGCGCGGGTCGCGCACGTAGTCCGGGTTGGGCAGGGCCTGCCACAACAGTTGCTGGGCGTAGGCAGGGCGATAGGCGTCGTAGATCAGCAACGTCATGCCGGCCTGGCGTGCCAACAGGCTCGCCTTGCGCAGGCAGGCCGCCGCTTCGGCGTGCAGCAGGCAGCGGGCATTGCGGTAGATCACGGTGCCTGCCAGGTTGTCGGCACTGGCGTAGATCAGGTCGACCTGTACCGGGTATTCCGGTGGGGCGATTTCTACCAATGGGCTGGTTTTCACTCAAAGATTTCCTTTCCAGGGTCAGGATTCGAACTGGCCGAAGGCCTGTTGCAGGGCGCGGTTTTTTGCCAGGCGTGCATCCAGTCGCTCGCCGTAGCGGTCAGCGACGGCAGACACCATCAGGTTGAACAGGCACGTCAGGGGCGCCATGGAGTCCCAGAACTGGCCGACATCGGTTTTCAGTTGCAGCAGGTCCAGGTCGTAGTCCCGGGCCCAGGGGCATTGCAAGTCAGTGATCAGCGCCAAGGGTAGACCCTGGGCGTTCGCGGTCTCGCAGAACGTGGGCGTGATGCTGGAATAGGCGCGGAAGTCCGCTGTGATGGCGTAGGGTTTTTCAAAGCCGGAGTTCAGGGTCTCGGCGTAGATCCCCGACAGGCCATCGACGTAATAGACCTTGGGACGGATGTATTCCAGGTGGCTGTGGAACGCATTGAGGATGCCCCGGGTGGACTGGATGCCGAGGATGAACACGGCGTCGGCGTCCACGATGTGCTGCACGATGTCGGCGAAACCCTGGCTGCGGGCCAGGCCGTACACATGCTGGATGGCTTCGATCTCGCGGTTGAGGGAACGGTCGAGGGCGTCTTCCTGATCGTTCTCCTGGCGAAACGCACCCAGGCGGTCGGTGATCAGCCAGGAGGCTTGCGGGTCGCCGCGCAGGCCTTGCTTGACGTCATCGAGGTTGCGATACCCCAGGGTTCGCAAGAAACGCCCCACTGAAATCCCGGTGGTGCCGGCTTGCTGGGCGATGCTGTCGGCGGTTTCGAACGGCAGCTGTTGCAGGTTGCCCAGCAGGTACGTCGCGATGCGCTTGCCGGTGGGCGTCAGCGTCGGGAACTGCTGTTCCAGCGTGCGCTGGAAGCTGTTTTTATCCATGACGTTTTCGCGCAGGCCGGTCATTGATGTTACTCATGTTTCATGATTTTGATGTCTGTTAGAAACATAACATCGGCAATCGCGATAACACAATGGCTTTTTTTGCACTGGGCGGGCAGGGGGGGACAAGCGGCGATCAAGGCCGCTGGGGTTTCACCGAAGTACCGAACGTATTGCCCATGCGCACACTGGTCGCTGCGGGTGTAGAGAGCCCGATCTGGTTCGGCTTGCGTTTGTCGATGGGCACCTGTTGCGCCTGCTGGTTCTTTTGCGTGGCCTTGGCGGCGTCCGGGTTGTTGCCCATCTGCTGGCTCAGGCAGCCATAGTCCGGTGCCTTGTAGCCATCCACATTGACCTCGATGCAGCCATTCGGCGTTCCTTCGGCGTGGGCCATCAGCGGCAGGGCAGCACACAGCAACAGGCTGGCGAGGGACGGGAACAGGTTCATCGGTGCCTCCTGGCGAGCCCTGGGAAATGGGCCGGTATGGCTCGAAAGTGTAGTGCAGCGGGCTGCCCGTCACCGTGATGTTTTTTTTGCTGGCACCGTAACATCAGGTTCATAAACTGGCCTCAGGATGACGGTTTTGTAGGCTATGTCGGACGTGTTGCGATGCTGAGCAGGGGGGCTTGGAGGCGCGCGGGCTGCTGCCTGGCTCTGCTGTTGGGGCTGGCGCAGACCGTGCGCGCCGAAGTGACCCTGGACCTGCCCGCGCAGAACCTGGATAGCGCCCTGCAGGCGTTCAGCCATGCCACCGGCATGGCGGTGCTGGTGGACCGCGAGTTGACCCGGGGCCGGCGCTCCATCGGCGTGCATGGCCGCTACAGTGCGCAGCAAGCCCTGGGCCTGCTGCTGACAGGGAGTGGCCTGATGGCGCGTTATGCCCGCAGCGATGCGTTCACCCTGCAAGTCCCCGAGGTCAGCCAGCCGGCCACGACGCGGGGGCTGAAGGCAGGGCATGCAGCACGGATCAACAACAGCTATGCCGCGGCCTTGCAGCAGGCGATCGAACGCAGTTTGTGCCGTTCGCCGCTGACCCGCCCCGGCAGTTTCCGGGCGCTGGTGCAGGTGTGGGTCAACGGTGACGGGGTGATCGAACACAGCCGCCTGGTCAGCTCCACCGGTGACCTGCAGCGTGACGAAGCGCTGGTACGCGGCCTGGGCGCCACCCGGGTCGAACGCCCGGCGCCCAGTTCGCTGCGCTTGCCGGTGACCTTACTTTTGATGCCCGATTCAACAGGAACACGCATGGAATGCACAGCAGGGGAAGGAGTTTCCGGGGCATGAAAGACACCGGCCACAGCATGATGGTCAGCCTGTTCCTGGCGTCCTACGAGGACTTCAAGGTACGCCTGCGCAAGCGCCTCGGGTCCGAGGACCTGGCCAACGACGTGCTGCACGAGACCTACCTGCGGGTCGACCGCATGGACGTACCGCCGAACCTGGCGCAACCCAATGCCTACCTGTATCGAATGGCGCTGAACATCGCCGCTGACCGACGCCAGGCGGATGCGCGACTGTTGACCGGCAGCGAAGTCGAAGAGCTGCTGCAGACCGTCGATGAAGCCCAGGACCCGTCGCGGGTGGTGGGTGGCCAGCGAGAAATCCAGTCCTTGCTCAAGGCCCTCTACGAACTGCCGGCGCGGCGGCGCCAGATCCTTATCGCTGCGCGTCTGGAAGAGGCGCCACACCTGGAGATCTCCAGGCGTTTCGGGATTTCCACGCGCATGGTCGAAAAGGAAATCAAGGCGGGGCTGGGCCACTGTGCGCAGCGCCTTGAAAGAAAAGTGATCCAGCGGTTCGGTCCCGGGGCCGGAAAACCGTCTTAGTGATTGAGTCCCTGATAATCCGTTGAGTACCTGCGCGCTTGAACATTTTTAACCTCTCCGCTGCCCGTGCTGCGCCCGACAGCCCCCTGCACGATGAAGCGCGTGACTGGCTGGTGCTGCTGACTTCGGGCCGGGCCACCGTTGCTGATGCCAAGGCGTTGCGCCAGTGGTGCGCCCAGAGCCCGGAGCATGCCCGGGCGTTCGAGCAGGCCAAGGTGTTGTGGCAGCAATTGGCTCCCGCCGCCGAGCAGTTTTCCCGGCCGCGGCATTTTGGGCGGCGGGCGTTTTTGGGCGGGGCGATTGCGGCGTCGGCGGCGGTGCTGATGGTGCGGGTGACGGTGCCGGGTGGGTTTGCCGGGTTGACGGCGGATTACCGCACCGAGGTCGGGGAGCAGCGGCGGGTGGAGTTGGGTGATGGGGTTCGGCTGGAGCTCAATACGCAGACGCGGATCAGCCGGCGTGAGGGTGGGATTGAGTTGTTGGAGGGGGAGGTCGAGGTGCTGGCCGATGCTGCGATGCCGCTTCAGGTTCAGGCGGGTGGAGGGTGGCTGAGTGCGGCTCGGGCACGGTTCAATGTGCGCAATACGGATCACAGTGTGTGTGTGACGTGTATTGATGGGGCGCTGTTGGTGGGTGTTGGGGGGCGTACGGTTCGGCTTGAGGGTGGGCGGCAGCTGACTTATGACGCCAGCGGTGTGGGTGAGCCGGTGGCGGTGGACGTGCAGGCTGTGGTGGCTTGGCGGGAGCAGGTGCTGGTGTTTGATAATGCGACGCTGGCGACGGTGGTGGATGAGATCAATCGCTATCGACCGGGGATGTTGCTGCTGATGAATGCGCAGTTGGGCAAGCGGCGGGTGCAGGCGCGGTTTAGTCTGCATCAGTTGGCGGGGGTGGCGCTTTTGATTCGCGATGCGTATGGGGCCAAGTGTACGGAGTTGCCTGGCGGTGTTGTTTTGTTGAGTTAGATCGGTGTGCATATCCGTTAGTTAGGTAACGGCTGCTTCAAAATCAAAAGCACAGCGGCCTCCCGGCCGGTTTGAGTGTTAAAAGCAAAGGCTAAGACCAGAGCGAAAACCGATCTGCTTTTC
>NZ_JACAPH010000047.1:0-7789 GCF_013385805.1 Pseudomonas sp. C6002 | reverse complement strand
TGGGCCGGCATTCCGGCTTTTCGAAAGTGAGCGGAACCCATATCAGCCATAACAAAAATAACGGATATGTACACCACCCCAAAAAGCCCTACCGCAAGGGCCCCAAAACCTGCCGATACCGCTCCACCCCCTGGCCCGTCTCCCGCACCAGAACCACCTCGATCCCCAGCGGTTCCTCCTGCCGATTCCCACTCAACTGCCGCCACCCCTTGTCCCAAACTTGCACCTGCAAATCCCTGACCTGCCCAAGCACCGCCACCGCATCCCTGGGCGCCGGCAGCGGATACCGATCCCGCGCCGGTGCAGCTGCCCGGTACAGCGTGTCGCCCTTGAGCCACCACCGCACCCGCTGCAACCCATCCCCAGGAACCGGCGCACTCCGGATCACCTCCAGCCGAAACCCCTTGCTGTCCGAACTCCTCACCGACACCGCCGCCAACCCGCCAGGCTTCGGCGCGTCTTCGCCAATCGGCGGCCCCAACTCAACCCCCGCGCGCAAGCTCACATCCAGTTGCATCTGGTTCAGCGCCCGCAACAACACCTCAGTCTGCTCACTGCTGGCCTGCAAATGCTGATCAGCCCGGGTCACGCTGTCCAACCCGCGCCAGGCAATCACACTGACCACCGCCATCAACATGATCGCCACCATCACCTCGATCAGCGTAAAACCCTTCTGGTCACTCATGACTCACCACCCGCAACAACCCCGCCGCATCCCGTTGCAGGCTCAGGCTGTATTGCCCATCCGACAGCACCACCCGCACCGGCGGGTTCACCCATTCAGCATCCAGCACCAATGTTTTCCCGGGCTCGATGCGCACCTGCATCGGCGCACTGTCCCAGGCCCGCGGACGCAGTTGCTGATCGCCGCTGAAGTTCTCCACTCCCAGCCCATCATCGGTAACGCGGCTGAAGCGAAATCCCTTGGCATCGGCTTTCCAGGTAATCGCCCGGCCATCGGCACGCGCCTCGGCCTGGGCCACCTGCAGCAATTGGCTCAAGCGTTCCGCGTCCTTGCGCAGCAGGTGCAGCGGATCAGGCTTGATGCTCAGGCTGATGGCCGCACTGGCGATGCCGATGATCACCAGCACCACCATCAACTCGATCAACGTGAAGCCCTGCTGTTTCATTTTTTGCTCCCTGATCAACCGCTGAAATAAAAAGGTGTGAATTGCCCTGTAGCCTGAGGCGACGGACAAACAGGAGGTCCCGCCCATGGCATTCATCCATCGTTTTTCACCCGCCCATGGCGTCCAGGCCTTGGCGTTGCTGGCGGCGCTGGCAGGGGTGGCGACCTGGACGCCACTGTTGCTCACGTCGGCCGAGTCCCACACCCCGCAGGCCGCGCCCCAGGCGTTGGCGGCCCGCAGCGACAACCCCGCCGTGCAATGGTTTTCCAATACCCCGGCGGTGATGCAGATCAAGGTCTCCGGGGTGCTTGCCGGGGCGCGTGGGGCGGTGGCGATCCTCAGTCTCAACGACGGCCCGCCCCGCAGCTTTTTGTTGGGTGAACGCCTGAGCCCCGGCGTGCGGCTGACGGCCATTGAAGGCGATAGCGTGGAGATCGAGCGCGGCGCGGAAAAAATCCGCTTGCCCCTCGACAAGTTGCCCGACGGGCCGGCGTTGCCAAGCCTCATTCGGCAGTAACCGGGCGCTTCACCGGCGGGCGCCCCAGCAGTGTCTCCAGGCGTGCCAGGGGGGGCGCTTCCCGGGTGGCGTCCAGCACCTGCACGCTGACCTGGAACAGGCGCCCATCCGGCCCGTTGCTGATGGTCTGTTCGCAACGCAGTTTCAGCCGGCCCTGGTCGCAGTCGAACGTCTTGCGCCCGGTGCTCACCCGACCTTCCAGGCGCAGTTCCGCCATCCGGCCCTGGGCTGCCAGCAGCGCCATCGACTTGTCCCGCAGCAGGCCGTTGCTGGTGGTCATCAGCCCGGCCACGCGTACCGCCGCCGCCATGGCCACGGCGATGATCGCCAGTGCCACCAACACTTCAATCAGGGTGAAACCTTGCTCGTTGCGGGGCCCGCCCATGGCGTACTCAAAACCGGGAAACAGGCCCGCAGACTAGCCCCGGGAGTTGACCGATTGGCGACCAAAGCTCCCGAGGATTTTCAACATGACTGACATGTGTTCTTGCAACACTGCGCCACGAAATGCACTCAAGCCAAGGAATGTCGACATGGATATCGCACACTTCACGTCAGCGCGCAGGCAGCGCGGTTTCACCCTGATCGAGATCATGGTGGTCGTGGTGATCCTGGGGATTCTGGCGGCGCTGGTGGTGCCCAAGGTGCTCGACCGCCCCGACCAGGCGCGGGCCACAGCGGCCCGGCAGGACATTGGCGGGCTGATGCAGGCCCTGAAACTCTACCGCCTCGACCACGGCTCGTATCCCAGCATGAACCAGGGCCTGAAGGTGCTGGTGGAACGCCCGGCCGATGCGAAAAACAGCAACTGGCGCGCCTACCTCGAACGCTTGCCCAACGACCCGTGGGGCAACCCGTACCACTACCTCAACCCAGGGGCCAACGGCGAAGTGGATGTGTTCTCCCTCGGCGCCGACGGGAAACCTGATGGTGACGGCGTGAACGCCGATATCGGCTCCTGGCAGTTGTAAGGCCGGCGATGAACAGCCATTCGCCCCCAGCGGCGAAGCAGCGCGGCATGGCGATTATCAGTGCCTTGCTGATCGCGGCCGTGGTCGCGGTGCTTGCCGGCGCCATGCTCACCCGGCAAACCGTGTTCACCCGCAGCCTGGAAGCTGAACAACTGCGTATCCAGGGCCAATGGTTGTTGAATGGCGGCCTGGAAACCAGTCGCCAGCTCCTGTGGGACGCGCGCCGCCAGGACGTGTTGACCCGGCTCGATCAACCGTGGGCAAGGCCCCTCGGCGGTGCTTTCGAGGGGCGGATTGAGGATGAGCAAGGCAAGTTCAACCTGCGCAACCTGGTGACCCAACAACACCCGGACGCCGGGCAATTGCAGAGCTTCGAACGCCTGTGCCAGTTGATCGGCATCGAGCCGGCCGTGAGTCGCCGCATCAGCCGGCGAGTGATCGACTCATACGACCAGCGCGAGCTCGGCGCCTCGCTTACCGGCGGTTTCAACAGCAGCCGGGATACCTCGCCCGGTGCCGCCGCGCCATTGATCCCGGCCAAGTACCCGATGTTGCGCAGCCTCACCGACCTCAGCGGTATCGAAGGCCTCGACCCGCGCCAACTGCGGCGCATGGCGAGCTATGTCAGCGTGCTGCCCGGCAATACCTGGGTCAACGGCAATACCGCCAGCGCCGAGGTACTCAGCAGCGTGGTGCCGGGGCTCAGCCTGTCCCAGGCTCAGGCACTGGTGGCCGAGCGCGACGGCGGGCGCTGGTTTGTCAATCGCGGGGATTTCGTCAACCGGTTGCGCATGCCACAGGTCGCGGTGGACACGGTGCAGGTGGGGATCACCAGCGAGTGGTTTCGCGTGCACGGCCAGGCGCGCCGCGAGCAGCGTCGGGTCACGCTGGAGGCGTTGCTGTATCGCCCGGAAGACCGTCAGCCCCAGGTGATCTGGTCGCGGGTGGGCGTATGAAGCGTTTGCGCATCGGCTTGCCGCCACTGGATGAACTCACCACCGAGAGCCAGGTGCAGTTCGCCTGGCTGGACCGCGCCGGGCAGGTCAGCCAGCAGGGCGAGGGCCGCCTGGCGCAATGGTCGAATACCCAGGCGGAGTGTTTTCTGCATCCACGGGACAGCTTGCTGACCAGCCTGGAGCTGCCGCAATTGCCCTCCGCCAAGGTCGACGATGCAGTGACCTGTGCGGCCCAGGCACTGATCCTCGGCCCGCTGGAGTTGATGCATGTGGCCCACGGTCCACGGGACAGCAGCGGCCTGGTGCAGGTCGGCTGGTTGCCCAAAAGCAGCCTTGAGCACCTGGGCCGGATAACGACCCAGCTGAAAATCAAAGTGCGTGGCCTGTACCCGGCGCCCTACGCGCTGCCGGTCAGCGGGCCAGCGAGCGCGGCCTTCTGCGACGGGCATTTGCTACTGCGCCATAGCCTGCAGCAGGGCGCGGTACACCCTCTGGGGCAGCAGGCGCTGGATGACCTGCTCGCCACCGGTGTCGATGTGCTCCATGTGGCCGACGTTGCCCGTTGGAGCGGTACTGCGCCGGGCTGGGGTTTGCACGGTCGGCTCCAGCAGGCGGCAACCGGTGGCTGGGGCAGGGCGGCGGCCTGCACGGCGCTGGCGGTCGCCATCTGGGCCCTGGGCCTGAACCTCTACGCCGCCCGCCAGGTCGACGAAGGCCAACGCCTCAAGGCGCAGATGAGCCAGCAAGTACGCCAGGCCTTCCCCGAACTGCCGGTGATTCTCAACCCGCTGCAACAAGCCCGTCAGCAACTGGCCGCACGCCAGAGCGGCGCGGCGGCCGAACCTGGGCAGCGCTTTACCGGCTTGCTGGCGCTGGCGGGCAGCAGCCTGCCGTCCATGGCGGGCAGCGTCGAGAGCTTGAGCTACGAGCAAGGCCGCCTGCAGCTGAGCCTGCTGCCGGACGCCCGGACCCCGGCGCTGGCCGCTGACGCGCAGGCGCTGCTGGCCCAGGCCGGGTTCAGCGCCAGTCGCGACGACCAGGGCTGGACAGTCGGCCCGCTCACCGAGCGCGTTGAAGCCGATGCAGACGATGAGGCCGAAGATGAATAAGCGTTGGCAGCTTCTGCGCAGCCAGGCCCAGGTGTTCTGGAACGGCCTGGCCATGCGTGAAAAACGTCTGTTGGTGGGTGCCGGCCTGGTGCTGGCGGGCCTGCTGACCTGGTTGCTGTTGATCCAGCCACCGCTGAAGAAGATCGACTACTGGCAAGCCGAAACCCCGAAACTGCGCAGCCAGGCCGAGGCCTTGCAGGTGCTGCTGCAAGGCGTCGCCCCAGCCCCGCGCAGCAGTGACCTGGAAACCGCCTTGCACCAGTCCCTCGACAACGCCGGGCTGCAGGGCCGCTATCAATTGCAGCCGCAGGACACCGGCAGCTGGCGCCTGACCTTCGACGACGCCCCGGCGGACGCGGTGATCGACTGGCTGCTGGCCAACCCCCGGCCGTTCTCCCTGGAAGTCTCTGCGGCCCGCCTGCAACGCGCAGGCGAGGCCACCCCTTCAAACTCGGCCGGCACCTTGTCCGGGACCGTTCGCATGGATCAGGCGCCTGGCGCTAAGGAAGCTTCATGAAGTGGTCATTGCCCAACGCTGCGCCTTATCGCAAGGTCGCCCCTTTGCTCTTGTTGGCGCTGGGAGCGTGCAGCAACCCCCAATCCTCCGCGCCGTTGCTGGTGGACAGCGAGCTTGGCCAACCCCTGGCCGACACCCGGCGCAGCGGCGACACACCACTGGACCGCCAGCGCGAAACCGTGCCGCCACCCCGGGTGCAACACCCGGTGACCAACAGCGCCCGCAGCCATGGCACCGCACCGGCCAGGGCGCGCAACCCGCTGGGTGATCAACCGGTACAACTGAACTTTGTCGACGCCGATATCCAGGCGGTGGTGCGCGCCTTGTCCCGCGCCACCGGCCAGCAATTCCTGGTGGACCCGCGTGTCAAAGGCAACCTCACGTTGGTCAGCGAAGGCCAGGTACCGGCGCACCAGGCCTACGACATGCTGCTGGCGGCGCTGCGTATGCAGGGCTTCAGCGTGGTCGACGTAGGCGGCGTGGCCCAGGTGGTGCCGGAGGCGGACGCCAAGCTGCTGGGCGGGCCGATCTACAGCGGCGCCAACCCGGGCGGGCAGGGCATGCAGACCCGCACCTTCCGCCTGCAATACGAAAACGCGGTGAACCTGATCCCGGTGCTGCGCCCGATCGTTTCGCCGAACAACCCGATCAACGCCTACCCCGGCAACAACAGCATCGTGATCACCGACTACGCGGAAAACCTGGCGCGGGTGGCACAGATCATCGACGGCATCGACACCCCGAGCGCCATCGACACCGACGTGGTGAAGGTGCAGAACGGCATCGCCGTGGACATCGCCGCCATGGTCTCGGAACTCCTCGAAACCCAGGGCGCCGACCAGACCCAGAAGATCAACGTGATCGGCGACCCGCGCTCCAACTCCATCATCATCCGCGCCGGCAGCCCGGAGCGCACGGAACTGGCGCGCAACCTGATCTACAAGCTCGACAACGCCCAGAGCAACCCGAGCAATATGCACGTGGTGTACCTGCGCAACGCCCAGGCCGGCAAGTTGGCGCAGTCGCTGCGGGGCTTGCTGACCGGCGAGAGCGACTCCGGTACCAGTGATAATGCCCGTGGCAAGTTGAGCAGCATGGGCGGCAACACCCAGGGTGGCCAGGGCAGTACCCAGAACAGCAGCGGCAATCCCGCCGGCAGCGGCACTGTCCAGCCCAGTGGTTACGGGCAGGACACCAGCAGCACCGGAGCCTCTTCCCCTACCGACCAGAACACCGCATTCAGCGCCGGTGGCGTGACGATCCAGGCGGACGCCACCACCAACACCTTGCTGATCTCCGCGCCGGACCCGCTGTATCGCAACCTGCGGGAGGTGATCGACATGCTCGACCAGCGTCGCGCCCAGGTGGTGATCGAGAGCCTGATCGTCGAAGTGGGCGAGGACGATGCCAGCGAGTTCGGGGTGCAGTGGCAGGCGGGGAACCTGGGCGGGAAGGGGGGCTTTGGCGGGGTGAACCTGGGGGGCAGCGGCTTGAATGGAACCCCCACCAGCAAGACCAGCATTGATGTGTTGCCCAAGGGTTTGAACATCGGGCTGGTGAATGGCTCGGTGGACATTCCGGGGATTGGCAAGGTGCTGGACCTCAAGGTGTTGGCCCGGGCGTTGAAGAGCAAGGGCGGGACCAATGTGTTGTCGACGCCGAACCTGCTGACCCTGGATAACGAGGCGGCGAGTATTTTTGTGGGGCAGACGATTCCGTTTGTCACCGGCAGTTATGTGACGGGCGGCGGCGGCACGAGCAATAACCCGTTCCAGACGGTGCAGCGCGAGGAAGTGGGGCTGAAGCTGAACGTGCGGCCGCAGATTTCCGAGGGGGGGACGGTGAAGCTGGATATTTATCAGGAGGTCAGCAGCGTCGACACGCGGGCTTCGGTGGATGCCGGGACGGTGACGAACAAGCGGGCGATTGATACGAGTATTTTGCTGGATGACGGGCAGATCATGGTGCTTGGCGGGCTGTTGCAGGATGGGTATAGCCAGAGCAATGACGCGGTGCCCTGGTTGTCGGATATTCCGGGGTTGGGGGCGTTGTTCAGGAATGAAAAGCGCAGTGTGACGAAGACTAATTTGATGGTGTTTTTGCGGCCCTACATTATTCGTGACGGTGGGGCGGGGCGCAGTATTACGCTGAATCGCTATGAGTTTATGCGCAGGGCCCAGGGTGGGTTGCAGCCGGAGCATAGCTGGGCGATGCCGGATGTGCAGGCGCCGCAGTTGCCTTCGGTGGATAAGGCGATTCCCGGGGGGCAGGGGGTTAGGGCGGTGATTCGGGCGGTGCCGCGGTGATTTGGGGTTTGGATGGGGGGCATATCCGTTGCTGCGGTAACGGCCACCTATGGTTCCGCTCTTACAGCGGGTCACTTTTGGCAAACGCCCCAAAAGTAACCAAAAGGTCTTTGCCCCACCACTCGGTGCCTCGCTTAGGCGCGGCTAAACCGGCATCCTTGCCGGTTTACCCGCTCCACCGTGCCTACTTGCGGCCATCGTGGTTGACGGGGCCCGCAGATCAAAATCAAAAGCAAGAGCACAGCGGCCTCCCGGCCGGCTTGAGTGTTAAAAGCAAAAGCAA
>NZ_JACAPH010000046.1:0-200821 GCF_013385805.1 Pseudomonas sp. C6002 | reverse complement strand
GAACCATAAGTGGCCGTTACCGCAGCAACGGATATGTACCCAATACAGCTACCGCGCCAGCACCATGGCAAAATACCCAAACACCGTGAGCAAAATCCCCGACACCGCATACGCCACCGGAAACCCAATCCACGGCACCGTACTATCAATTTCCTTGGCCGCCTCCCGCGCCGGCCCCGAGTGACTCCGCGCCCCCGCAACACCGCCCATGAGAATCGCCGGGTTGATCTTGAACACATGAAAACCCACAGCCCAAACAATAAACGGTGGAATCGTACAAGCCACGAACCCAAGCAAAAAGATCTTCAACGCAATGATCGCGCTAATCTGCGAAACCAGGTTAGCCCCCGCATTCACCCCCACAATCGCGACAAAGAATATCAACCCCATGTCCTCGAGAATGTTGCGCGCCGCATTCGGTGTATTGCCGAAAAACCGCACCCGCGACACCAGCGACGAGACGATAATCCCCGACACCAGCAACCCGCCCGCATTGCCCAGCCCCACCGCCGCACCGAACGCCGGCACCTGAATCAGCCCGATCAACAACCCCAGCACCATACCCAGCGACAGCGTCAGCAAATCCGTCGCCGTACTCGCCCGCCCCGCCTTGCCCAGCAACGCCGTGGCCTTGTCGATGGCACTGCGCAAGCCAATCAAGTGCATCACATCCAGGCGCTGCAACCGCGTTTCCAGCCCCACCGGAACCGGCGCACCACCCCGCTCAATCCCCACCAACTGCACCTGCCCGGCAATCGGCGACTGGCTGAATTCCTTGAGCGCCCTGCCCACGGCATCCTTGTGGGT
The DNA here is from genome assembly GCF_013385805.1 of Pseudomonas sp. C6002. Lineage (NCBI taxonomy): Bacteria > Pseudomonadati > Pseudomonadota > Gammaproteobacteria > Pseudomonadales > Pseudomonadaceae > Pseudomonas > Pseudomonas sp. C6002. Next base: position 200,014 of record NZ_JACAPH010000046.1, on the reverse strand, counting down.
CACCAGAATCACCGCCTCATCCAGCGGTATATTCAACGCCCGGGCATCCGGTACTTCCGGCCCGATCAGGCCCATGTGATCGGTCAGCGCATCCAGGCTGCCGCCCAGGGCGATCACATCGCCCAGCTGCAACACCAGCGTCGGATCAGCCCCCAGCAACTCTTCACCACGCTCGACGTTCTCGATCTGGTACAACGCAAAGCGCTGGCGAAACTGCGCGATGCTCTGCCCCACCAGCTCCGGGTTCACCAGGCGATAGGCCCGCAGGTCAAACGGCCGATACCCACTGAGCCCGGCATCGTCGACGTTCGGCACACCGTGCTCCACCTCGAATGCCTTGGCCGCCTTGCGCGCATCCACACCCCACCAGCGCGGCAGGTATTTGCAGATCAGGATGATGCCGACCGTGCCCCAGATATAGGTGATGCCGTAAGACAGCGCGATCATCGCGGTGGCCGCCGCCGCCGTGGTGCCCGGTGGCAGCGGCACCACGCCCGAGGTAATCGCCTGTTCGGCGGAGCCAATCGCCGCCGACATGGTTTGCGAACCGGCAAGAATCCCGCCCGCCGCGCCCACCGGCAGGGATAACAGCCGCACGCCGAGCACCACGATACCCAGCCCGAGGAACGAGGACAGGATCGCCAGGAAGGTGAATTTCAGGCCATCACCCTTGAGACTGTTGATGAACGAAGGCCCGACCCGCAGCCCGACGCCGTACATGAACAGGTAATAAAACAGGCTCTTGGTAAAGTTATCGAGTTCGAAATGCACGCCGTAGTAAGACGCCCACGTCGCAATCGCGCAGCCGATCACGATGGCCCCGGCCACCGCGCCCAGGCCATAACCCTTGATGGTGCCGCGCCCGACCCAGACGGACAGGCCAACCACCAGGAACAGCAGGATGTAGGGGTTGTCGTGCAGGAAAGTAAAGAAGGCAGTCACGATGATTCGTACCTGGCGATGCAACGCTAAAGGCACCGGGCCTCGAGGCCCGGCGGGTGTTCAGTGCGTTCAGTCGAGGTTCGGGGTGTCGGCCGGGATGACCGGGTCGGCGATGGCGCCATGGCTGAAGCTGGGGCCCGCGTCGGAATGCTCCACCGGGTTTTTCTGCAGGTGGGCAACGGCCTTGCGCAGGTCTTCCAGCAGCAACGCCACCAGGTCACGGCTCACGCCATGCCGTACCAGGATGCGCTGTACCACGACGTTCTGCCGATCGGACGGCAACGGGTATGACGCGATCTGCCAGCCGCGCATGCGCACGCGCTCCGACAGGTCGTAGAGGCTGAAGCCGTGGTCGACGCCGTCCTTGAGCTTGTAGCAGACCGCCGGCAGCCCATCCTTGCCGTCGTACACCAGTTCCAGCGGGGCAAACTTGGTGATTTCCGAGGCCAGCCATTGCGCCGTGTCGGAGCACGCTTGTTGAATCCGCGTGTAGCCGTCGCGCCCCAGCCGCAGGAAGTTGTAGTACTGGGCGATGATTTCACCGCCGGGCCGGCTGAAGTTCAGGGCAAAGGTCGCCATGTTGCCGCCCAGGTAGTCGACGTAGAAGATCAACTCTTCCGGCAAGTCTTCGGTGGAGCGCCAGATAACCCAGCCGACGCCCAGCGGCGCCAGGCCGTACTTGTGGCCGGAAGCGTTGATGGACTTGACGCGCTCGATGACAAAATCCCATTGCAGCTCTTGCTGGATGAACGGGGCGATAAACCCGCCGCTCGCCGCGTCGACATGGATCGGGATATCCAGGCCGAGGTCACGTTGCATCGAGTCCAGCTCGGCCGCCAGGGCTGCGACCGGTTCGTAGATCCCGGTGAAGGTCACGCCCAGGGTCGCGACGACACCGATGGTGTTTTCGTCGCAATATTCCCGCAGGTCGGCCGGGCGCAGGCCCAATGCGTCACCGCGCAACGGCACTTCGCGAATTTCCACATCGAAATAACGGGCGAATTTCTTCCAGCAGATCTGCACCGGGCCGCACACGAAATTCGGTTTGTCGGTGGGCAGCCCCGCCGCTTCCCGGCGTTTCTTCCAGCTCCACTTCAGTGCCAGGCCGCCAAGCATCGCCGCTTCGCTGGAACCGGTGGTGGAGCAACCCACGGTTTGCCACGATTTCGGCGCGTGCCACAGGTCGGCAATGATGTGCACGCAACGGTTTTCGATCTCGGCCGTCTGCGGGTACTCATCCTTGTCGATCATGTTTTTGTCGAGGGCATCGGCCATCAACTGCTGCACTTCGGGCTCGACCCAGGTGGTGCAGAAAGTCGCCAGGTTTTGCCGGGAATTGCCGTCCAGCAGCAGTTCGTCGCGCACCAGGTTGTAGGCGGCCGACGGCGTGGTCGAGTGGTCCGGGAGGCGGTATTTGGGCAGTTTGTGCTGGGCGGAGCCACTCGAATAGACGTCTTCGATGGCTTGGTCCTGGGTCTCTACGGTTCTGTGAAGTGCCATGAAATCCTGCTCTTGAATGAGGGAAATGGCGTAGACGTTGATCGCGACAAATGCCGATCAGGCTGCGTCAGGAAACGAACGATGGAGCGGTGGCGCCGAATATCACACGCACGGCGGCGCAGGAAAGTGACCCAGATCATTAAAGGCGTGGATAAGCAGGCAGACGTGCCGGGGGTGCCTGGCAGTGACCTACTGGCTCAGTGCTTCGTTCAATATCAGGCTGCGATAGTGCCCGGGGTTGGAGCCCGACCACTTGCGAAACGCCTTGTAGAACGAGCTGGCATCGGCAAACCCCAGGCGGGTGGCGATCTCGGCAAAGCTGATGTCGGAATCGGCCAGCCAGACGATCGCCAACTCCTTGCGCACGCTGTCCTTGAGGCCCTGGTAGGTCTGCCCTTCTTCCGCCAGGCGCCGGCGCAGGGTCGAGGCCGAGATGCACAGGGATGCGGCCAGGCCTTCGGTTTCCGGCCAGGTGTCGGCAGGCATGTGCCGCAGGTCGGTCTTGATGCGGGTGGCAAGGCTGTCCGGGTCGCGGTATTTGACCAGGATGTTGGCGGGCGCATGGGCCAGGAAGCGCTTGAGCTCCTCCGGGCTGCGCTTGATCGGCAGGTCGAGGCAGTCGGCGGAAAAGATCATCCGGGTACGCGGCCGGTCAAAGCGCAAGTTGTCGGAAAACATCACCTGGTAGTCGTCGCAGAAGTCCGGCTGCGGGCAACGCAGTTCAATCGCCAGGATCGGGATCCGGCGCCCCGCCAGCCAGCAGGCGACGCCGTGGACGATCATCCAGTAGGCGAAATAGGTGAAGGCGCGCCTGGGTGCGGGCTCCGGCTCCAACAGGACGATTTCCGCCAGGCTCTGCTGGCGAACCAGTTGCGCCGGCAGGCGCTCGAGCATCAGTGACAGGAACCCCAGGCCGGTTTCCATCGCAGTGGCCAGGCTCGGTTGTGCCATGGAGGCCCGGCAGAGGAACTCCAGGCTGCCGGATTTGAGCTTGCGCGGGTCCATGCCAAAGAATTCATCGTCCATTCGCCGTGCCAGCAACCGCCATAAGCGTGCGTAAGCGGTTGCCGGGACGCGTGCGGTTGGCTGGCCCAGCAGTGCTGGATCAATCCCGACCTTGGTCAACACTTCATCGGTCGCCGCACCCGGCGCACAGCTCTGCAACAGGGCTTCGCGGACCAGTTGGATGGAAATCGTGTCTTTTTCCGACATGGGGAATGGCGCAATCCGGTGGCTGGGACGATGCCGCGCATTCTAGTGTCGGATGCGGTTTGCCACCACCGTTCAGTCAAGGTTCAGTAAAGGTCAATATTCCCTGTTTAGTAATGAGTATCATTATGTTACAACTTAGCATCCTATCTAGTGACGATTCGGTGCCGAATGCTTGTTCCCTTTTTAATCATGCTGCGCGAAGGCATAGAAGCCGCCTTGATCGTTGGCATTATTGCCAGCTACCTCAAGCAAACTGGCCGTGGCCAGTACATGCCCGCAGTGTGGATCGGCGTATTTCTGGCAGCGGCCCTCGCGCTGCTGGTCGGCGGTGGCCTGGAACTGGTGAGTGCCGAATTCCCGCAGAAACAACAGGAACTGTTCGAAGGCATCGTCGGCCTGGTGGCCGTGGGCATTCTCAGCTCCATGGTGTTCTGGATGCGCAAGGTCGCGCGTTCCATCAAGCATTCCCTGCATGAATCCCTCGATCATGCCCTGGCCGGCTCCAAACACCAGGTCACCGCACTGATTGCCATGGTGTTTTTCGCCGTGGCCCGTGAAGGCCTGGAAACCGTGTTCTTCCTGCTGGCCGTGTTCCAGCAAAGCGAAGGTCCGGGCGCGCCGATTGGCGCCCTGCTCGGCCTGATCCTGGCGATCATCGTCGGCTTCCTGATCTACACCGGCAGCATGCGCCTGAACCTCGGTGCGTTCTTCCGCTGGACCGGCCTGTTCATCCTGGTGGTGGCCGCCGGCATCCTCGCCAACTCGGTACAAGCCCTGCACGAAGCCGGGGTATGGAACCACCTGCAAACCGTACTGTTCGATTTCAGCGCGACGCTGCCGATGGATGGCCCGCTGGGCTCGGTGCTGGCCGGCATGTTCGGCTATCAGGACGCCCCGACCATCAGCACCCTCGGTGCCTACCTGATTTACCTGGTGGTGGCCCTGGTGATGTTCTTCCTGCCGGCGCCGCCGAGCAAGCCGGCTACCCGCACAACCTCTTCCGTTTCCAGCCAGTAAGGACCGCCTCTTGTCCAACCAAACCCCTCAACCGGCTCCGCCCTCCCGCGCCTTGCGCTGGGCGGTGGGCGGCTCGGTGGTCGTGATGATCGCCGCCGGTGGCCTGTTCTACTACGCCTCGCAACTGGCCGCCTCCAAGCGCCAGGCCAACCACGATGAAATCGCCGTCACCATCCACGCCCACAGCTGCGAGCCGAATGCGCTGACGGTACCGGCCGGACGCGCCAGCTTCCGCATCATCAACCGCTCGGACCGTGCCGTGGAATGGGAAATCCTCGACGGCGTGCTGGTGGTCGAAGAGCGCGAGAACATCGCCCCGGGCCTGAGCCAGGTGATCAACGCCAACCTGCTGCCCGGCGACTACCAGATCACCTGCGGCCTGCTGAGCAACCCGCGTGGCACCTTGAAGGTGACACCGACTGCCGAGTCTGACGCCCAAGCCAAGGCCAAGCCGTCGATGGTCGCGTTTATCGGCCCGCTGTCGGAGTTCCGCGTGTACCTGAGCAGCCAGGGTAGCGCCCTGGTCAAGGCCGTTACCGCGCTGGACCAAGCCATCGAAGCCGGCGACCTCGCCCAGGCCCAGGCGCTTTACGTACCGGCCCGCGAGGCTTACCAGCGCCTGGCCCCGGCCTCGCAACGCCTGGCGGAACTGGACAACGCGATCAACGCCCGCGCCGACTACTTTGAAAAGCGCGAGCAGGACCCGGCCTTCAGCGGCTTCCACCGTCTCGAATACGGCCTGTTCCAGCAACGCAATCTCGACGGCCTGGCGCCGATTGCCCAGCGCCTGGTCACCGACGTCACCAGCCTCAAGCAACAGCTGCTGGCCCAGTCGCTGCCGCCGGAGCAACTGGTGAGCATCGTGGTGCGCAACCTCAACAGCCTGGCCGACGTACGTGCCGCCAGCGGTGAGGAAGAACGCTACAGCCATACCGACCTCAACGGCTTCGCCGCCAACCTGGACGCCGCCCGCAAAGTGGTCGACCTGATGCGCCCGCTGCTGACCAAATCTGCCGCGCAATTGCTGCCGGGGATCGACAGCGCGATCACCGCCCTCGATGCCGAACTCAACGGTTTGAAAGTCGATGGCCGCTACGCCTCGTATGACAGCGTTACCGCCGATCAGCGCAAGCAGATCGCCGACAAGGCCAAGGCTCTGGCCGTTGCACTCGATGGAATCGACCCCGCCCTTGGCCTTTCCGGCCTGAAGTGAAGACGACCGTAGACATGAGTGATTCAGAACAATTTTCCGCCCAGCGTCGTCGTGTATTGCTGGGTATGGCCGCCACTGGCGCGGCCATTGCCGGCAGCAGCCTGAGCTGCCCGGCAATGGCTGCCAACGCGGCGGCACAGGTGACCACCGCGCCAAGCAGTGAAAAGACCCAGGACCACCACGATTTCCATGGCAAGCACCAGACCGGCATCGTCACTCCGCGCCCGGCCTGCGGCATGTTGGTGTCATTCGACGTGTTGGCCAGCGACCGCGAGGACCTGGAGCGGCTGTTCCGCACCCTGAACGAGCGCATCGCATTCCTGATGACCGGCGGCACCGTGGTGCAAGTCGACCCGAAACTGCCCCCCACCGACTCCGGCATCCTCGGCCCGGTGGTGACACCGGACAACCTGACCATCACCGTATCGGTGGGCGAGTCGCTGTTCGACGAACGCTTCGGCCTGGCCGCGGCCAAGCCCAAGCGCCTGATCCGCATGGTCGGTTTCCCCAACGATGCACTGGAACCGGCGCAGTGCCACGGCGACCTGAGCCTGCAGTTCAGCTCTAACACCCCGGACACCAATATCCACGCCCTGCGCGATATCGTGAAAAACCTGCCGGACCTGCTGCTGGTGCGCTGGAAGCAGGAAGGCAGCGTGCCGCCCCAGGCCCCTGCCCGCCCCGGCGAGCCGGCGCAAAGCGCGCGCAACTTCCTCGGTTTTCGCGACGGTTCGGCCAACCCGAACTCCAACGACAACAAGGCGATGGATCAGATTGTGTGGGTCCAGCCAGGCAGCGACGAACCGGCCTGGACCGCCAACGGCAGCTACCAGGCGGTGCGGATCATCCGCAACTTCGTCGAACGCTGGGACCGCACCCCGCTGCAAGAGCAAGAAAGCATCATTGGCCGGATCAAGACCAGTGGCGCGCCCATGGATGGCCAGAAAGAAACCCAGGTCCCGGACTACAGCAAGGACCCGGAAGGCAAGTTGACCAAGCTCGATGCCCACATCCGCCTGGCCAACCCGCGTACTGCACAGACCCAGGCCAACCTGATCCTGCGCCGGCCGTTCAACTACTCCAACGGCGTCAACAAAAACGGTCAGCTGGACATGGGGCTGTTGTTCATCTGCTACCAGGCTGACCTGGAGAAAGGCTTTATCAGCGTGCAAACCCGGCTCAACGGCGAGCCTCTGGAGGAATACCTGAAGCCGGTTGGCGGCGGTTACTTCTTCACCTTGCCAGGCGTCACCGGGGCCCAGGATTTCATCGGGCGCACGCTGCTTGATGCGACACATCCACAAACCACTGCCAAAACCTAAAACAAACCCCAGAGCGGAAATCGTCCCATGAAGAAGTCGTCTCTCGCATTGTCGTTGTTAATGAGCCTTTCGCCGCTGGCCGCCTTCGCCGCCACCGCGCCGCTGGATCTGGTAGGGCCGGTGTCGGACTACAAGATTTACGTCACCGAAGAAATCGGCGAGCTGGTCACCCAGACCCAGGCGTTCACCGACGCCGTGAAAAAAGGCGACCTGGCCACCGCCAAGAAGCTGTACGCGCCAACCCGCGTGCACTATGAGTCGATCGAGCCGATCGCCGAACTGTTCAGCGACCTCGACGCCTCCATCGACTCCCGCGTGGACGACCACGAGAAAGGCGTGAAAGCCGAAGACTTCACCGGCTTCCACCGCATCGAGTACAGCCTGTTCTCCGAGAACACCACCAAAGGCCTCGACGCCCTGGCGGACAAGCTCAACAGCGACGTACTGGACCTGAAAACCCGCGTGGACGGCCTGACCTTCCCGCCGGAAAAAGTCGTCGGTGGTGCTGCTGCCCTGCTGGAAGAAGTCGCCGCGACCAAGATCTCCGGTGAAGAAGACCGCTACAGCCACACCGACCTGTATGACTTCCAGGGCAACATCGACGGCGCGAAGAAAATCGTCGACCTGTTCCGTCCGCAGATCGAGAAGCAAGACAAGGCCTTCGTTGCCAAAGTCGACAAGAACTTCGCCACCGTGGACAAGATCCTGGCCAAGTACAAAACCAAGGATGGCGGTTTCGAGACCTACGACAAGGTCAAGGAAGCCGACCGCAAAGCCCTGGTTGGCCCGGTCAATACCCTGGCGGAAGACCTGTCCACACTGCGTGGCAAGCTTGGCTTGAACTGATCCAGACGCTGCATGCTCTCGCCCGGCCTGCCGGGCGAGAGCCTTCCTCAGGCTGACGCCACCTGCACTCCGTCCGAAGGCCGCAAGGCATCGCGGATAGTCCGCAGCTTCAAGCACGTTTCCTCGTACTCACTCCCGGGATCCGACTCGGCGACAATGCCGCAGCCGGCGAACAGGTACGCCTCACAGCCTCTGATCAACGCCGAGCGCAACGCCACGGCAAATTCACCATCACCCTGCGCATTCATCCAGCCCACTGGCGCTGCGTACCAGCCACGGTCGAGCTGCTCGTGCTCTCGGATATAGGCCATCGCCTCACGTCGCGGCAAGCCACCCACCGCCGGCGTCGGGTGCAGGGCCTGCACCAGTTGCAGCAATTGCACCTGGGGATGCAAGCGGCCCATCACCGGCGTCAACAGGTGCTGCACGTTGGCCAGCCGGTGCAACTGCGGCTGGCTGGCAATGTCGAGCATCGCGCAATAGGGCTGCAATGCTTCGCGCAGGGTTTGAACCACCAGGGTGTGTTCGTGGCGGTCCTTGGGGCTGTCCATCAAGGCCTGGCCAAGTTCGGCATCGTGCTGCTCGTGACGACCACGCGGGCAAGTACCGGCCAACGCCACCGTGTTCAGCGTGCCACGAGTCACCCGCACCAGCCGCTCCGGCGTTGCGCCGAGAAAGCAGCTGTCACCACGGCTGAACGCAAACAGGTACGCCTGGGGATAGGCCGCCTTGAGGTTTTCCAGCAGCGGGCCACAGGGGATCGTCCGTGAGGTGGTCAACCGCACTTCGCGGGCCAGCACCACCTTGCGCAGGTCGCCGGCGTTGATGCGCTGCACGGCCGTCGCCACGGTGTCTTGCCATTGCTGCGCGCTGATGGTGTTTTCGTCGCTCGGTGTGCCGAGGGGAATCTCCTGGCGTGGCGCACTGGCGTAGCGGGACAGAAGCAACGTCCACTGGGTTTCCAGGCTCTGGGCGCAACGCACCGCGTCCGCCCCGGGCTCCAGCCACTGGCTGAAGATCACATGATGTTGCTCGGCTTCCCGCAGCAGCAGGATGCGCGGCAGCACCAGGGAGGTGGCGGCGAATGACTGCCATTTGAGCGAGCGTGGGCCCTTCGGGTCAAACGCAAAGCCGCCACACAGCAACGGCTGGCGCGGCCCCACCTGATGGGCCTGGCTGAGCAACGCCTGCCACGCCAGGGCACTGGCGTTGAAGCGGTCATCGGCCCCGGGGCTGATTTCCTCGGTACAACCAAAGCCGGCCATGGCCAGTGCGCCCCGGTCACTTGACCAGAACAGGCTTTGCCCGAGTACCTGGCGGTTGGCGGCAAATAACCGCAGCGGGTCCAGGCGCTCCGAGGCCAGGCTGAACACCACCAGCACTGCGCCGCCCTTCTCGCGCGCCAGGCGTTCGCCCTCGGTCAGCGCCTGAAGCAATCCCGGCAGACGTTCACTCATGCTCCGCTCCTTGATGCTGCTGGCGCCAGTGGCGCACTTGCTGGTCGATATTCCATTGGATGATCTGCGCAAACAGCGGGACCACGAACATCGGGTCCAACCCTTCGCGCTCGGCCCAGCGGCGGCGATGGGGCAGCATGGCGGCCACCCGCTCGGGGGCGGCGATGCTGGCTTCGTCAGGCTTGAACTGCGCCGCAGCTTTCACATAGGCCAACCGCTGGCCGAGAGCGCGGATGATCTGTTCGTCCAACGTGTCGATACCCAGGCGGACGTCTTCCAGCCCGCTGCACTGCTCAGGTGTTTTCATAGGATTCTCCGGTCATGGGGTCGACGGCCAGCACTGCCACGCCGGTTCGGCGGGGCTGCCCAGCAACAGTTCCAGGTGCTCGATCAGGTCGGCCTGGCTGTCGCGCAGGTAAAAATGCCCGCCGTTGAAGGTTCGAAAGTCGGTGACCTGGCGCGTCACTTCCGACCAGGCATGGGCTTCCTCCCGATCGACTTCGCGGTCGGTGCTGCCCAGGCATACGCTCACGGGCACGTCCAGCAGCTCGCTGATATCGCCGCAGTAGTTTTCGATCAGGCGGTAATCATTGCGCAATGCGGGCAGGTAAAGTGCCTGCATCTCGGGTTCGTCCAGGGGTGATGGCGCACCACCCGACAGGCGCCGCACATCCGCCAGCAGACCGGCATCCGGGCCCTGGTGCAATTGGCTGTGACGTTGCCGGTGAGGGGCCGGATGGGCGGAGACGATCAGCCGTTGCAGGTCCTTGCCCTGGCGGTTCAGGCGCCGCGTCACCTCATAGGCCAGCGCCGCACCCATGCTGTGGCCGAACAGCACCAGCGGCCGGTCGGACAGGTCCCACAGCGCCCGGGTAATAGTGCCCGCCATCCATTCCAGGCTGCCGGGCCAGGTTTCACTCAGGCGCTCTTCGCGGCCGGGGTATTGCACGCTGACCAGTTCGATGTCAGCCGGCAACAGTGCCTGCCAACCGCTGAAAAATCCCGCGCTGCCGCCGGCGTGGGGCAGGCAGACCAATCGGCAACGCGGCGTTTGATGCTGCGGGTAACGTCGCAGCCATGGGCTGGGGATTTTCTTCATAACACGCCCTCCTCCAGTTCAGTGGTGACGTGGATCCGGGTCTGCGGCAACCAGCGCAGCACCTGGCGCAAGCAGTCATCGGCGTCCATCACCTGGGCAGCGTAGTGCGTGCCTTCGGGCAGTTTGGCCAGTTGCAGGGCGCAGATTGCCGCCACTGTGCCGGTCAACGCCGAGCCGTCGGCGGCACGCAACCAGGCGGTGGCCTGCTGCGGTTCGCCGTGTTGCAGGCCTGCCATTTCGACTGCGAGCAACTGGTAAGGCGTGCGCCCTGCCAGGTCCAGCGCACTGGCCTGTACCAGGGCGGCAATGTTCTCTGCCGTGTGTCGCAGAGCCGGTGGCGAGCCCTGAATGCGCCCGAGTGCGGCCCGCAGGTGGCCGCCGTCGAACAGGTTGTAGGCCTGGGCTTCGCGCACCCGCAAGTCAGTAAACAAGCGCTGTTGCTCAGTGGTTAGATACGGGTGGGCCGTTACGGGACCGCCCACCAGCCAGGGCCGCTCGAAGTGTTCATCGACGAGTACGGCGGACTTGATTGCACGGCCATCGCACCAGCCCATCGAGGCCTGGCCATAGCCGTTGCCGAGGCTCAATAGAAAGTCCTCGGCCGCCGTTGTCGACAACCGCCCAAGTCCGACGGCATAGCAATGCACGGCATCGACGCGCTCGAACGACGCCGCAAGCACCTTGGGAAACAACCCCGACAGCCCGGGCAACATGCCGGCTGATAACACCACACGACGACCCGGCGGCAACTGAGCGGGCAGCAGCTGATGCAGCGGATCATCGCCGCCGACATCGATGTAATCGGCGCCACTGGCCAAAGCGGCCAGCGCCACCCGGTCGAGCACCTGGTAGCTGGGGCCCGCGCAATTGATCAGCAGGTCGCAGCCGCTGCAAAACGCCGCCAGGCTTTGGGCGTCCCACAGGTCCACTTCACGGATCTCGGCCTGCCCGTTCAACTCGCCGTCGTTAAAACGCTGCCCTTGCCCAGGGTCGCGACCGCCCAGGCGCAAGCGGCAATGACCGACCAGCACCCGCGCAACCTGCCGACCGACATGCCCATAGCCGCCTACAATCCCGACTCTCACGCCGCCACCTGCGCCAGCCGTTCGAACGCGCGGGCCACGGCTTCGACCTGGGGGCTCTGCATGCAGCTGAAGTGGTCGCCCGGCACGTCCACCACCTGCAATTCGCCAAGGCACAGGGCCTGCCAGTATTGGCTCATGTCGCGGTGCATGCCGGGCAGTACCTGGACTTCACCGCACTGGCGGATAAACACCATGTCACCGTCGTAAGGCGTGGCCTGATGCAAGGCGACGGCGGCCAGGCTGTGGCGCAGCACCTGCAGTTGCTCGCGCAGCCAGTCCAGGTCGCTCAGTTGCGAGCCGGCGTGGCGCATCGCGTCTGCAATTGCCTGCAAGCGCTCATCTGCCGACTTGGATGCCAGGGCCCGCAGGCAGGCCAGGGCCGTGGCACAGTCGGGCTCATCCTGCAGCGCCAGCAACGCACCTTGGGGCACGCGGCCCGGAGTTTGGCGCAGCACCTTGGCAATCGCCCGCTCCATCGCCTGTTCATCCACCGGGTAACCCAGGGTGTGCGGGTCGGCCTGCATCACGCGGGCGAACACGTACTCCGCCAGCAGGTCATCCTCGATCATGAACGGCACGCGGTAGCTGCTGATCACTGTCAGTTGCAGCACCTCGATGTCCCTCGCCGCGAGGCATGACGCCAGCTCCGTCGCCAGCAACCCGCCGAGGCAATAACCGACGATGCTCACCTGGCGCCGGCCTTCGGCGTGCAAGGTGTCGGCATAACGCTCGGCCAGTTCACGAATCGCCGTAGCCGGTGCCAGAGCCAGGTAACCCGGTACATCATTGAGCACCAGCCCCTCCAGTGGCGCTTCTTCCCCGAGTGCAGCAAACAGCGCGCGATACGGTGCCAGGGTGCCGCTGCCATCATGGACAAAGATCCGCGCCGGGCCTTGCGCCTCCTCACGAATCCGCACCAGCGGCGACAGGCTCTCGCTGCCCTGCCCCCGCAGGTAATCCGCCAGGGCCGCAACGGTGGGCTGGTTGATCAACTGGCGCAGCAAATCCCCCCAGGGCACGTTACGGGCCTGGGGCAGGCTTTCCCGCAGGCGACCAACCACCTGCGCCACCAGCAATGAATCACCGCCCAACTCAAAGAAGCCCTGTTCACGGCCCACCCTGGGCACCCGCAACAGGGTTTGCCAGACCTCTGCGATACTGCGCTCCAGCGCATCCAGCGGTGCAGCCCCGCTGTTGGCCTGTTGCGTGGCCTGGGCCATGCCGAGGTTGGCCAACGCCTGGCGGTCGACTTTGCCGTTGACCGTCAGCGGCATTTCATCCAGTACCCGCCACTCGGTGGGTACCATGTAATCCGGCAGGCGCTGGCCCAGATGCGCGCGCAACGCCTCCGGCTCAAGGGTCTGGCGCTCGGTCTTGAAGCGCGTGATGAACAGGTGCTGGCCGATCTGTGACATCGCATCGTCAGCTGCCGGCATGCACAGCGGCGTCTGCGCGCCGGCTTCCTGCAACAGTTGCTGCCACTGCTCGCGGCGGATGAACGTGGTGTCCTGCTCGGCGCGGAAATCCTCGAACGCGGTCAGGCCCTCCTTGAACTCCATGGACGCCATGATCTGGTAGGTGTCGCGGGTGGCTTCGATAAAGATCAGCCAGCCGCCGGGGGCGAGCATTTCCCGCAGCCGGGCGAGTACCTGGCTGGCATGCCGCGAGTTGTGCAGCACGTTGGCACACAGAATCACATCCAGGGAGTTGGCGGCGATGCCTTGGGCCCAGTGGTCGAGGTTCAGGTCAAACAGCCCGTAGCTGACCCACGGAAACTCGACGAAATGCTCCCGCGCTTCGTTGAGGAAAAACTGCGACAGGTCGGTGAACTGGTAGTCCACTGCCAAGCCGTCCAGGGCCGGAATCAGGTCGGCACTGGTGCCGCCCACGCCTGCGCCGATTTCCAGCAACTGCAGACGCCAGCCCGCCGGTTGCAGTGCGGCGATTTCCTGCACCGCCGCACACACCGCCTGGTTCAGGTACTGGCTGATCAGGTTCTTGCGATAGGCGCCTTCGGCGGTGTCGGTACGGCCTTCGGGAAACAGCAAGTGCAACGGGTCGAGCCGGTCGCTCATCAGGGCAGGCAATTGCTCCTGGCTTTCCCGCAGGTAGCGCAGCACTTCACCGCCCCAGCCCACACTCGGTTCCAGCGCCTCGATGCGCTGCCACAGCTGACGGTATTCAGCACCCGAGACCCGCAGTGACGAATAGGCGCCGGTGCCTGGGTTGCGGTCTACCAGTTGTTCGCGATGCAGCGCTTGCAGCCAGCGGCGGATCAGCCGTTCGTTGCGTGGCGCCACTTCGCACAGGCTCATGATCTGGGCCAGGTCGTGCTCGACGCCCGGTTGATCAAACAGTCCCGGGCGTTGCAGGGCCAGGCCCATGGAGAGCAACGCGGCACGCTCGACGCAATCGGACATCTGCGTGATCAGCGCTTCCGTCAGTTGGCCTTTCACGCCGTTAGCCGCCGCCAAGGCGTTGGGTGCCAACCGGGCCGGCCAAGGCAGTGGAGTATCACGCAAAGTCCCGCGCACGCAGGCCTGCAAACGCCGCTCGAACGCGCCCTCGCCCGCAGCGACCACCACGGCCGATTCGACATGAGGATGACTGAGCAAGGCACTTTCGACTTCCGCCAACTCGATGCGATGCCCGCGAACCTTGACCTGGAAATCCTCACGGCCAAGGAACTCGATCAATCCGCTTTCGAGGTAGCGCCCCAGGTCGCCGGTGCGGTACAGCCGCTCGCCGCTGTGGGCATGCTCGATAAAACGCTCGGCGGTTTTCTCCGCGTCCCCCAGGTACCCCATGGCCAACCCCGTGCCGGCGATGTACAGCTCACCGGCAACGCCTTGCGGGCGATCGCGGCCTTGTTCGTCGAGCACCATGAAGCGTTGATTGGCCAGCGGCGCGCCGTAGGGAATGCTGCGCCATTGTGCGTCCACCTCGGTGATTGGATAGGCAATCGACCAGATCGCCGCTTCTGTGGCGCCGCCCAGGCTGATCAGTTGCAGCTCAGGCAACAACGCAGCGATTTCGGCGGGCAGGTTCAGCGGGATCCAGTCGCCGGACAGCAAGGCCAGGCGCAGGCTCTGAGGTGCCGCGGCCGGCACGGCTTGCAGGTAATGGGCAAGCATCTGCAACTGCGCGGGCACCGAGTTCCACAGGGTCACACCGTGCTCGCGGGCGCACTCGGCCCAGTGGGACGGGTCGGCGCGGCGTCCGGCGTCGGGCAACACCAGGGCGCCACCTACGGCCAGCAGGCCGAAGATGTCGTACACCGAGAGGTCGAAGCCCAGGCTGGCCAAGGCGAGTACCCGGTCTTCGGCGCCGATGGCGAAGCGCTGATTGATATCCACCACCGTGTTGAGGGCCGCCTGGTGACTGATCATCACACCCTTCGGAATCCCGGTGGAGCCGGAGGTGTAGATCACGTAGGCAAGTTGTTGCGGTGTCACCTGCGGCGCCGGCAGTTCACGTCCGGCACTGGCTGCGGCCTGATCAACGGGTATGCACTGGGTCACCTGGGCGGGCCAGGCCACGTCCTCGCTCAACCACGACTGGCTGAGCACCCGGCTGACCTCGGCGTTCTCAAGAATCAACGCGCGCCGCGCCATCGGCTGATTAGTGTCCAGCGGCAGGTACGCCGCGCCGGCCCGCAAGATCCCGAGTACACCGACCACCTGGTCGATGCCTTTTTCCATGCATACCGCGACCCGCTCGCCGGGCTGGCAACCGCCATCCAGTAACTGCTCGGCAATCGCCTCGGCACGGGCGGCGAGTTGCGCGTAAGTGAGCTGTCGCGCGCCCTGGATCAGGGCGACACGTTGGGGTTGCGCCCGGGCCTGGCGAAAGAACGGTTCATGCAGCAAGCCTGGGGGAATCGGCTGCGCCGTCTGGTTGATCAACTCCCGCACCAGTCGCTGGGGTGCCGGCAGTTCAAGGCAATCGTCCAGGGTCCAGGCCGAAGGCTCCCGCGCCAAGCGCTTGAGCAGACGTTCGAAGGTGTCGAACATCGCTTCCAGCATGGCCTCATTGAACACGCCCTGGCGAATGTCCCAATTGATGAACAGGCCGTTGTCGCGCTCGCTGACCTGGCAATCAATCAACACTTGCGGGGTCTGGCTGATGCCGTGCACCAGTTCTGCGCCGGGCATAAATGCCCCGCCGCCACTTTCGCCACCGGCGCCCAGGGTGCTGGTGAAGGCATAGGGCATCAAGGCCGCATCACGGCCTTTGCGCCGCGCCAGTTCGCGCAGTACTTCAATGCCGGAACACAGGCGGTGGTCCATGTCTTGCCACAGTCGCTCCTGCAACTGCTGGCTGCGTTCACCAAAGCTGCCGCCTTGCAGGGTCTGGACTTCCAGCAATTCCACCGAGCTGAAATCCCCCACCAGCCGATCGACCTGCGGGTGCAGCGACAGGCGATTGAGCAAGGTCAGGCTCAAGCAGAAATGCCCCTTGCGGCTCCAGCGCCCCAGGGTTTCGGCATAGCAGGAAAGAATCGCCGCCGACGCACCCACGCCGGCCGCCGCTGCATTCAGGCGCAGGGCGTTGAAATCCCGGGCCTCCAGGTTCAGGGCGCGGCGCTCGAAACGCGGTCCGCTGGGAGCGCCCTGCATGGGCAATTCCGGAGCACCGGGCAGGCTGTCGACCCGCGCCCACCAGTACTGGCGGTCACGCTGGTAACGCGGCTGTTCCCGCAACCGGCGCTCGCCCAGTACGTAGTCGCGAAAACTGATGGGCGCCGCCGGCGGCAAGGCTTCGCCACGATAGACCTGCTGCAACTCGGCCAACAGCATGCGCACGCTCTGGTAGTCGCACACCAGCAGATCCACTGAGAGATGCAGGCGCGCATGTTCACGGCCCTGGCTGACGCACAACTCGATCAGCGGCCACTGCTGGGGCGACGCCAGGCGAATTTCCATGCGTTCGCGCAGAGCGGCCAGTGCACGGCCGTCGTCTTCGCGCAGGTCATGCCGGGCGATCAGGTAATGCGGCACCTGGGGCAGGATTTGTTGGTAGCCGTCTTCCAGCACCACCGCCCGCAGCATGTCGTGACGCGCAATCAGATGGTTCCATGCCTGCTCCAGGCGCGCCGGGTCCAGTTCCCTGAGTTCAAATTCCAGGTAACCGTGGCACGCCACCCCGCCGTAGCTGAATGCCTGGGTGCGGCCCATCAGGTAAGCGGCCTGCACGTCGGTCAGCGGAAACGGTTCGCTGCGGGCAGCCAGGTCGGCCGAGACGGTGGGCATCACCGGTTCCATCAATTGCTGCAACAACGCGTCCTTGTGTTCGCGCAATTGTTGCAGGCGGCCTTCATCCATCACCCCGGCGGGCGCCCGGTAGCGCAGGCGGCCCTGCTCTTCCCAGAGTTCCACACCCAGTGCTTCGAGGTCCTGTTGCAGTTGCTGCAGTGTCATAGCGCACCCTCCACCATTGCGTTCCGGTTGACGTGGTCCTGTTCTCGTCGGGCGACAAGCCATTGGGCCTGGCGGGCGACGGTGGCCGCGTTGAAAAAGTCCTTCAGCGACAGTTCGACGTCGAACTGTCGGGCGATACGTTCGATCAGGCGAGCGGCCAACAGACTGTTGCCGCCGAGGGCGAAAAAGCCCTGGTTGCGTCCCACCAGGGGAATGTCGAGCAATTCGCGCCAGAGCCCGGCCAACAGTTGTTCGGCTTCGCCTTGAGGCGCGTCTTCATGCTCGGGTCTGGCGCCCTGGCGTTGCTCCTGCACCAGCCACAGCAGTGCGGCGCGGTCGACCTTGCCGTTGGCGCTCAGGGGCAGTTCGGTGAGGTTCAGCCAGTGGTCCGGCAACATGTGTTCCGGCAACCATTGGCAGAGCCACTGGCGCATGGCTTCGGCATCCGGCAGCGCGTCGCCCATCAGGGTTGCTGCCAACTGCGGGTTGGCCCCGGGCAACACCAGGGTGACGGCACGACTGACGGCCGGATGGCGTTCCAGGGCCACGTCGATCTCACTGAGTTCGATGCGGAAGCCACGGACCTTGACCTGCTGGTCCATACGCCCGAGAAATTCGAGGCTGCCGTCGGGCCAATAACGGCCCTGATCGCCGGTGCGGTACCAGCGTTGCCCGGCGTGCTCGACGAAGCGTTGGGCGCTGAGATGCGGCAGGCCACGATAGCCCTGGGCAACCCCGGCGCCGCCGATCCACAACTCCCCCGCCACCCAGTCCGGGCAATCGCGGCCCTGGCTGTCGACGACTCGAAAGCTTTGGTTATCCAGGGGTTTGCCGTAGGGAATCGAGAGCCAGTGAGCCGGCACTTCGTCGACGTCCTGGACGTTGGACCAGATGGCCGCTTCAGTGGCGCCGCCGAGAGCGGCGAACCGGGCGCTTTCGCCGGCTGCCAATCGCAGGCGGCGTGGCAGGTCCAGCCCGACCCAGTCACCCGAGACCATCGCCAGGCGTAATCCGCTCAGGGCATTCGGCTCGCGGGCCTTGAGGGTCAGCATGTCGAGCAACGCCGGTACCGAGTTCCACAGGGTCACGCGCTGCTGGCGGATCAGCCACAACCATTCGGACGGCTCCTTGCGCCGCGCATCCGCTGGCAGCACCACGGCGCCACCGACACTCAGCAGGCCAAACAGGTCGTACACCGACAGGTCGAAATCGAGGGCGGAAACCCCGAGCACACGGTCATCCGCGCCCACCTGATAACGCCGGTTGATCGCGGCGACGGTGTTCAGCGCCGCCTGGTGGGAAACCTCGACGCCCTTGGGTTCGCCGGTAGTGCCAGAGGTAAAAATCACATAGGCCAGTGCGTCCGGCGCCACCTCGATCGGTTGTTTCAGGGCCCTGGCCGAACGCGCCTGGGCCAGGTCCACCACTTGCAAGTCCGCCAGCCATACACCGCGATCACGGTGGGCCGTATCGGTGATCACCACCTTGGCTCCGGCGCGTTGATAGATCATGTCGCGACGGGCTGCCGGCTGTTCGATACCCACCGGCACATACACCGCGCCCGCCGCCAATATGCCGAGCACCGCAACGATTTGCGCCTGGCCTTTGGGCAAGGTGATCGCCACCGTATCACCCGGTTCAATCCCCCACTGGCGCAGGGCACCTGCCACTTGCAAGGCCTGGGCCGCCAGCTCGGCGTAACTCAACTCAGCGTCCTCGGTGATCAATGCCACCCGCTGCGGGTGCACCTGCGCCTGTTGGAAAAAGCCATCGTGCAGCAAGCCTTTGTCATAGGCCCAGGGCGTGTGGTTGACCGCTGCACGGACCTCTTGCTGGCCTTGGGGCAACGGCAGCGGCGCGGGTTGGCGCCAGTCACCGGTACACAGCCACGCCAGCAGGTCGCCATAGGCGGTGAACATTTCGTCCAGCAGGCCTTCGGGGAACAGCGCATCTACCCCGTCCCAGTTGAGCAACAGGCCATCGGGCAGCGGATAGCTCTGGTGGTCAAGCCACACTTGGGGCGTTTGCGACAAGGCCCAGCCCGGTTCGCCCAGGTGCTGCCGGCAAGTGGCGTCGACAAACGCTTCGCCAAGGTTGCAGGCAAACACTACGGGGGCGCCGCCTTGCCGGGTGCGGGACAACTCACGCAGCACTTCCACACCAGGCCAGGCGCTGTGGGCGATGTCGCGGTGCAGTTGGCGTTGCAGGGCTTGCGCCTGCTGCGCGAAAGAACCCGCCTGGCGCTGGTCGATCTCCAGCAGCACCAGGTTGGAAAAATCCGCCAGCAGATGCGGGACGCAGGGGTGCAGCTCCTGGCGGTTGAACAGCGGCACGTTCAACAGGAAATGCTGGCTGGCGCTCCAGCGGCCCAGCACTTGGGTATAGGCGCAGCACAGCACGCTGGCCAGGGTCAGGCCGTGTTGGCGGGCCTGGTCTTCCAGGGCTCGCAACTGCGCGCGGCCGAGGCGCATCGCCAGGCGACGAAAACGCGGCGGGCCGAGGGATTGCGGCTCGTGTGCCAAGGGGAGTTGCGGGCCGTCGGGCAGGTCATCCAGACGTTGCAGCCAGTAGTCCCGCGCGCCGGCATCGCTGGTTCGGGTGGCGCCCAGGTAGTGGGCAAAATCCCATTCCAGACGTGGCAGCTGCGCCTCTTGCCCGCTGTAGATCAGCGCCAGATCCCGCAGCAGTACGCTGATACTCAGGACGTCCGCCACCAGCAAATCGATGTTCAGGTGCACCCGGCTGCGGCCGTCGGGCAAGCGGCTGAGTTGCACATCAAACACCTCGCCCTGGCGCACATCCAGGCAGCGGTGGGCCAGGCGCTCACGCAAGGCCAACTCATCCGGCCGTTCATGCACGGTCAACCCAGGCCACGGGCTGGTCGGCAGCACGCGCTGGCAAGTGGCGTTCGGGAAACAGGCGCGCAGCATGGGATGGCGGTGAGTCAGGCGCATCACCGCGCTTTCCAGGCGTTGAGCGTCGACCTGATACCCGTCCAGCTCCTGATACAGGTGACAGCCAACGCCCCCCAGCGGCATGGCCGGGTCGCGACCAAACCAATAAGCCTGCTGCAACGGTGTGAGGGCGAAATCGTTGTCGGCGGCGACGGGCTTGAGGTGCGTCGCCTGCCCGCGACGGCGGTCGATCAGCAACCACCAGGCCTCAAGGGTCGGCTGCTCAATCAGTTCGGCAAAGCTCACCTGCACACCTTCGCGGGCGAGCAAGGCCGGCAGGCGCATCATGCTCACCGAGTCCAGGCCCTGCTCGATCAGCGAGGCATCGGGCTCCAGGTCCTGGGGGGCATAGTCGAGCAACTGCGCGACACCGGCGCACAGCGCCTCGGGGCTGTGTGCGAGGCCGCCGGGTGCAGGATGAACGCATGCCAGTGATGGGTTATCGGTCATGGGGGACGGTCCTTTGGGGAACGGTAGGGTCTGGGCGCAAGCGCCAGCGATTGATCGCTTCGCGCTCGTGGAACAACTCGCGGTAACGGCCGGGCGTGGCCATCAACGCGTCATGGCGGCCGACCTGGGCCAACTGGCCGTGGTCGAGCAGCAGAATCTGGTCGGCATGGGGCGCCAAGGTCGGTTTGTGGGTGACCAGCACCACCGTGTGCCGGCGGGCCAGTTGCAACAGGGTCCGATTGACCCGCGCCTCGCTGATGGCATCGAGGGCGGCGGTCGGCTCGTCCAGCAGGATCAGCGACGCGTCCTTGAGCAACACCCGCGACAACGCCAGGCATTGGCGCTCGCCGCCGGACAGGCTGACGCCCTGCTCGCCCAGCACGGTGTGCCAGCCCTGGGGCAGGCGCTCGGCGAGGCGGTCGAGGCCGGTGGCGCGGGCGGCGTGCTGCCATTGCTCTTCGCTGGCGTCGGGGCGGCCCAGCAGCAGGTTGTCCAGCAGGCTGCCCGGCAACAGCGGGCTGTCCTGGAACATCAAGGCGACCTGGGTATCTCGGGCCAGGGCCGACAGTTGCCGCAGGTCGACACCGCCGAGGTGAATCGCGCCACTGCTTACATCGCTGAAGCGCGCCAGCAGGCGCAACAGGCTGGACTTGCCGGAGCCGGACGCCCCCACCACCAGGTTCAGCGAACGCTCCTGCAACGTGAAGTCGATGCCTTGCAAGATCGCCTGGCCCTGGCGGACCAGTCCTACGTCCCGCACTTGCACGTCGTAACCCAGGGCAGGTTGGGGTTCGAGAGGCTCAGGCAACCCCGGCATCTGCAGCAGGTGGCGCAGGCGATTCAAGCCGTGGCGGGTCTGGCGCAACGTGGTACCGAGGTTGACCAGCGCGCCCATTGGCTCCACCAGGCAGGTGGCGAGAATCGCCAGCGCCAGGAACTTCGCCGCATCGAGGGTGCCACCCAACACGGCATACAGGCCGCATAACAGGATGGCGCTGTAGCCGGCCTGCAACACCACCGCCAAACCCAGCGCGGCGGGAAAAGTGCGCCAGTGGGCGTGACGCTGTGCCTGTTGCTGCTGGGCCAGGGCCTCGGTGAGCAGGTCGAAACCTTGCTCGGTGCGCCCGCTGGAGCGCAGCAACGGTTGCTGGCGCAGAAACTCCATCACCCGGGCCGCCGCTTCATTGGCTGCGGCTTCGCTCAGTGCTTCAGCTTGCCCGCCCCAGCGCACGCCCCAGTGGTACACCAGCACCAGCAACGGCAACGCGGCCAGTGCCGCCAACGCCATGGAGCGGTCGTAGAAAAACAGCGCCAGCAGGAGTGCCAAAGGCGTCAACAGCGCATTGGCCATTGGCTGCAAAAGGTGCGCCGGGGTGCTCATGATTTGCAGCACGGTGTGAGTCACCAGGCGATTCAGTTCAGCGCTGCGCCGCTCCACAAACCATTCCAGCGGCAGTTGCACCAGCTTGTCACCAATGCGTCGGTTCAACGCCTGGGCTGCTTCGGCACCGGCGCGATAGCCCGCCAGCTGGGCATACCGGCGCAGCCAGAGGCACAACAAGGCCATGCCGGTGAAACCGATGGCCCAGGCCCAAGGCGTGGTGTTGCCGAACCACTGGGCAAAGGCCATCGGCAACAACGCCAACGCTGCGCCCTGGGCCAACGCGCTCAACGCCATCGCCATCAGCGCACGCCGCAACAAGCCGGCTTCACGGGGTTGCAGGCTGCGTAACAGCGCGCGAATCATGCCCGTGCCCTCTTCAGTGCGGCCGCCGAAAACTGCTCAGCGGCCCACAGCCCGGCGTAAGTGCCCTGCTGGTCCAGCAAGCCGTGATGCGTACCGCGCTCGACAATCCGCCCGCCTTGCAGCACGACGATCTGGTCGGCGTCCTGGATGCTGCTCAAGCGGTGGGCGATTACCAGCACCGTGCGGGCACGGGCCAGGCGAGACAGCGCCTGCTGGATCGCGGCTTCGGATTCAGGATCACTGGCGGCGGTGGCTTCATCGAGAATCAGGATCGGCGCTTCACTGAGCATCGCCCGGGCAATGCCCAGGCGTTGCACTTCACCGCCGGACAGTTGCACGCCGGCTCCGAGGACGGTGTGATACCCCTGGGGCAGCGCGAGGATGCGCTGGTGAATCTGCGCGGCCCGGGCGGCGGCTTCCACCTCGATTTGCGTGGCGTCGGGGCGCGCCAGGCGCAGGTTGTCGAGGACGCTGGTGCGCAGCAGGCGCACATCCTGGAACACAAAGGCGACCTGGCGATACAAGGTGGCGCTGTGCATGTCCCGCAGGTCGACGTCGCCGATGCGGATCGCCCCGGCACTCACATCGGCAAAGCGCGCAAGCAAAGTGGCCAGGGTGGATTTGCCGGCGCCCGAGTCGCCCACCAATGCGGTCAGCGTGCCGGGCGGTAGATCCAGGTCAATGTCATGCAGCACCTGCGTGCCGTCGGGGTAGCGAAAGTCCACGCCTTCAAAGCTCACCTGGCGGCCCTTGGGCTCGCGGGATTCGCGAGGTTGCGTCAACGTCGCGCTGTTGAGCACGGTGGCGATACGGCTGGCGGCCATGCGGCCCTGCACCAGTGCATCCGCACCATGCCCGACGGCCGCGACCGGCGCTGCCAGGGCCGGCCCCAGCAGCAGGAACGGCAGCAGTTGCACCGGCATCAGCCAACCGCCAGCCACCAGCGACGCACCGCCCAACAGCACCAGGGCCAGCACCAGCAACGGCGAAAGCAGCACCTCGACACTCGCCCCAAGCCCGGCCCAGCGTTGGGCCCAGCAGGAAAAGAAACTGGCGAAACGTTCCACCGCACCGAAGAACTTTGACTGCACCCGATCGGCCCGGCCGAATGACTTGACCATGGCGATGCTCTGCACAAACTGCTGGGTGGCCAGGGACAGGTTGCCCAGCGCGGCGCCCAGTGCCTTCTGGTCATCCCGATAAGCCTGGGAGCGCAAGGCTCGCAGTCGCCACAGCGCCAGCGCTGGAGGCAGCAGCACCACAACGGTCATCGGCACACTTACCGTCAGCAGGTACAACAGGCACGCCAGGGGCGCCACCAATGCGGCGGCGAGGTTGTTTGGCAAGTGCGCCACCAGTTGATGCAGCGCACCTACGTCGTCGAGCAAAACACGGTCGACTTTTTGCCCACCACGGGCGCTGAACCAAGCCAGCGGAACCCGCGCCAAATGCGCGGCCAGCCGTTGGCGAACCTGGCGTTGCAGGTCGCTGTCGGCCAGGTGGGTCATCTGCAAGGCGGCAGCCAGCCCGAGCATGCGCAACAGCAAAGCGCCCGCACCGGCCAACAACCACCAGAACCCATCGTGCAGATCGAGTTTTCCGTCCAGCAACGACGGCGCCAACTCCGCCACCGCGATCAACGGCAGCAGGCCGATCAGGGTCGCCAGGGCTTGCAGCAGCATGGCGCAGATCAACCGGCCACGTACAGGCGCGAGCAGTTCACGCAGCGAGTCTTGATCAGCCACGGGCGGCGCTTCCCTCAGGTTGTTTTGCCCCGAAATACAGCTGCTGGATAGCCTCCCGCAGGTGCTTGCGGCTGACCTTGCCCACGCCGGTTTGCGGGAAACCGGGGATAAATTCGAAGCGGTCCGGCAGCTTGAAGGCCGCCAACCCTTGCTCACGCAGATGGCGCAGCAGTTCCGGCGGGCGCGGTGCCGTGCCACGGGGAATCACGAAGGCGCAGGTGCGTTCGCCGAGGTAGGCGTCCGGCATCGCCACCAAGGCCACATCGGCGACGGCAGGATGGCTGAGCAGGAGGTTTTCGACTTCTTCGGCGGCGATCTTTTCGCCGCCACGGTTGATCACGTCCTTGTCGCGACCTTCGACCATCAGGTAGCCGTCGTCGGTGAGCATTACCCGGTCGCCGGTGCGGTAGAAACCGTCAGTGGTAAACGCCTGGGCGTTGTGCGCAGGGTGGCGGTAGTAACCGCGAATCGTGTACGGACCACGGGTCAGCAATTGGCCGACCTGGCCCTGTATCACGTCCTGTTCGTTGTCGTCCACCACCCGGATTTCGTCGCCCGGGGACATGGGTTTGCCCTGGGTGTGCAGGACTCGTTGCGGTGGGTCGTTGGGGTCGGTATAGCAAATCAGCCCCTCGGCCATGCCGAACACTTGCTGCAAGCGGCAGCCGAGGGTGGGTTCCACGCGGCGGGCAGCCTCGAAGCTCAGTTTGGCGCCGCCGACTTGCAGCAGTTGCAAGCCTGGCAGGCCCTGCCCGCGCGCCTGGGCGGCATCCAGCCAGACCAGCACCAGTGGCGGCACCAGCGCGGTATGGGTCACGCGTTCATGCTCGATCAGGGCGAAGCAGGTTTCGGCGCTTGGCGAGCCGCTCAGCACCACACGGCCGCCCATCAGCAAGGTGCCCATGAACCCAGGGCAGCACATGGGAAAGTTATGGGCCATGGGCAGCGCGGCGAGGTACACCGTGGCGTCGGTCAGGCCGCAACGTTCGGCGCTGGTCCGCACGTTGTAGAGGTATTCATTGTGGCGACGCGGGATCAGTTTCGGCACGCCGGTGGAGCCACCGGACAACTGGAAACACGCGACGGCATCCGCGGGCGGCGCAGAAAAGGTTGGCTGCGGGTCGTCCAGATAAAGGTCTTCGAGCGCGATGAATTCTTCAGCCTCACCGGCCACGATCACCCACGCAAGGTCGCCATGGGCCGCCTTCAAGCCACGGGCCATGCCCCGATAATCAAAACCTGCCGTGACGTCAGCGCAGAGGTATGCCCTGGCCTGGGCAAACTCGCAGAAGCGGCCGATTTCCAGATGACGATGGGCCGGTAACGCAAAGATTGGCCGTACGCCGAGGCGATACAGGGCGAAGCACACTTCGACAAAACCCACGCAGTTCGGCAGTTGCACCACCACGTTGTCCCCTGCCACCAACCCCAGCCGGGAGAACCCGCCGGCCAGTTGATCGACCCGTTGATCCAGTTGGCGATAGCTCACCCGCAGCGTTCCATCGGTGATCGCTTCACGCTCGCCAAAGGTGCGGGCGGCGTTGCGCAGCAGGTCGCCAAAGGTCTCGTCGCACCAATAGCCTGCGTCGCGATAGCGTTGGGCAAACGCTTCGGGCCAATCGGGGCAGTCGTCAATGATAGTCATGGGGTCTCCAGAGTTTTTTTCGGCAATAAGGGGCCGATGCCGTGAACAAAAGGCCTGCGGGGCAAGGGTGAAAAGGGCTAGGGAGAATGGGTCATTGAGCGGTTCATCCATGAGTCGCCAAGGGCTGCGGAAATGAGAGTGATTATTAATAGTCAAAAGCCGCAGCACGGCAACCGGCAGGACATTCGTTTGCGCGGCTTTTTCTTTTGATTGCGCTACAGCGTGAGTTTCTGCGGCCTGCAGCGATGAGGCGTGGTCCGGGCTTTCGGCTAAAGGATAATCATTCTTAATTACAGGTAAGAAATTTCCTGCTAGCGTATGCCCCTCTTTTCCGGTTCACAGGGAGTCCGCCATGCTCAGCCCACACGCTGCGCCGCTACCGACCCAAAGGGATTTCACCCTCAATTTTCCCAACACTTTGAACACGGGTGCCGCCACCGTCGTGCCGGAAATCACCCTGTCCGCCGGGACTGTGTTGATGGACAGCCAGATGTGGATGCAAGAGCCGCTGTGGCAAGGTTTGAAGATCATCCTGGTGCTCAGCGGCCAGCTCAATTGCCGGGTCGAAGGCCAGCAGGAAGTGGAGATTCGCGGGCCGACCCTGTGCGCCGTGGCCAACCAGGGTGAACATTGTGGCGATCACCTGTTCGCCAGTGGTGTGCCGGTGCGCTACACCACCGTGCAGCTGGATTTCCCGTCGATCCGCAGCGTCGGCCTTGAGCCTGAGCGCCTGCTGGATAAACGCGGCGGCGGGCCGATGATGTTCTGCCAGCCCGCGAGCAAACCGTTGCTCGCCCTTGCCCAACAGATTTTCACCTGCCCGTTGCAGGGCCCTGCCCGCTCCTTCTATCTGGGCGGCAAGGCCCTGGAGCTGACAGCGCTGGGGGTGGAGGGAATTCTCGCGCAAACCGAGTCGCGCCCGGTGCAGGACGCCCATTGCAACTCAGCGGACATCGAACGCATTCATGCCGCCCGCGACCTGTTGCTCGGTTCGTTGCAGGCTTCGCCGTCATTGGCCGAGCTGTCTCGCGCAGTCGGCCTCAACCCGCGCAAATTGACCGCGGGCTTTCGTCAGGTATTCGGCACCAGTGTCTATGTGTACTTGCAGGAACAGCGCCTGGCCGAAGCCTATCGCCTGCTCGCCAGCGGTGAGACCAATGTGTCCAGCGCCGCGTACCGCGTGGGTTACAGCCCGGCGCATTTCTCCACGGCGTTTCGCAAGCGTTTCGGGGTTTCGCCCAAGGCGTTGCGCTGACGGGTTGTGAAAGTTCCGCCCTGCCCCGCAAACGAAAGAAATGATCGCTCGACCCAAAGCAATAGCCCTGCGTCACAACGCCTGGATGAGATACGTTTGCATTCGCATTGAACACCTCATCATGGAGTGAAGCATGGGCACCCGCGTTCTGTACCGAGACACCCCAGGTTTGCCAATCGATACCGCAGTCCCGCACTTGAAAACCAGTCGCAAGCCCTTGGCAACCCTGATCCATGGCGTTGCCCTGGGCCTGTCGCTGACCCAGATGAACCTTGTGCAGGCCGCCGAGGCGGACACCGATCACGCCCTGGTGCTCGACAGCAGCGTGGTCACCGGGACCCAAGCCGACAGCCCCACCGGACAACAGGCCGGCTACGTGGCCAAGCGTAGCCTCAGCGGGACCAAGACCGACACCGCGCTCAATGAAATCCCCCAGTCGATCTCCGTAGTGACCCGCGACCAGATGGACGCGCAGCAAGTGCAATCGGTGAGCGAAGCGTTGCGCTACACGGCCGGCGTGCAGGCCAACACTACCGCCGCCAGCCAGCGCTTCGACAACCTCTCGATTCGCGGCTTCGACGTGACCAGCACCGGCATGTTGCGCGACGGCTTACGTGGCACCACCACCCAGGCCTGGCCAAAAGCCGAAGCCTATGGCCTGGAACGCATCGACGTGCTCAAGGGCCCGGCCTCGGTGTTGTTCGGCCAGAACGCACCGGGCGGTGTGGTCAACCAGATCAGCAAGCGGCCACTGGACCAGTCGTTCCATGAAGTGCAGCTCCAGGGCGGCAGTTTCGACCGCGCCCAGGGCCAGTTCGACTTCAGCGGGCCACTGGATGACCAGAGGCAATTCCTCTATCGGCTGGTGGGCCTGGAGCGCAGCAGCGGCACCCAGTTCGATCACATCAAGGACGACAAAACCTTCATCGCGCCGTCGTTTACCTGGCGGCCGAACGACGACACCAGCCTGACCGTACTGGCCGATTACTCGGAGGATGAATTCGGCGCGCCCCGGGTGTTCCTGCCGACGGTGGGCACGCTCAAGCCGAACCCGAATGGCAAGGTCAAACACAACGTCTTTCTCGACGAACCCGGCCTGGACAACGGCCGCACGCAATACTCGCTGGGCTACCTGTTGGAGCACCGGATCAACGATGTGTGGAGCCTGAATTCCAGCGCACGTTATGGCCACGTCAACCTGCTGACCAACACCGCCAGCGGCATGTCCCTGGCGCCGGACCTGCGCACCTTGAACCGGTCGGCCTACCGCTTCCGCATCGTCGGCGACGTGTACTCCCTGGACAACAATGCCCAGGCCCGCTGGAACCTTGGCGAGGTGCAGATGGTGTCGCTGCTGGGGGTCGATTACCGGCGCACCCGTGAAGACTATTACCTCAACGGCGGCGCGGCATCGTCGATCGACATCTACAACCCGGTGCACGGGGGTGTGTTCGCGCCGAACACCCCGTTCGCCAGCACCTTGCAGCGCGCCGACCAGACCGGGCTCTACGCCCAGCAGCAGATGACGTTCAACGACCGTTGGGTACTGACCGTCGGCGGTCGCCAGGATCATTCGAGTGCGCGCACCGACAACCGCCTGACCGACACCGGGCAGAAGCAGGACGACAACAAGTTCACCTACCGTGCAGGCCTCGTTTACCTGGCCGACAACGGCCTGTCGCCGTACATCAGCTACGCCACCTCGTTCGACCCGGTGCTCGGCACTGATTTCTACGGCACCAGCTTCAAACCGAGCACCGCCAAGCAGTCGGAAGTCGGCATCAAGTACCAGCCGCCCGGGATCGACAGCTACATCACCCTGTCGCTGTTCGACCTGACCCAGCAGAACGTCAAGACCACCGACCCGAGCAACCCGCTGAACAGCGTGCAGACCGGTGAGGTCAACGTGCGCGGCGTGGAGCTGGAAGGCAAGGCCAGCCTCGCCAAGGGCCTGGACCTGCTGGCAACCCTGACCTACAACGACGCCGAAGTCAGCAAGAGCAACAACCCGCTGGAAAAAGGCAACCGCCCCACCGACACCCCGGAAAAAATGGCGTCGTTGTGGGCTGACTACACCCTGCCCTTTGGCCCGCTCACCGGGCTCGGATTTGGCGTCGGCGTACGCTATATCGGTTCCACCGAGGCCGATGCTGCCAACACTGTGAGCGTGCCCTCCTACACCTTGCTCGACGCGGCGGTGCACTACGATTTCGACAAGCTGATCCCGGCGGCCAAGGGCCTGCGCCTGGCGGTGAATGCCACCAACCTGACCGACAAGCACTATTACGAAGGCTGCTCCCTCTCCAGCTGCAGTGCCGGGTATGACCGCAGTGTCATCGCCAGCCTGCGCTATCGCTGGTAACTGCCATGCGTGGGTGGTGGCTTCGTGTGCATCGATGGCTGGCGCTGAGCGTCGGCCTGCTGCTGGCGCTGATTGGCTTGAGCGGTGCGCTGCTGGAACTCAAGGGGCCGATCCTGCGCTGGGAGGTCGGCAGCCAGGCCTTGGACCTGGCTCCGGTTGAACACGGCGCACTGCTGGATGACGCGCAGTGGATCAGCGCGGCACTGGGTGCCTACCCGCAATTTCAGAAAGTCTTTGGCGCCGCAAAACCGCGCCAGGGTTTCCTGGAATCGGACAACGCGATCGTCTTCGGAGCCCTGGAGGATCGGCCCGGCATCGGCATTGCGATGATCGATCCCTACAGTGCCGAGCCACGGGCATTTTTTGTGTTCGATGACCTGTGGCTGGCGAAGCTGGTGGCGCTGCACCGGGCACTGCTGTTGCCGCCGCCCATTGGCGCCGTCGCCCTGTTTGCCTGTGGCCTGGTGCTGCTGGGCTCGGTGGGCAGCGGCCTGTACCTGTGGTGGCCGGGGCGGCGCAGCTGGTGGAAAGCCGCCAGCTTGCGCCCGGGCAGCCAGGGCCTGCGCCGCCTGCGGGAATGGCACAACGTCGCAGCCGCCTGGCTGTGCCTGCCGTTGGCGGTGATTGCCGGCAGCGGCGCCTGGCTGGCCCGGCCCGACTGGTTCTTCGCCAACCCCGCCGCGATCAAACCGCTGTTCTCCGCCGCCCACGGCCACCTGTTGCTCGGGTTGCCCGGCGCGGCCCTGGCCTTTCTTTGCGGCCTGGCATTGCCGCTGCTCTATCTCACCGGGCTGTTGTTGTGGTGGCGCAAACGCGTCCGCCACGTGCGCCCAACTGTTCAAGGAAATTGTTCATGAAACACCCTCTGTTGTTGCAACGCGGCCTGCTGCTCGGTCTTGGCCTGTTAATGAGCGGCCTGGCCTGCGCCCACACCGTCACCGACCTGGCGGGGCGCAAGGTCGACGTACCGGACAAGGTCTCGCATATCCTGCTGGGTGAAGGCCGGATGATCTACTCGCTGTCGCTCCTTGAAGGCAAGAACCCGTTTACCCGCATCGCCGGCTGGCAAGGGGATTTTCGCGGCCTGGACGTGCAGGGTTACGCCGCGTTCCAGAAGCACTTTCCCGAAGCCGACAACGTACCGTTGGTAGGCGGCACCTCCGCCGAAACCTTCAGTGTGGAAAAGGCCCTGGCGGTACACCCGGACCTGGCGATCATGGCCTTGAGCGGCGGCCATGGCCCGAGCCCCGACAGCGAGGCGGTCAAGCAGCTGGAAGCGGCCGGCGTGGCGGTGATTTTCGTCGACTTCAGCGACCATCCGCTGAGCAACACGGTGCCGAGCATGCGCCTGCTGGGCAAGGCTCTGGACCGTAATCAACAAGCCGAGGACTACATCGCGTTTTACCAGGCCTCGCTGGCCAAGGTCACCGATACCCTGGCCAAGGCCGGGACGGTAAAACGGCCGAAGATCTTCATCGACATGCTCGCCGGCCTGCAGGATTGCTGTGGTTCGCCGGGCACCGGCAACTTCGGGGAAATGATCAAGCTCGCGGGTGGCCGGAACATCGCCGACGGGCGCATTCCCGGCCCGATCGGCACATTGAACGTCGAATACATTCTGTCCAGCGATCCGGATGTGTACGTCGCCACCGGCGTATTCGGCCACGGCCAGGGCGGTGTGACCCTCGGCTATTCGGCCACGCCGCAGCAGGCCAACGACAGCCTCAAGCAAGTGTCCCAGCGCGCGCCGCTGAATGAACTGCGGGCGGTACGTGAAGGCAACGTGCATGGCCTCTGGCATATTTTCTATGACTCGCCGGAACACTTGATCGCAGTGCAGGCCCTGGCCAAGTGGCTGCATCCTGAGTTGTTCGCCGACCTGGATCCGGAACAGACCCGAGCCGAATTGTACCGGCGCTTTATGCCAATTCCGGCCAGCGGCGTATTCACCACGAGCCTTGTGCCGTGACGCAGGTGCAAGCCTGTGCGAGCGCCGATGGCGCAGGTGAGCGCTATCGCCACCGCCATGGACGACGGGTATTGCTGTTGTCGGCGCTGGCGTTGGCATTGGTGGTTTCCCTGGCGGTGGACATCACCACCGGGCCTTCCGGCATGAGCCTGACGCGCCTGTTGCAAGTGCTGTGGGACCCGGCTTCGATGCCGCGGGTGGAGGCGGTGATCGTATGGAATGTGCGCCTGCCTTACGCGTTGATGGCGGTACTGGTGGGCGCGGCACTGGCCCTGGCCGGCGCCGAAATGCAGACGGTGCTGGATAACCCGCTGGCCAGCCCGTTCACCCTCGGCGTTTCCGCCGCCGCCGCCTTCGGTGCAGCCCTGGCCATTGTGCTCGGGATGGGCATTCCTGGCGTGCCGGCGCAGTACCTGATTTCGGCCAACGCCTTTCTGTTCGCACTGGCATCGGTGGCATTGC
Source organism: Pseudomonas sp. C6002 (assembly GCF_013385805.1). Classification (NCBI taxonomy): domain Bacteria; kingdom Pseudomonadati; phylum Pseudomonadota; class Gammaproteobacteria; order Pseudomonadales; family Pseudomonadaceae; genus Pseudomonas; species Pseudomonas sp. C6002. The sequence goes on along the minus strand of NZ_JACAPH010000046.1, from coordinate 168,312 downwards.
TGTATCTGTTGGCACGCTGGCGTGGGTTTGGTGTGGAGAGCCTGGTGCTGTTCGGGATTGCCCTGGTGTTTGCGTTCAATGCGCTGGTGGCACTGCTGCAGTTTGTGGCGAGCCAGGACAGCCTTCAGCAACTGGTGTTCTGGACCCTGGGCAGCCTGGCCCGGGCGTCCTGGGAAAAGCTCGCGATCCTCGCTGCGGCGTTGCTGCTGTGCCTGCCGTTTTCCCTGCGTCAGAGTTGGGCGTTGACTGCCCTGACCCTGGGCGAGGAACGCGCCCGCAGTTTCGGGATTGATGTCGGCCGCCTGCGGGTGCTGTCGTTGCTGCGCATCAGCCTGCTGTCGGCGCTGGCGGTTTCGTTTGTCGGCACTATCGGTTTTATCGGGCTGATTGCTCCGCATATCGCGCGGCTGTTGGTGGGTGAAGATCACCGCTTGTTCCTGCCAGCGAGCGTGCTCAGCGGTGGCTTGATCCTGTCGATGGCGTCGATTGCCAGCAAGGCATTGATGCCCGGCGTGTTGATTCCGGTGGGGATTGTCACCGCACTGGTGGGAATTCCGTTTTTCATGGCGATTGTGATGCGTAACCGCCGAGGTGCTCTGTGACCGGATTAAGCACACAAGCATTGAGCATGCACTACGGCAGTCGCAGCGTGCTGCAGGACATTCATCTGCCGGCGTTGCTGCCCGGCACCATCACCGCGCTGATCGGCCCCAACGCTGCCGGCAAGTCGACCTTGTTGCGTGGCATCGCCGGACTGCACAAGGCGCACGGCCAGATCTGGCTGGAGGGTGTCGATCTCAATCGCCTGCCGCAAGTCGAGCGCGCGCAACAAGTGGTGTACCTGCCTCAGAGCCTGCCGGAGCGTACGCGCCTGTGCGCCTTCGAAGCGGTACTGAGTGCGGCCATGGCCGGCCATCGCGGCGCGGGTTTTGCGCCTGGGCGGCCGAGCCCGACGGTGCTCAAGGGCGTGGAAAAAATCCTCGCCGACGTCGACCTGACCGCCCTCGCCGACCGCCCGATCGATGCACTTTCCGGTGGCCAGCGCCAACTGGTGGGCCTGGCCCAGGCCTTGGTGCGCCAGCCTCGGGTGTTGCTGCTGGACGAACCCACCAGCGCCCTGGACCTGTATCACCAGTGCCAGGTGGTGGAAGCCATCACCCAGGCCACCCGCGAACGCAACCTGATCACCCTGGTGGTGGTGCACGACATCAACCTCGCCCTGGGCTTCAGTGATCAGGTGGTGGTGTTGCACAACGGTCAGTTGGCCGCTGCCGGGCCACCGCAAGTGGTGATCAATCAGGCGTTGCTGAAAAACGTCTATGGTGTGAGTGGCCGCCTGGAACAGGTGCATGGCCGCCCGCTGGTGATGGTGGATGCACGACTGCCCTTTTCTCCTGCCCTTGGATAACCGATGAACAGCTCCCAAGACGCTGCACTCGCGACTTTGCACACTGACCGCCCATTCAACCTGAGGCCGCTGCTGTTGGCCAACATGGCCTGCACCATGGCGATGATGGCATTTGTCTCGCTGATTGGCCCGATCGCTCGGGTGCTTGGCCTGGCCACCTGGCAGGCAGGTGCGGCGGTCACCGTGTCCGGGGTGATCTGGATGCTTCTGGCTCGTCCATGGGGCCAGGCCAGTGACCGACTGGGCCGGCGCCGTGTGCTGCTGCTGGGCACCGGTGGTTTCACCCTGGCCTACTGGGCGCTGTGCGTGTTTATCGATGCGTCCCTGCAACTGCTGCCATCGGCCATGTTGGCGTTTATCGGGCTGATTCTGGGTCGTGGCCTGATCGGCGTGTTCTACGCTGCGATACCGGTGGGCGGCTATGCGCTGGTGGCCGACAACATTGAGCCTGAGCACCGCGCCAAGGCCATGGCTTCCCTGGGCGCCGCCAACGCCTGCGGCCTGGTGCTGGGCCCGGCGATTGCTGCGCTGTTGGCGCGTCACAGCCTGAGCCTGCCGTTTTATGCGATGGCGGTGTTACCGCTGTTGGGATTCTTGTTGCTGCTGGCCAAATTGCCGCGCCAGGAGCTGCACCTCAAGCAGCCGCCCAAGCCGGTCAACCTCTCGGACCCACGCCTGCGTCGACCGTTGGTGGTGGCGTTTGTCGCGATGCTGTGTGTGTCGATCGCGCAGATAACCGTGGGTTTTTTCGCGTTGGATCGCTTGAAGATGAACCCGGCCGATGCGGCACAAACTGCCGGTATCGCCCTGACCATGGTCGGGCTGGCGTTGATCTGTTCGCAACTGGTAGTGCGCAAACTGGAGTGGCCGCCGCTGCGGATGATTCGCATCGGTGCGGTGGTGTCAGCCCTGGGATTTGCCGGCAGCATGTTCGCTGATACGGCCTGGATCCTGTGGCTGTGCTTTTTTGTGTCCGCGGCCGGCATGGGCTGGATCTTCCCGTCTTTCGCGGCGCTGGCGGCGAATGCGGTGGATGCGTCGGAGCAAGGCGCCACGGCAGGTTCGGTGGGTGCGGCCCAAGGCCTGGGCGTGGTGGTCGGGCCGTTGGCCGGGACCTTGATCTACGCGATCGAACCTCGCCTCCCCTACTTGGTGGCGGCGGCGCTGCTGCTATTGATCGCGTGCTGGCCGGCGGCACGGCAACCAGGTAACACCCCAGGTTGAGCTACCTGTTATTTCTGACAGTAGACGTCCATCCCTGAAAAGCCTCTGATAAAGCGCGTGGCCACAGCATTAGCTGAGGCCACCTACCTTTTCTGGAGACAAGCACCATGAGCGACGACCTGAATGACTTGACGACATTTACTGACAGAAATTGGAATGGCTGGCACCCGGACCGCCCAGACACCGCAAAGCTTGAGCCACGGACGCCTGGGAACGATCACGAGTTCTACCTCACCAATGCATCCGATGCGGTTCATGAGATGGGTATCTCCAAGTCCTACTCATTCATAAAGGGCACTGAATACACAGTGATCTTTGAATACCGGACCCTATCGGAAACGGACATCATCGTGTTGGCGGGAGGCTTGGAGCAAGCATACGGGCCACATCCACCGTCTCCCGGCTGGACGCGCCTGACTGTCCCTCTTCCGTACGTGAAAGAGGACGGAGGCACTCACCCAATCTCAATCAGACTCTGGTCAAGAAGTGCAGGCAGCGAACCCCATCGCTACGACTTGGACAACATTCTTGTCAGGTCGATTCCGGATTAACCTGCAAGGTCACGGGCCCTACAAAATCCGATACAGCAAACGCTCGATCCGCACCCGGCTGACCCGGCGCAAGAACTTGCCGACGGCCGCCGGGTACTCCACCAGGGTTTCCAGCTGCTGGTAGCGTTCAATACGCGAGGTGTGCTGGAAAATCTCGGCAAGCTCGGTGCGCCGTGGCCCTACCCACTCACCCTTGGGATCATCGATCAGCAAGGCGTTTTCCAGGTCGAGGCGAAACGCTCGTGGGTTGATGTTGTTGCCGGTCAGCAAGGTGTAGCGCTGGTCGACCCACATGCCCTTGAGGTGGTAGGTGTTGTCGCCGTCGCGCCACAGGTGCAGGTTCAGCTGGCCGCTGTCGATCATGCGCTGGTGGCGCTTGGCGAAGCGACGCAGGCTTATTTCGTAGAGATACGGTAGCGCGGCGATGACCTTGAACGGCTCGCTCGGCGGGATGTAGAAGTCGTTGGCAGTCTTGTCGCCAACAATGATGTCGATCTTCACCCCGCGGGCCAGGGCGCGGTTGATTTCCCGGGTCACCGGCAGCGGCAGGTTGAAGTACGGCGTGCAGATGGTCAGCTGGTGCTGGGCGCTGGCAATCAGCTCGCAGATCACCCGGCTCAGGGGGTTGTTCTTGCACACGCCCAGCAACGGACTGACCGTCAGGCTGCCGTTGGGCAACTGCCCCGCCGTGGTGTCATACACCGCGTGTTTCAGGCGGCTGCGCAGGTCGCCGATGTCGTTGCGCAGGCTGCGGGTGGTCGGCGGGTTGGGCAGGTCCAGGCGATGCACCGCCTTGGCGGCCACCAGGCCGTGCTCCACCAGGTGCTGCATCGAGTCGGCCAGCGCCTTGTTGTGGATCAGGTGATAACGGTCATAGCGGTACTTGTCGAACTTGTGCAGGTACACGTTATTCAGGCTGGCGCCGCTGTACAGCACGCTGTCATCGATCACGAAGCCCTTGAGGTGCAGCACGCCGAACAGTTCGCGGGTTTGCACCGGCACCCCATACACCGGCACTTCGGTGCTGTGGGACTCGGTCATGGCCTGGTACCAGGCGCTGTTGCCCGGCTGCTTGCCGGCGCCGATCAAACCACGCTGGGCCCGCAGCGAGTCGACCACCACCACGATATCCAGCCCGGGCCGGGCGGCCTTGGCAGCATGCAGCGCGTCGTAGATCTCTTGTCCCGCCTCATCCTGCTGCAGGTATAACGCCACGATGTAGATGCGCTGGGTGGCCTGGGAAATTTTCTCCAGCAGGCAACGGCGGTACTCGGCGGCGCCGGACAGCACCTCGATCGCGTCGGGCGTGAGGGGAAAACCGCGCAGCTTGGGCAACAGGGAGCGTTTGAATAACGACGGCATAGGGCTCGCAATGGGTCGAATCCGAAGGACTCCAGAGCTTACACCATGGGCTGGCTCAGGTCTTCCCGCCCAGGGTTAAAAATAATTAATTGACCAAGGAGAACGATCGTTCTACTGTAATCTCCATGAACGATATCACTCGCGACATTATCCTCGACGTTACCGAAAAGTTGATCTACCGAAATGGCATCGCTGCCACCGGCATGGATCTTCTGGTGAAAACCGCCGGCGTCTCCAGAAAGAGCGTCTACCGCTACTTCGCCAACAAGGACGAACTGGTGATTGCCGCCCTGCAACGCCGCGACGAGCGCTGGATGCAGTGGCTGCGCAGCGAAGTTGAACGCCATGCCACCACGGGCGAGCGCCTGCTGGGTGTGTTCAGTGCGCTGAAAACCTGGTTCGGCTCCGACGACTTTCGCGGCTGCGCCTTCATCAACACCAGCGGCGAGACCGGCGACCCGCAAGACCCGGTCCGCCTGCTGGCCAAGGCCCATAAACAGAAACTGTTCGAGTACGCCCTTGAACTGTGTCAAGCACATGGCACCCCCGACCCGGAACGCCAGGCCGCGCACCTGCTGATCCTGATTGATGGCGCCATTACCGTTGCCCTGGTGATGGGCGATACCACCGCTGCCGATAATGCGCAATCCATGGCGCGAACCCTATTGCAACTTTGACCTGACTTTTAAACCTGTTAAGGAGCCGTCCCATGTCATCCAACGCAGAAATACGCCCGCCGTTGCCGCCATTCACCCGTGAATCGGCGATTGAAAAAGTTCGCCTGGCCGAAGACGGCTGGAACTCCCGGGACCCGCAACGGGTATCCCTGGCCTATACCCTGGATACCCAATGGCGCAACCGCGCCGAGTTCGCCCACAACCGCGAAGAGGCCAAGGCCTTCCTGACCCGCAAATGGGCCAGAGAGCTGGATTATCGGTTGATCAAGGAGTTGTGGGCGTTTACCGGCAACCGCATTGCGGTGCGCTATGCCTATGAATGGCATGACGACTCCGGCAACTGGTTCCGCTCCTACGGCAACGAGAACTGGGAGTTTGACGAGAACGGCTTGATGGCGAACCGGTTTGCCTGCATCAACGACATGCCGATCAAGGAAAGCGAGCGCAAGTTCCACTGGCCGCTGGGGCGGCGTCCGGATGAGCATCCGGGGTTGTCGGAGCTTGGGTTGTAGGCTCGACGCTACACAACTGTGGGAGCGGGCTTGCTCGCGAAGGCAATGGCTCAGCCAACATCTCCAGCGACTGACCCACCGCTTTCGCGAGCAAGCCCGCTCCCACATTGGTATTTGCCGTATCCGTCAGTCCTGGTTCAAACCCACCCGATACAACACGCCGTTATCTTCATCCGTGAGCACATACAGGTAACCATCCGGGCCCTGGCGCACATCGCGGATCCGCGCTTTCAGGCCGCCCAGCAGTCGCTCTTCGTGGATGACCTTGTCCCCATCGAACTGCAAGCGAATCAACTCCTGGCTGACCAATGCCCCGATAAACACGTTGTGCTGCCAGGCCTTGAACCGGTCGGCGTCGTAGAACGCCATGCCACTCACGCCGGGGGATTTCTCCCAGACATGGTGCGGCGGCACTGTGCCTTCGGCGGTCTTGCCCTTGGCCTCGGGAATCGGCGTCAGGGAATAGTTGATGCCATGGGTCGCCAGCGGCCAGCCGTAGTTTTTCCCTCGTTCAATGATATTGATCTCATCCCCGCCGCGCGGGCCGTGTTCGTTTTCCCAGAGTGTGCCGCTCCACGGGTTGAGTGCCGCACCCTGGGGGTTACGCTGGCCGTAGGACCAGATTTCCGGCCTCACGCCTTCCTGGCCGACAAAGGGGTTGTCTTCCGGTATACGACCATCCGGGAAGATCCGCACCACTTTGCCTTGCAGCTTGTCGAGGTCCTGGGCGGTGGGCCGGTCGTTGTTTTCCCCAAGGGTCACAAACAGGTAACCATCGCGGTCAAACACCAGCCGCGAGCCGAAGTGGTTGCCCGTGGACAGCTTGGGCTCCTGACGCAGGATCACCTTGAAGTCTTGCAGGCCGCTCAGGTCATCGCTCAAGCGCCCACGCCCGACTGCGGTGCCTGCAGTGCCATTCGTGCCGCCGCCCTCGGCGTAGGACAGGTACACCAGGCGGTCCTCCTTGAAGTCCGGCGACAGCACCACGTCCAGCAGGCCGCCCTGCCCTTTGGCAAACACCTTCGGCACGCCACTCAGGGGCGCGGACAGTTTGCCGTCCGGGCTGACAAACCGCAGGTTGCCGGGACGTTCGGTGACCAGGAAGCCTTGCTTGTCCGGCAGGAACGCCACCGCCCACGGGTGATCGAGGCCCTTGGCAATCGGGGTGACGGTGATACTCCCTTGCTCGCTGGGAAACTGTTGGGGGGCGGCCGCCGAGACAGGCAGCGCCAGGGGCAGCAAGGCAGCGGCGCAGAAGGTCGCTAGAAGGGTTTTGCGTAACAGCATACGGTGGGTTTCCTTGTCGTCTTTACACACTCAATCGCCGCGATTGCCATTGGCGTCACGGGTGGGAGCCTTGGGCTGGATAGCCGGCGGGGTCTGCGCGCCGTCACGGCGCTGGACGCTGTTGCCGATACCGCCGTTTTGCAGGGTCGGCGGCCGCTGTGCCGGCGGAATATAGGTGCCTCGCGCTGCCGGCGCGTTGGGCTGGGTGCCCTGCATGCTGTTGGGGTTGGCCTGGTGGATGGGGCCGTTGTAGGGGTTGTTGCTGCTGCCGGGCAGGTTTTGCGCCTGTGCCAACGAACTCAAGGCCAGGCCCAACGCCAATACGGCAAGGTTGCGCAAACGGGTGTTCATGACAAAGCCTCTCTGGGCGCAAGTAATACGTGCTTTCGATAACACGCTACGCCTTGGGTTCGGCTTTGGTAACTAAATAGTTTCTCATCAGGTGTAACACGATCTGTCTGAAACCCTGGTGCCAGCCGGCTGGCCAGGGAAACTTTTGCCGAATCCGCCCTGTCACCTGAAGACCACACACTTCAGGAATACCGACATGCCACGGGCTATCTGGAAAGGCGCAATCAGTTTTGGCTTGGTGCACATCCCCGTGTCACTGGTCTCGGCCACGTCCTCCCAGGGCGTCGACTTCGACTGGCTGGACAAACGCAGCATGGACCCGGTGGGTTACAAGCGCATCAACAAGACCACCGGCAAGGAAGTCACCAAGGAGAATATCGTCAAGGGCGTGGCCTACGAGAAAGGTCGCTACGTGATCCTCAGCGAAGACGAAATCCGCTCGGCTCACCCCAAGTCCACCCAGACCATCGAAATCATCGCGTTTGTGGCCAGCGACCAGATCCCGTTGCAGAACATCGACACGCCCTACTTCCTGGCCCCCGACAAGCGCGGCGGCAAGGTGTATGCCCTGCTGCGCGAAACCCTGAAGAAAACCCGCAAGGTCGCCCTGGCCAACGTGGTACTGCACACCAAGCAGCACCTGGCGGCACTGATGCCGCTGGAGTCGGCGCTGGTGCTGGTGATGCTGCGCTGGCCTGCCGAAGTGCGTGGCCTGGACGAGTTGGAATTGGGCAGCGACGTGACCAAACCGACATTGGCCAAGGGCGAACTCGACATGGCCAAGCGTCTGGTGGAAGACATGAGTGCCGACTGGCAGCCGGACGAATACCGCGACAGCTTCCAGGAAAAGATCATGGCGCTGGTGGCGAAGAAGGCCAAGGCCGGCAAGATCGAAGACGTGGAATCCAGCGAAGGTGTCGACGAGCGCAAATCTGCGGACGTGATCGACCTGACGGAGTTGCTCAAGCGCAGCCTGGCCGGCAAGCCCGCGACCAAGGCTGCAGCCAAGAAACCTGCCGCGAAAAAGACCAGCAAGGCTTCATGAGGTAGACCGCCATGGCCAAGCCCCTGAGTGAATACAACGCCAAGCGCGACTTCGACGTGACCGCCGAACCCGCCGGCAGTGCGCCTCGCGCCAGGAACCGGGCGCATGCCCTGTCGTTCGTGATTCAAAAGCACGATGCGCGCAACCTGCATTATGACTTTCGCCTGGAGCTCGACGGCGTCCTCAAAAGCTGGGCGGTGCCCAAGGGCCCAAGCCTCGACCCGAGCCAGAAGCGCCTCGCGGTGCATGTGGAAGATCATCCATTGGGCTACGGCAGTTTCGAGGGCAGCATTCCGGCAGGCCAATACGGCGCTGGCGATGTGATCGTGTGGGATCGCGGTGTATGGCAGCCCCACGATGACCCGCACAAGGCCTACGCGGCCGGCAAGCTGAAGTTCAGCCTGATCGGCGAAAAACTGGCAGGCGACTGGACGCTGGTGCGCACCCGACTCAAGGGCAGCGGCGACAAGGAGCAGTGGTTGTTGATCAAGGAGAACGATCAGCAGGCACGCCCGGTGGCTGACTACGATGTGGTCCAGGCTGAACCGAAAAGCGTGCTGAGCGACGCAACGGTGGGGGCTGCGAAAAAGCCCGCAGCGCCGAAGAAAGCCAGGCGCAAGCCCTCAACCGACCTGCCCGATCAACTCGCGCCACAGCTGGCGACACTGGTGGACCGTGCACCGGAAGGCGATTGGGTGTACGAGATCAAATTCGACGGCTATCGCATCCTCGCGCGGATTCGCGATGGCGAAGTTCGGCTGTTCACCCGCAATGGCCATGACTGGACCGATCGCCTGCCACGCCAGGCCAAGGCCCTGGAAGCCCTGAAGCTCAAGGACAGTTGGCTTGACGGTGAGGTGGTCAGCCTGAACGCCGACGGGCTGCCGGATTTCCAGGCGCTGCAAAACGCCTTTGATATCGGCCGCAGCCTGGACATTGTCTATTACCTGTTCGATGCGCCGTTCCTGGACGGCCGCGACCAGCGCGAAGCCGCTGTCGAAGAGCGCCGCACCGCACTGAAGGACGCGGTTAGCCGCAGCAAGAGCAAGCTGCTGCGCTTCTCCGAGTCCTTTGCTGCCAACCAGCGGGATATCTTCGAAAGTGCCTGCGACCTGGCGCTGGAGGGCGTGATCGGCAAACGTGCCGGCAGCCCCTACGTTTCCAGGCGCAGCCCGGACTGGATCAAGCTCAAGTGCCGGCTGCGCCAGGAATTTGTGATCGTAGGGTTCACCCGCCCGCAAGGTTCGCGCAGCGGGTTTGGCGCGCTGTTGCTGGCGGTCAATGATGACAGCGACCTGGTGTATGCCGGGCGCGTAGGTACCGGATTCGATCAGGCCGCGCTGAAAAAGATCAGTGCACAGTTGAAGGCGCTGGAACGCCAGACTTCACCGCTGGCCAAGCCCCTGACCAGTGCCCAGGCACGCGGCGTGCACTGGGTCGAGCCGCAGCTGGTGGGCGAAGTGCAATTTGCCGAATGGACCCGCGAAGGTGTGGTGCGCCAGGCGGCGTTTGTCGGGCTGCGCACCGACAAGCCGGCGGAGCAGATTGTGCATGAGCAGCCGCGGACGGCCAAATCGCTGAAGGAAAAACCCCGCAAAAAGGCGGCGGGCACCGGCGCCGTGGCTGGGGTCAGGATTACCCATCCGGACCGAGTCATCGATGCCCAGAGCGCTACACAGAAACTGCAACTGGCACAGTTCTATGAGGGTATCAGCGAATGGCTCCTGCCCTTTCTGCGCAACCGGCCGGTGTCCTTGCTCAGGGCACCGGAAGGCATTGCCGGCGAACAGTTTTTCCAGAAGCACTCCGAGCGCCTGGCGATCCCGAATATCAAGCAACTGGACCAGGCCCTGGACCCGGGCCATGCGCGGCTGATGGAAATCGACAGCCCGGCCGCGCTCATCGGTGCCGTGCAGATGGGTACCGTCGAGTTGCATACCTGGGGCGCTACCGCTGACAAGATTGAAACCCCGGACCTGTTTGTGCTCGACCTCGACCCGGACCCGGCACTGCCGTGGAAAAGCATGCTTGAAGCGGCGCAACTGACCTTGTCGGTACTCGATGAACTGGGGCTTGAAGCGTTCGTCAAGACCAGCGGCGGCAAAGGCCTGCACCTGGTGGTGCCGCTGGCGCGCCGCGATGGCTGGGACTCGGTAAAGGCCTTCGCCAAGGCCATCGCCCAGTTCATGGCGCTGCAGTTGCCTGAACGCTTTACCGCGACTTCGGGCCCGAAGAATCGCGTGGGCAAGATCTTCATCGACTACCTGCGCAACGCCCGGGGCGCCAGCACGGTAGCCGCCTACTCGGTGCGGGCGCGGCCCGGCCTGCCGGTATCGGTACCGGTGAGTCGTGATGAGTTGAAGAGTTTGCACAGCGCCCAACAATGGACGGTGGCTAACCTGCACGAGCGTTTGCAGGGTTTGAAGAAGGACCCGTGGGCGGGTTATGCCAATCGGCAGAAGATCAGCAAGAAGATGTGGGAGAAGCTGGGGGCGCATCCGCCAGGCTGATGCGCTCCGCTGCCCGGTTCAGATGAGGATGAAGATCGCGGCCAGGCCGGCAAAGATCGCCCATTTTTCCAGGTAGTAACGGGTGCGGTTGCGTTTCTTCAACTCCTTGCCCCGCAGGCGAATCTTGTACAGGCGGGTAAATGCACGGTTCAGGCCGCCGGTCTTGTCACCGGCATCGTTGGGCGAACCGGCCGCAGCCATCACGTTGCGGCTGAACCAACGGTTGAACGCGGCCGCCCAGCGGTACTTCATCGGCCGTTCGATATCGCAGAACAGAATGATCCGGTTCTGCTCGGTGGTGTTTTCGGCGTAGTGGATGAAGGTCTCGTCAAACATCACCGGTTCACCATCGCGCCAGTAGTAGTTTTCACCGTCCACGTTGATGTAGCAGCCCGGGGAGTTGGGCGTGTCCAGGCCCAGGTGGTAACGGTAGGAACCGGCATACGGGTCACGATGGCGTACCAGCTTTGAGCCCGGTGGCAGCTCGGCAAACATCGCGGCCTTGATCGAGCCGATGCTTTGCACCAGCTCGGTGGTGCGCGGGCACAGCTTCATCGCCGAAGGATGGCTGTCGCCGTACCACTTCAAATAGAAACGCTTCCAGCCCGACTTGAAGAACGAATTGAAACCCACGTCATTGTACTGGTCGGAGCGCTTGATCTCGCCTGCGCGCAGCAGGTTCTGGCCTTCCTCGCGGATCTCTTGCCAATGCTCCTGAAGCGGGCTCAGGTCGGGAAAGTCGCTGGGGGACAGGTACGGTCGGCTGGGCAGTTTGGAAAAGAGGTAGAGAAAGCAGTTCACCGGAGCCAGGAAGGTCGAGTGATCACTGAGCTGGCGCCCCAGCTTGTGGCGCACCCGGCCACGCAGGTGGACATACGCAATAGAGGCAACGTAGAGAGCAACAATGATGAGTTTCAAGGTATTCGTCACAAGTCAGAAGAGAACAGGCTGCTCCCGCGTGCCCACAACGGCCGAGGATTGAAGATGCAGCACCTGAAATCACAATTCACAAAACCGGCAACACGAACGGCTGGGTGACAATCCGGTCGTGGCCATTGGCAGCTATTTTAGCCACACTTTGTAACCAAAGGTTAATCAAGATTTGTGAAAAGGTGTCCAGTGAGTGTGCCAGGAAGAGCAGCAGCGGGCTTGCCGGGCGGCCTGCCCGCTGCTGAAGGCGTCAGACTTTCGGTTCGTCATCCTTGCGTGTACGCAGAGAAAGCCGATATTCATCCAACTCCGAGTAGGGTACGGCTTCGCGTCGTGCCAACAGATGGCGGCCCAGCGCAATCAGTACACCCACGGTCAACCCTGCCAGCAGGCTCAGTATCATAACCAGGGCTTTCTTGGGCTTGATCGGGCTCAGCGGCTCTTGGGCACGACGGTCAATGGTTACCAGCTTGAGGCCACTCATGTCGATATTCAGGCCTCGCAAACGCGCGACTTCCGCTCGTAACGGTTCAACATCCTGCAAGAAAATGTCTTCATTCCCGCGATTTTTCAGCACCTCCACTTCACGGTTGACCTCCAGCATCTGCAACTCTTTGCCAATCTGTGCAATGCGGCTGTTGGTAAAGTCGTCGCTGGTACGCGCCTGCAACGCGGCACGTTCCGCCTCAAGCGCCTCTGTACCGAGGAAGTACAGCGGGATTTTCTGGTTGTTGACCTCGGTGCGCATTACTTGATTCGAGCCGCTACGCGAGGCATCTGCCATGGACGAAGGAGTGGTCGGGGTCTTGATGCCCATCGACTTGGCGATGGAAATGGCCTCCGCCAGCTCTGCCAGCCGGTCCGTGCGCTCCATTTTCATCTGTAAGCGCAGGGCACCCAGTTCGTCCTCCAGCTTGGCCCGTTTGAGCCTGTCGGCTTCAAGCAGCTTGGCAATCTTCGATTCCTTGTCGGTTTCGTAATTGGAGCGCGCCGCGTCGATTTTGCCCTTGAGTTCGTTCAAGCGGTTATTGACGATCACTTTAAGGTCAGCACCGACCTGGGCACGTTCCGAATCAATTGCGTAGTCTACAAAGCCGTTGAGAATCGCTACCCCGTCGATGTCTGCCGGGTATTCCAGCTCAAGCTTGATATAGCTGCTCAGGGAGTCGGACTTCTTGGGATCGGGCAGGCTCAGGTTGATGGAGTTTCGATTGAATTCTTCGAAACTCTGCTCGAGGCTTTGCCCGGTTTTCTGGAACGCCTTGAACAAGTCCTCATGGGACTTGAAAAACCCCAGGCGCGCTTCGTATGAGTCCAGTTGCGCCCCCACTTTGTTCAGGGCGTCGGCCGGCGGCAACTTATAGACTTCGGAGCGGTTCAGAGCATCCAGCTCATTGATGGCAGCCGGGCGCAGCACACTGCTGACCTGATACTCCCGCGGGGCCAGAAAAGCGTAGCCCGCCCCCAGCACCCCCGCCAGAATCGTACACCCCAGCACCAACTTCTTTTGCCGCCAGATACCATGACACAGTTCAAACAGATCAATTTCGTCCGATGCCGCATGAGCGTGGAGCCGAGGAGTTTTATTCAAAACTGATGCACCTTAAAAAGTCGACAGTCAGCGGTCACACATATTCATCAAATACTGAATGGCCGCTTGAAAATCAGGGACAACGCCCTGTACACAAGACACGAACGGTCTACCGATGGTCATCGGACCACCTCGGTCATGGAAAAATCCCACATCACCGTAGATTGTTTTCGTTCAGATTACGCAGGAGCCCCTACCCTGGTGCTGAGCGTAGACGAACTTGTAAAGAACCGTTTCCGAATCAACGCACAAAATGGCGCTAAATACCCGTGAATACTGGGAAAATTCGTACGCAACAATGAGAAAACAGACAATTCTCACAAAATCGATTCAGCTTATCCGTCAGGCATCTACGCACCAAGGTATTGACTGCTCGTTTTTTAACCAAAAAGGAATTTATATGACACCTGCTTCAAATGCGGATTTCCAGGCGCTCCAGGGGGCATGGGAACAAACGGCGCTGGAAGACAATGGTGTGCTCAATCCCACGGATGAACACAGCGCGCCAGGCGCGATCACGACAATCTCGGGCGATCAATTCCAGGTGGTGACGGTCGACGGCGAGGTTTTACTGGCAGGCAGCTTCACGCTCGATGCCAGCACGGCACCCAAAAGCATTACCTGGGTTGACTCGATGGGAGAGGATGCCGGCAAGCAGTTACCCGCGAGTTACCGGCTGGAAGGTGATCACTTCGTGTTTATTGCGGCAGATGAAGGCATGCCCCGCCCTACCCGCTTCAGTACCGGCCCAGGGCAAACCATGCGCACGTTCGTGCGCAAACCCTGACACGGAGATACATCCGTTCCTGCGACATGGTTTTCACATGCCCTTCACTTGTTGACCTATAGGGTGAAGGCTACCTACTCCAGTGAACACCTTGGCCCGTCTACCCCACGGGCCTTTTTTTGCCTGCACGGCAGCCAATCAGCACGGGCGCTTGATGGCGGTGGGGGTGTAGCACGGGGCAGCTGAGCGGGCTGGTTTTGATACCTGGGCTGACAGCATGTCCATTGCGTCTCCAATATGTTCCGGTCATTGCGACAAAAGAAGTCCGCCCTACACCGAAAGCCTCGCCATCCTTGAACCGGTAAAGAGCCTTCACTGTAGGGCGAACGGACGGAAAATAAGCCAGGCTTATTGGATGTTCAACTGTTAACAATAAAAAGCCCTGAAAAAGCCTCGATCAGCGCTATTTTTCGATGCAAATGGCTCCACTTTGTAAATGTTTTTGCTTGTATTGCCATACGAGTGCAACGCCGCCTTCAGAAACTATACCTTCACGCCATGGGTCACTACTGCTACCGACCTCTTGCCTGAAGACCGTGCCATGGCTACTCGCTCTGACCTGCGCAACACCCTGTCCCTGGACAGCCTGAACTTCTTCCTGGCGGACGTGCGTGACGGACTGGGGCCGTACCTGGCGATTTATCTGCTGGCCGTGCACCACTGGGACCCCGCCAGCATCGGCGTGGTCATGACCCTGGCCGGCATCGCGGCCCTGCTCACCCAGACGCCGGCCGGCGCATTGATTGACCGAACCCGCAGCAAACGGGCAGTGATCGTGATCGCCGCGCTGCTGGTGACTGCCAGTTGCCTGCTCCTGCCCTTCGTCAGCTCCTTCAGCCTGGTGGCGCTGACCCAGGCGGCCAGTGCAGCGGCGGCCTCGGTGTTTGCGCCGGCCATCTCGGCGATTTCCCTCGGGATCACCGGGCCGCGCGCTTTTACCCGGCGCACCGGCCGCAATGAAACCTTCAACCACGCCGGCAACGCGGTGGCGGCCCTGCTCGCAGGTGGGTTCGCCTACCTGTTCGGCCCGGTGGCGGTGTTCTATCTGATGGCAGTCATGGCTGCGGCGAGTGTCATCGCGGTCAGCTGCGTGTCAGCCCAGGCAATCGACCACGAAGTCGCACGGGGTTTCGACCCTGCGCATGGCACCGGCCATGAACAACCGTCGGGGTTGGCCGTGCTTCTGGCGAACAGGCCCTTGATGCTGTTTGCCATCTGCTGCGCGCTGTTTCACCTGGCCAATGCGGCCATGCTGCCGCTGGTCAGCCAGAAGCTGTCGCAGATCAACCTGCAGATGGCCACGCCGCTGACCTCGGCCTGCATCGTCGCGGCCCAGTTGGTGATGGTGCCGGTGGCCTGGCTGGTGGGCGTGAAGGCCGACGTGTGGGGGCGCAAGCCGTTGCTGCTCGCCGGTTTCATGATCCTGCCGCTGCGGGGCGTGTTGTATACCCTGTCCAGTGATCCTTATTGGCTGGTGGCGGTGCAGATGCTTGACGGGGTCGGCGCCGGGGTGTTCGGCGCGCTGTTTCCGGTGATCGTCAAAGACCTCACCCAGGGCACCGGACGCTTCAATGTCAGCCTGGGCGCGCTGTCCACGGCATTCGGCCTCGGCGCGGCCTTGAGCAGCAGCCTGGCAGGTTTTGTCGTGCAGTGGGCGGGTTACAACGCCGCGTTCCTGACCCTGGCCGGCGTGGCGGCCGTCGCATTGGGGCTGGTGTGGGTGGCAATGCCGGAGACTCGGGCGAATCCATCCGTGCAGCGCCATACAACTCCCGCCTGACATATGCGACAATGCGCGCCAAATTCCAACATGCACCCATTTTTCTGCTCAGCGACTGGGCCCCAAGCCTTGATGTCGCTGCCGACGTATGCCCGTTGGCCTGGGCCACAAAATGGGCCCGGCTCAAATTAGCGCACTCCAAGCTATTGATAGGTAAAGTAATTGATCTCCACAGCTAACATCACCATGCAGTTCGGCGCCAAGCCGCTATTTGAGAACGTTTCGGTCAAGTTCGGCGCAGGCAACCGTTATGGCCTGATCGGTGCCAACGGTTGCGGCAAGTCGACTTTCATGAAAATCCTCGGTGGCGACCTCGACCCGTCGGGCGGCCAGGTCATGCTGGAGCCGAACGTGCGCCTGGGTAAACTGCGCCAGGACCAGTTCGCCTACGAAGAATTCACCGTACTCGACACCGTGATCATGGGTCACGAAGAGCTGTGGAAGGTCAAGGCCGAGCGCGACCGCATCTACTCGCTGCCGGAAATGACCGAAGACGACGGCATGGCCGTGGCCGAGCTGGAAACCGACTTCGCCGAGATGGACGGCTACACCGCCGAATCCCGCGCCGGTGAGTTGCTGCTGGGCCTGGGTATCGGCATCGAGCAGCACAACGGCCCGATGAGCGAAGTGTCACCAGGCTGGAAGCTGCGTGTATTGCTGGCCCAGGCGCTGTTTTCCGATCCGGAAGTGTTGCTGCTCGACGAGCCGACCAACCACCTGGACATCAACACCATCCGCTGGCTGGAAAACATCCTGACCCAGCGTAACAGCCTGATGATCATCATCTCTCACGACCGTCACTTCCTGAACAGCGTCTGCACCCACATGGCCGACCTGGACTACGGCGAGCTGCGCCTGTTCCCGGGCAACTACGACGAATACATGACCGTGGCGACCCAGTCCCGCGAGCAGTTGCTGTCGGACAACGCCAAGAAGAAAGCGCAGATCTCCGAGCTGCAATCCTTCGTCAGCCGCTTCTCGGCCAACGCCTCGAAAGCCAAGCAGGCCACTTCCCGTGCCAAGGCGATCGACAAGATCCAGCTGGCCGAAGTCAAGCCATCGAGCCGCGTCAGCCCGTTCATCCGCTTCGACCAGACCAAGAAGCTGCACCGCCAGGCGGTCATCGTCGATCGCATGGCCAAGGGCTTTGACGGCAAGACGCTGTTCAAGGACTTCAGCTTCCAGGTTGAAGCCGGCGAGCGCGTGGCGATCATTGGCCCGAACGGTATCGGCAAGACCACCCTGCTGCGTACCCTGGTCAACGAACTGACCCCGGATGCCGGTACGGTCAAGTGGACCGACGCGGCTGAACTGGGCTATTACGCCCAGGACCATGCTTCGGACTTCGAAGACGAGTCCAACCTGTTCGACTGGATGGGCCGCTGGACCAAGGAAGGCGAGCAAGTGGTTCGCGGTACCCTGGGCCGCATGCTGTTCTCCAACGACGAGATCCTGAAGTCGGTGAAGGTGATTTCCGGTGGCGAGCAAGGTCGCATGCTGTTCGGCAAGCTGATCCTGCAAAAGCCGAACGTGCTGATCATGGACGAGCCGACCAACCACTTGGATATGGAGTCCATCGAGGCGCTGAACCTGGCGTTGGAGAACTACCCGGGTACGCTGATCTTTGTCAGCCATGACCGGGAGTTTGTGTCGTCCCTGGCCACCCGCATCATCGAGCTGAGCCCGAGTGGGGTGATCGACTTCAGCGGGACTTATGACGATTACCTGCGTAGTCAGGGTGTGGTTTTCTAAGAGCCGCCGGTAGTTTGAAATGCGAAAGCCCCGTCCAGTGTGATGGGGCTTTTTTTTGGGATATGGCTCTGCTTTTCTGTGGGAGCCGTCGAGCTTTAGCGAGGCCGCGATAGCGGTGTGCCAGGCAACATCTTTATTGACCATGCCGCCGCCTTCGCAGCCTTGCTACAGCTCGACAGCTCCCACACTTTACCGCGTCCGCTTTAGTCGTCCCGGGCCAGGGAGGCCCCATGGATCCAAAGCCGGATAGGCACGGGCCGCAATATCATCAAATATAGTTAGCCTGCTTCCTTTTACCCCAAGCCCTTGCCATGATGCCCGCACCGCCCGCCCGCGAACGAGTCCCCATGCCTGCCACACAGCCCGCCCCCCCCCAGTTCCTTGTCGATCACCCTGCAGATCGTCTCCATCGTTTTCTACACGTTTATCGCGTTTATCTGTATCGGCCTGCCGATTGCCGTCATCCCCGGCTATGTCCACGGTGAGCTGGGTTTCAGCGCGGTGGTCGCCGGGATAACCATCGGCTCGCAATACCTGGCCACGCTGCTCAGCCGCCCCATGGCGGGGCGCATGTCGGACAACGTGGGCACCAAGCGCGCTATCGTGCTGGGCCTGAGCGGGATTCTGCTGAGCGGGGTGCTGACGTTCATCGCCACGCTGGTGCAAAGCTTGCCGTTGCTGAGCCTCGGCATATTGATTGTCGGCCGGCTGTTACTCGGCGTCGCGCAGGGCCTGATCGGCGTCGGCACCATCAGTTGGTGCATGGGCGCGGTCGGTGCCGAACATACGGCACGATCGATCTCGTGGAACGGCATCGCCTCCTACGGCGCGATTGCCATTGGTGCACCGCTTGGGGTGGTGATGGTTGCCGACTACGGCTACACCAGCCTCGGAATCGCCCTCACGGCACTTTCCGCCCTGGGCCTGCTGCTGATTCGCAACAAACCTTCGGTGCCCGTGGTGCGCGGCGAGCGGCTGCCCTTCTGGGCGGTATTCGGGCGTATCGCGCCGTTCGGCGCCAGCCTGTGTCTGGCATCGATTGGCTACGGCACCCTCACCACCTTTATCACCCTCTACTACCTGAGCCGTGGCTGGACCGGCGCCGCCTGGTGCCTGACGGTATTTGGCGTGTGTTTCATCCTGTCACGGCTGGTGTTTATCTCTGCCATCAACCGCTTCGGCGGCTTCACCGCGGCGATTGCCTGCATGACCATCGAAACCCTGGGCCTGACGCTGCTGTGGCTGGCACCGTCCACCGGCGTGGCCTTGATCGGCGCCGGGCTGACCGGCTTTGGTTTGTCGCTGGTGTACCCGGCGCTGGGCGTGGAGGCGATCAAGCAGGTGCCCAACAGCAGCCGGGGCGCCGGGTTGAGTGCATATGCGGTGTTTTTTGACCTGGCGCTGGCCATTGCCGGGCCGGTGATGGGTGCGGTGGCGCTGAACCTGGGCTACTCGTGGATCTTCTTCTGCGCCGCCCTGCTCTCGGTCACCGGCCTGGGCCTGACGTTGCTGCTCAAGCTCCGCGCTTACTGATCAGCCGTCTGCAAGCCCGCCCGGGTGGATTGCCCGAGGGTGTGATTAAAGAACCGCCCGGCCTCGGAAATCAGGTCGCGGTGGATGCTTTCACGGTCAACCCCGTCGGCATCGGTGCACATGGCGGGCATCGCGGCCAGTTGGCTCTCGTCGCAAGGCGCCATGAACACAAAGTGCCCTGCCCCGGCCAGCAGCTTGAAGTCCGGCGGCTCCGGCAGTTTGCGCGCCAGGGCCTCGGCGTTCTTGTCCACGGCCACCAGCTTGTCGCCGTCGCCGCTGTAGAGCAGCACCGGTACATGCACGTCCGCCAGGGTGTGGCGGCCAAACATCAGGCTCAACGGCGCCATCAACATCAAGGCATGGATACGCGGGTCGGCCTGCGGTTGCAGGTCGTCGCGGTCGACGATCAACTCGCCCTTGGTGGTGCAGGCGTCGCGATCTTCCGGGCGTTGCTGGCAGTAGCGGCGCAGGCGGTCGAGGTCCGGCTTGGCGCCGGCGAGGATCAGCGCGGTTTCGCCACCGGCCGAATAACCGATGACGCCTACCTGGTCGACGTTGACGAATGGCGACAGCATCGGGTCGCCGAGGGTGGCGGTGATCGCTTCGGAAATCTGGATCGGGCGCCCGTACAGGTTGCTCAAGGTGCCCAGCCGGCTGTGATCCTTGTAGTTGTCGCCAGGGTGCAGCACCGCCACCACCACAAACCCCTTGCGCGCCAGGGAGGTGGCGAGGTCGTGCAGGGCCAGGGGCGTGCCGGTATTGCCGTGGGACAGCATCAGCATCGGAAAGCGGCCGATGGCGATTTTCGAGTCTTCAGTGGCGGCGATGTGATAAGCGCCCACCTGGGTGGTGTGTTCCAGGCCGGTGGACGGGTAGAACGCGACGGCTTTCATCGGCTGCAGATCCAGCGGGTCGAGAAAAGTCATGCGGTGGAAGCCCACACTCCAATGGGGGTGCGGCGCGGGCGCGGCTTGCACTGAAATCAGGCCGCCGAGCAGGGAGAGAACCAAGACTGCACAAAGACGCATCATGGGGATGTCCACCTTTGTTGCGTAAGCCCGCGTAGCTGTTGAAGTATCCATGGTTCAGGCGCTCGGACTGGCAGGGTTTACCCATGCGTGCATAACCTGGGCCAAAGTAGTGACAGCGGGTAAACGAAAAAACTCCGTACTCCGATCGCTTTTCAGGCGAGCAGAATACAGAGTTTAGGCGCCTCGAATCAGATTGATATCGAGGAACAGCAAAATTTACACAAGTCTTACGCTGCGGCGAACAATTGTTCGTTGATCACTGCGTTGGCGTCGCTGATCGCCTTGCTGCGCACTTCATCGCCATAGCCCAGGCCGTGAGCGCGGACGATTTCGATGTCGGTGATGCCGAGGAAGCCCAGCAGTACTTTCAGGTAGTCTTCGTGAGCCACACCGGTAGGCTGGCCAACGTGCAGGCCGCCGGAGGTCGACACGATGATGACTTTCTTGCCACCGGCCAGGCCTTCAGGACCGTTTTCGGTGTAGCGGAATGTCTGGCCGGCGACGGCGATACGGTCGATCCAGGCCTTGAGTTGGGTCGGGATGGTGAAGTTGTACATCGGCGCAGCCAGGACGATGGCGTCGGCCGCGAGGAATTCGGCGAGGGTGTTGGCGCTCAGCTCGGCTTCATGTTTCTGTACGGCATCACGCAGCTCGGCAGCGGTGCCCAGTGCACCCAGGGTCACGCCGGAAAAGTGGTTGATGCCTTCGCTGGCCAGGTCACGGTAGGTCACTTCAACGCCTGGCTCGGCCGCCTGCCAGGTCTTGACGACACCTGCGCTCAACTGACGGGAAACCGAGTTGTCGCCGAGGATGCTGGAATCGATATGCAACAGTTTCATGGTTAATCTCCAAGTAAGCATCGCCAAGGGCGACGGAATGGAAATAAGCCTACAGATGAAACCAATCAGCGATTAGTCAGGCAATATGCGATTATTCGTCCCACTGACAGGACAATAGGCCGACCATGCAAGATCTGAATGACCTCTACTACTTCGCCAAGGTGGTGGAAGCCGGCGGTTTCGCCGCTGCCGGGCGACTGCTGGGGATTCCCAAGTCGCGGCTGTCGCGGCGCATTGCCGAGCTGGAAGAACGCCTCGGCGCCCGCTTGCTGCAACGTACCACCCGCCAACTGACCCTCACTGCCGTGGGTGAACGCTACCTGCGCCACTGCCAGGCAATGCTGCTGGAGGCGGAAATGGCCGATGAGGCAGTGGCCAGCATGTCCAGCGAACCCCGTGGCCGGCTGCGGGTCAGCAGCCCCGTGGGCCTGGCTCACCAATTCCTGCAGACCGTGGTGGCGGAGTTTCTCACCGCCAACCCGCTGGTGCAGTTGGAGATGAACCTGGTCAACCGCCGCGTCGACCTGGTGGCCGAAGGCATTGATGTGGCCTTGCGCGTGCGCGAGCTTGGGGATGAAGACCCGCTGCTGGTGACCAAGCGCCTGCGCCAGGCCCAGACCGCGATTGTCGCCAGCCCCGACTTTGTGCGTGAGCGGCAGATCGACACCCTGGAAGACCTCAAGCAACTGCCGGTGCTGGGCGCCCTGGAAGCAGACCGCATGGTGCACTTCCGCATGCTCAGCCCGGAGGGCAGCAGCCACGACCTGGTGATGGAAGCGCGGCTGGGGATCGATGATTTCCTGGTACGCAAGGCCTGCGCCCTCGCCGGCCTGGGGTTTACCGTGCTGCCGATGATGTATTGCGAGGAGGAATTGGCCAACGGCCAGTTGGTGCAGCTCTTGCCGCAATGGTCATTGCCGGGCGGCTGGTTGCAGGCGGTGTACCCACATCGGCGCGGCGTGTTGCCGGCCGTGCGGGCCTGGATCGACCACCTGGATAACGCCTTCAAAGGTTGCGGAGACCGTTTGCTATGAGAATGACCGAAGAACAAGTCGCCACGTTTTGCCTGGGCTTGCCCGGCGCGCGGGAAGATTACAAATGGGGTGGCGTGCGGGTGTTTTCGATTGCCGGCAACAAGATGTTTGCCTTGCAGAACCTGCGGGGCGACTCGCTGGCGTTCAAGGTCGACAAGGAGCTGTTCCTGGGCCATGTGGATCGCCCCGGCATCCACCCGGCGCCGTACCTGGCACGGGCGCAGTGGATCATCATGGAAACGCCCTACCCGCTGGGCGCCGAGGAACTGCGTGGCCTGTTGCAGCGCTCCCACCAGTTGGTGGTGAGCAAGCTGCCCAAGCGCACGCAGGTCGGCTTGTTGCTAGAAGATCGAGAGTAGCGTGCCACCCAGGAACAGCTGATCAATCCAGAACACCTGGTGCAGCAACACGATCAGCCAGAACACCACCTGATAAGACACCTTGCGCGTCTTGTGGCGGAACACCTGCTGGGCAATCAACGCCCCCGGCCAACCGCCTGCCAGCTCCACCGCGTGCAGGACGTTTTCCGGGGTGCGCCAGCTGTCTTCGCGAGCCTTGCGCTTGTCGCTCCAGTACAGCAGGAACGCCACCACGCTGACCACGCCATAGGCCACCAGCGGGATCAGCGAAACCCCGCGGTACCCCAGCAGCGCCGCACCAAACAGCGGCGCGGCGCACAACAGTGCAAACACCAACGCCTTGAAGCGCGGATGCTGGATGATCATGGCTTGACGGCCGACCAGTCGATCCAGCCGAACTGCCAGGTGGCCAGGATCACCAGGCCGAAGGCGATCCGGTACCAGGCGAACGCCGCGTAGCTGTGGCTGGCGATGAACTTGAGCAGCGCCTTGACCGCGATCATCGCGAAGATGAACGAGGTGACAAAGCCGATGGCAAACACCGGCAGGTCATCCGGCTGGAACAGGTGACGGTACTTGTAGCCCGAATACACCGCTGCGCCGACCATGGTCGGCATCGCCAGGAAAAACGAGAACTCGGTGGCGGTCTTGCGTGACAGGCCGAACAACAGGCCGCCAATGATGGTAGCGCCCGAGCGCGAGGTGCCCGGGATCATGGCCAGGCACTGGGCAAAGCCGACTTTGATCGCGTCCTTCCAGGTGATGTCGTCGACGGTTTCGGCGTGCACTTCATGCTGGCGGCGCTCGGCCCACAACATGATGACGCCGCCCACCACCAACGCCGCCGCAACGGTGATCGGGTTGAACAGGTAGTGTTTGATCAGGTCGGCGAAAATCACCCCCAGTACCACCGCCGGCAATACGGCAATGATCAGGTTGACGGTGAAACGCTGGGCATTGCGCTGGGTCGGCAAGCCAATGACCACGTCGAGGATCTTGCGTCGAAACTCCCACACCACCGCCAGGATCGCGCCCAGCTGGATGATGATATTGAACGCTTCAAAGCGTTCGCCACCGAAGTTGATCAAGTCGGCCACGATAATCTGGTGCCCGGTACTGGAGATCGGCAAAAACTCCGTCAGCCCCTCTACAACGCCGAGTATCAGTGCCTGTACGGCGGTCCAAAGATCCATCGATTCCCCCAAAGGTCATGCCCACGGCATGCCTCGTTGATATTTTTTAGACGTTCACTAACGAAGAGTGCGCTGCAAGCACAGCGCAAATAATCAAGGCCGAACTGCGAAAATTCCGTGAAAAATCAGGCAGGACTCAGGTTTTTTGATTCTGGGCCGAAAGCCTATCAGACAAGCCGGAAATGTCGATGCAGCACCCAAAATTATAAGAACACGGAGTGACAGGACCATGAACAGTTTGCGCAATATGTCTATCAGCCGGCGCCTCTGGCTGATCCTGATCGTCGCCGTGCTGATGCTGCTAACCCTCGGCCTGCTTATGCTCAAGCAGATTCATGGCGACCTGTACCAGGCCAAGAGTGAGCAGACCCAGCGCGTGGTGCAAACCGCCAGCGGGATCCTGACTTATTATCACAGCCTCGAAACCAGCGGCGTCCTGAGCCGTGAAGCGGCGCAGAAGCAAGCCTTGAGCGCGGTACGTGGCTTGCGCTACGGAAAGGACGACTACTTCTGGATCAACGACCTCACGCCCGTGATGATCATGCACGCGGCCAACCCCAAGCTCGACGGCCAGAACCTGTCGGCCATCCGCGATCCGGACGGCTTTGCGGTGTTCAACGAGTTCGTGATCCTGGCCAAGGCCAAGGGCGCCGGGATGGTGAATTACCGCTGGCCCAAACCCGGCGCCGATGCGCCGGTGGCCAAGACCTCCTATATACAGCTGTTCGAACCCTGGGGCTGGATCATCGGTTCCGGCGTGTATGTCGATGACGTGCAAGGCGAGTTCCGCGGCCAGGTGTGGAAAGCCTCGGTGGTTGGCCTGGTGATCGCGCTGATCATGGCCCTGCTGGTAGTGCTGATAGCCCGCAGCATCGTGCGCCCGTTGCAGCAGGCAGTGAATGCGATGGCCAATATCGCCAGTGGCGAAAGCGACCTGACCCGCACCCTCGACACCCATGGCCAGGATGAAGTCACTCAATTGTCGCGGCACTTCAACAGCTTTACCGCCAAGCTGCGGCAGGTGGTAGGCCAGTTGCAGACCTGCGCCAACGCCTTGGGCCAGTCGTCCACCGAGCTGGGCAGCAACGCCAGCGATGCCCATGACCGTAGCCAACAGCAATCGCAGCAGATGGAACTGGTGGCGACGGCGATCAATGAAGTCACCTATGGCGTACAGGACGTGGCCAAAAATGCCGAGCATGCCGCCAGCGAAATGCGCGATGCCCAGGTGCAGGCCGAACAGGGCCAGCTCAATATCGATGGCAGCCTGCAACGGATCGACCAGCTCTCCGGCACCATCAGCCAGGCCGTGGAGGTGATCCGGACGCTGTCGACTGAAAGCACGCAGATTGGCGGCGTGCTGGAAGTGATCCGCTCGATTGCCGACCAGACCAACTTGCTGGCTCTCAACGCCGCCATCGAAGCGGCCCGCGCCGGGGAGCAAGGCCGTGGTTTTGCGGTGGTGGCCGACGAAGTACGGCTGCTGGCCCAGCGCACGCAAAAATCCACGGCAGAGATCCAGGCGATGATCGAGCGCCTGCAAGGCCATTCGGAGGCAGCGGTCAAGGTCATCAGCGACAGCCACCAGGCCTCGCAACTGACTATCGAACAAGCAGGCCAGGCGGGCGCGAGCCTGACTGCCATCGGCCAGGCGCTGCGTAATCTCAACGGGCTGAACGCCTCGATTGCCAGCGCCACGTTGCAGCAGGCGCATGTGGTGGAAGACATCAACCAGAACGTCACCCAGGCAGCCGGCTTGTCCCACAGCACCGCGCTGGCGGCGCAGCAGTCCAGCGTCGCGAGTGCGCACTTGAAAGGCCTGAGCGAACAACTCGACAGCCTTCTGCGCCAATTCAAGGTCTGACGCCGCTCAAATGTGGGAGCGGGCTTGCTCGCGAATGCGGTGTATCTGTGCCAAATTTGTTGGCTGACTCACCGCATTCGCGAGCAAGCCCGCTCCCACATTGGTTACAATCAGCGCCCTCTTCGACTCCCCCAAGGAACCGCCATGTCCGGGCTTGAACTGTTTGCCGCCGCCCTGGGGGTGATCGCTGTCTGGTTGACGGTTAAACAGAACCCGTGGTGCTGGCCCATCGGCCTGGTGATGGTGCTGCTGTACACCTGGATCTTCTTCGATGTGAAGCTCTACTCCGACATGCTCCTGCAAGTGATCTACGCCGCCCTGCAACTCTACGGCTGGTGGCAGTGGACCCGCGCCGGTGAGGTCAAGCAGGGCCGGCAAGTCACCAGCCTGGGCCTGCAACCGATCCTGCAAGGCCTGGCTGTGGGTGCTGTGGGCAGCCTGTTGCTGGGCGCAGCCATGGCCCACTGGACCGACGCCGCCCAACCCTGGCTGGACGCGGCCCTGACCGGCTTCAGCCTGGTGGCGCAGATGTGGATGGCGCAAAAACGCGTGCAGTGCTGGCCGTTGTGGATCACCGTGGATGTGATCTTCGTCGGGCTGTTCCTCTACAAAGGCCTGTACCTCACCGCCGCGCTCTACGCCTTGTTCACCGTGATCGCCGTGCAGGGCTGGCGTGAATGGCGCGCCGACCCGGCGTTGCACGCATGAAGGTGGTGGTACTGGCCGGCCCGGAATCCAGCGGTAAAAGCTGGCTGGCCGCCCAGTTGCAGGCACATTTTGGCGGGGTAATGGTGGGCGAATACGTGCGTCATTTCATCGACCACCACCAGCGCGATACCACCCTGGCGGATATCCCGGAGATCGCCCGGGGCCAGTTGGCCTGGGAAGATGCCGCCCGCGCCGCGCAGCCGGCGTTGCTGATCCTCGACACCAACCTGCTGACCAACAAGCTGTGGAGCCAGACCCTGTTTGGCGACTACCCGGCGTGGCTCGACAGCGAACTGCTCGCCCGCCACTACGACCTGCACCTGCTGCTGTCGCCGGAAGACGTGGAGTGGACCGCCGATGGCCAGCGCTGCCAGCCGGAGTTTGCCGATCGCCTGGCGTTTTTCCAGGCCAGTCGTGACTGGCTGGAGCAACATCATCTACCGCTACGGGTCATCCGTGGGGATTGGCAAGCACGCCAGGACCAGGCCTTTTCAGCTGTGGAACAACTGCTGGATTGACCGGCGGGGACGGTTTTCATGCACCGCTCGTTAGGCATGGCCCACTTTCAACGCTCTGGCGCGCAGGGCTGAAGACCGGTTATCGGGTCAACGCAGTCCTCTACCCGGGGCACAGGTCAATCCTTAAAAGGAGATTGGCCTATGAACATGCGCATCGTTGCCCGCTTGATCAACTTGCCCGAAGACCGTGGCGTTCGTGTTGAAACCGCCGCCCATCACATCCTGCTGGTGCGTTCGGGTAGCGAGGTTCGTGCCTATCAGGCGGATTGCCCCCACGCCGGGGCGCCCCTGGAGCAAGGCGTGGTCTGTGACGGGAGGATCATTTGCCCGTGGCACAAGGCGGCCTTCCGGGTGGATGACGGCCAGGTCTGCGAGCCGCCCGCGCTGGTGCAGCTCAAGCAGTACCCGGTGGAGATTCACGACGGCGTGGTCAGTGTGGGCGACGAGGCACTGCCCTCGCCCGTTGCCCCGCACACCAACGATTCGCGCTGCTTTATCGTGATTGGCGCCGGTGCAGCCGGTTCGGCGGCCGTGGCCACGCTGCGCCGCAAGGGTTTCAGCGGCCGGTTGTTGTGGATCGACCAGGAACAGGACCCCGCCTACGACCGCACCGCCCTGAGCAAATTCGTCATCTGCGGCGAGATGCCGCCGCAGGAAACACCGCCCTTGCTGGACGAGGCCACCTGCCACGCGTCGCGGATCCACGGCGAAGTGCGCCACCTCGACCCTCAAGCCAAGCGCCTCGAGCTTGCGGACGGTCGCCACTTCGACTACGACGCCGCACTGCTGGCCACCGGCGGCGAAGCCAGGCCGCTGGATGTTCCAGGCACCGTACTCAACAACGTGTTCGTGTTGCGCTCCCGGGACGATGCGGCGCGTATCGTCAAGGCGGCTCAACCGGGCACATGTGCAGTGATCATCGGCGACAGTTTTATCGGCCTGGAAGCCGCGTCCGCCTTACGCAAGCGCGGGTTGACGGTGCAGGTGGTGGGCCGTCACGAGATTCCGCTGGCGGCCCAACTGGGCAAGCGCATCGGTGCCTCACTGCGCCAATTGCATGAAGCCAACGGCGTGATATTCCACACCTCCAGCGAGCCTGCACGCCTGGAAGGCCACATGGACGTGACGACGGTGGTGCTGAAAAACGGCCACAGATTGGCCGCAGACCTGGTACTAATAGGCGTCGGCGTCACGCCTGCCACGGGGTTTGTCGAGGGGCTGGAAAAAGCCGAGGACCAGTCGCTGAAAGCCGATGCCGGTTTGTCTGTCGCGCCCGGACTATGGGCGGCGGGCGATATGGTGACCTTTCCATGGAACGGCCAACCCGTGCGCATCGAACACTGGCGTGTGGCGCAGCAACTCGGGGTGCTGGCGGCGCGCAATATGCTGGGCGCACAACAGGTGTTTGCCGATGTGCCGTTCTTCTGGACGTATCACTTCGGCAAGACCTTTGAACTGCTGGGCCACCCCCGCCACTGGAATCAGCTCCACGTGGAAGGCGACCTGCAGCGCCACGACTTCATCGCCCTGCTCTGCCAGGGCGACGAAGTGGAAGCGGTAGTTGCCTGTGAACATCAGCGGGCCATGGCGCTGCTCTCGCAACGCCTGAAGCACCCGCTGAAGAAGGCCGAGGTGCTGGAGCTGATCCGCGGGCTTTAGTAGCCCAGCGACAACCCGGTATTGCGCCGAGGGTCGTTGGCCCCATAGAAACGGTTATTGCCGACCGGCTTGCCGTCCAGGGACGGCGCGCCTACCAGGATCGCCGCCAGGTGGTTGGCGTCCTGCGGGCCGGCAAACTTGTGGCCCCAGCCTTCGAGGATTTTCTGGGTGTCGGGGCTCAGGGCAAAGCGTTCGATATTGGTCGCCTCAGGCAGCCATTGCTGGTGGAAACGCGGGGCGTCCACGGCTTCCTGGATGTTCATCTTGTAGTCGATCACGTTGAGGATGGTCAGCAAGGTGGCCGTGATGATACGGCTGCCACCCGGTGTACCCACCACCATCACCGCCTTGCCATCCTTGGTGACGATGGTCGGGCTCATGGACGACAGCGGCGTCTTGCCCGGAGCAATGGCGTTGGCTTCGCCCTGCACCAGGCCGTACATGTTCGGCACGCCGATCTTGGAGGTGAAGTCGTCCATTTCGTCGTTGAGGATCACCCCGGTCTTGCTCGCCATCACGCCCGCGCCGAACCAGTCGTTGAGGGTGTAGGTCACCGAGACCGCGTTGCCCCACTTGTCGACGATGGAGTAGTGGGTGGTGTTATTGCCTTCGTGGGGCGAAACGCCCGGCTTGATGTCCTGGGAGATCCCGGCTTTCTGCGGGTCGATGGCAGCGCGCAGTTTGGCGGCGTAATCCTTGTCCAGCAGGTGCTCGACCGGGTTCTGCACGAAGTCCGGGTCGCCGAGGTAGCTGTTGCGGTCGACGTACGCGTGGCGCATGGCTTCGATCTGGTAGTGCAGGCCCTGGGCCGAGTGATAGCCGAGGTCGGCCATCGGGTAGCCTTCGAGGATGTTCATGATTTCGCAAATGACCACCCCGCCCGAGCTCGGTGGTGGTGCGGACACCACATGGTAGCCACGGTAGTCACACTCGATGGGCGCCAGTTCGCGGGTCTTGTATTTGTCCAGGTCGGCCTGGGTGATGATGCCTTTGCCCGATTGGCTGGAATCCACAATCGCCTTGGCTACCCAGCCTTTGTAGAAACCATCGGTGCCCTTGGCGGAGATTTCCCGCAGGGTTTTCGCCAGGTCTTTCTGCACCAGCTTCTGGCCCACCAGCATCGGCTCGCCTCCGTGCAGGAAGATGCCGCGCAGGTCTTTGTCTTTCTTGAATTCGTCAGTAGCGGTGTGCAGCAGGTCGACATCGCCCTGCTCCAGGGCAAAACCGTCTTCGGCCAGCTTGATCGCCGGGGCGATGACCTGGGCGCGCTTGAGGGTGCCGTATTTGCTCAGCGCCAGTTCCATGCCCGACACAGTGCCGGGAACGCCGACCGCCAGGTGGCCCTTGGAGCTGAGGTCCGGGACCACGTTGCCGTCCTTGTCCAGGTACATGTCGGCGGTCGCGGCCAGCGGAGCTTTTTCGCGGAAATCGAGGAAGGTCTTGCGGCCGTCGGCCAGTTGCACGGTCATGAACCCACCGCCGCCGAGGTTGCCGGCTGCCGGGTACACCACGGCCAGGGCGTAGCCCACCGCCACCGCCGCATCCACGGCATTGCCACCGGCCTTGAGCACATCCACGCCCACATGGGTCGCCAGATGCTGGGCGGTGACCACCATGCCATTTTCGCCAGCCACCGGGGCCTGGGAGGCCGCCTGCACGCCGCTGACAGTCAGCACCAGCGCGGTGGCAATCAAAGTTCGGGTAAACGGTTGGTATTTCATCCCTGGCTACTCTGTTTATTAGAAGAACTGGAAAGTAATACGTTTCCGATCCAAGCCCCAGCGTTATGCCGCGTTTGTGACAGAGCCTGTCGGTAACGGAATAATGCCCATGCTATATTCCGGGCCTTTACGCCGCGCAGCAGAGGCTTTTCGATGGTGATCAAGAAGACCGGTATCCGCGCCCAGCAAGCCGACCAGACCCGCGCGCGGATTCTCCAGGCGGCGGTCAAGGTCTTCACCCGCGACGGCTATTCCGGCGGGCGTGTGGAAAGCATCT
The DNA here is from genome assembly GCF_013385805.1 of Pseudomonas sp. C6002. Classification (NCBI taxonomy): domain Bacteria; kingdom Pseudomonadati; phylum Pseudomonadota; class Gammaproteobacteria; order Pseudomonadales; family Pseudomonadaceae; genus Pseudomonas; species Pseudomonas sp. C6002. Next base: position 137,809 of record NZ_JACAPH010000046.1, on the reverse strand, counting down.
CGCGGGAAGCCGACTCCAACGACCGCATGTTGTATTACTACTTCGGCAGCAAGGAGCACCTGTTTGTGTGTGTGCTGGAGCACACCTATGAACAGTTCAACAAGGCCGAAAGCAAGCTCAAGCTCGACCTGACTGCACCGGTGCAAGCGTTGCAGGCGCTGGTGGGGTTTATCTGGAATTACTACGTCAAGCATCCCGAGTTTGTGGCGATCCTGAGCATCGAGAACCTGCACCAGGGCAAGCATGCGAAGCAGTCGGGTGAACTGCGGCGGTTGTCCGGGGAGGCGGTTGGGGTGTTGCGGCCGATCATTGAGGCGGGCCAGGCCCAGGGGCTGTTTCGTGAAGATGTGGACATCAAGCATGTGTACTTGATGATTGCTTCGTTGTGCTACTTCTATAACTCCAACCAGCACACGCTGAGTTCGTTTTTGGGGGAGGATTTGGCGGATAAGACCCAGCAGCGGGATTGGCTGGGGTTTATCAGTGATCTGGTGTTGCGCGGGGTATGCGTGACACCGCCCATCCAACGGTAGAACCTGGATCTAAATGTGGGAGCGGGCTTGCTCGCGAATGCGGTGTATCAGTCAATATATTTGGCGACTGACGAACCGCTTTCGCGAGCAAGCCCGCTCCCACATTTTTTGACCGTGTGAATCAATGGGTACCGGGATTGGCTCGCAGGTGTGCCACGGTTTGCTCCAGGCCTTCCCACTGCGGTGCATGGGGTGCGAAGCGCCCGCGCAGGTAGGCGGCCAACTCCGCCACTTGGGTGTTCGACAAACTGTCCTTGAACGCCGGCATGTAACCCAGATCCTTGGTCGCCGGAGTGCTGATCCCTTGCAAAATCACCTTGATCAGGTTGTCCGGTTGATCGCTGTGCACATTGGTATTGGTCGCCAGTGATGGGCTGACGCCGAACAGCTTCGGGCCCTGTCCGTCGGCATGGCAGGCCTTGCATGAACCTTCGAATACCCGTCGCCCATTGGCATTGGGCACCGTCGCAGCTGCCACCACCTGCGCTTCGGCGGCGCCGCTGCCGTTCAGCGAAGCCAGGTATACCGCCATCGCGCGGATGTCGGTCTTGGGCAGTTTCGCCAGTTCAGTCACGACCGGTCCCATCGGCCCCGTTGCCACGCCATGGGCATCGGAATAACCAGTGCTCAGGTAGCTGAACAATTGGTCTTCGGTCCACGGCGTCGGCGCCTTGGACAAGCCATTCAAGGCCGGCGCTTCCCAACCGTCCACCCTGCCGCCCGCGAGGAACGCCTTGCCGCCCTTCTCCGCCCCCATCAGGTTGCGCGGCGAATGGCACGCCGCGCAGTGCCCCAAACCGTTGACCAGGTAAGCGCCACGATTCCATTGCTCGCTGCGCTGGGGCTGCACGCTGATTTCCCCACGGCGCAGGAACAGCGCATTCCAGCCGGCCATCAACGGCCGGATATTGAACGGAAACTTCATCGCATTCGGCACCGGTGCCTGGCTCACCGGCGCCTGGGACATCAGGTAGGCATACAGTGCCTGCATGTCGGCATCGTTGATATTGCGAAACGCCGTATAGGGAAACGCCGGGTACAGGTTGCGCCCGTCGCGGCCAATGCCGTCGCGCATCGCCCGCTCGAACGCCGGGTAGGACCAGTTGCCAATCCCGGTTTTCTCATCCGGGGTGATGTTGCTGCTGTAAAGGGTGCCGAACGGCGTATGCATCGCCAGCCCGCCGGCATTGGTGGCACCGCCCGGTGCCGTGTGGCACACCGCGCAATCCCCCACGGCGGCCAGCAAGCGCCCGCGCTCCAGGGTGGCCTTGGACCAGGTGCCTGCACTGGGCGGTGCAATCGGGGCAATTTCGCTGTGAAACGGCCACGCGGTAGCAGCCATGCCCAGCACCGCGCCAAAGGCGGCGAACAATGAGCCGAACAACCATTTGCGGCGCTTTTCCGGGGACTTCGCCGGCTCGCCCAGGGTGCCTGCATTCAGCGCCGCCAATACCCGCTCGGGGGTAATCGGCAGCTCGCGAAAACGGATGCCGGTGGCGTCATAGATCGCATTGGCAATCGCCGCCGCGCTGGGCACCGAGGCCGACTCACCGGCGCCCATCGGGGGCTGGTCCTGGCGCGGCATCATCAGTACGTCGATCTGCGGCACTTCCGGGAAGGTCAGGATCGGATAACCGCCCCACTCCTTGCTCGCCACGGTCGACTCTTCAAAGGTCACGCGTTCCTTGAGCACACGGCTGGTGGACTGGATCACATTGCCGTGGATCTGATGCTGCACCCCTGCGGGGTTGATCATCATCCCCGAGTCATGCCCGATCACCACCCGCGTCACCGAGACATCGCCGGTCTGCTTGTCGATGGCCACGTCCGCGACCCAGGCCGCCCACGCCGCGCCGAAGCCGGGAAACTTGCTGTGGATGTAACGCGCGTAGGCAAAGCCCCGACCACGCAGCAGGTGGTCCTCATTCGCGGTTTGCATCGGCGCGGTACGCGGTGCCCAGTTGGCGCGTTCGGCGGTGGATTTCACCAGGTCGATGGCGCGCTCGTCCTTCAGGTAACGCAGGCGGTACTCCACCGGGTCGACCCCGGCGGCAAACGCCAGTTCGTCGATATAGGATTCATGGGCGAAGGTGTTGGGCAACGCCGACACACCGCGCATCCACGAGGCGCGAACGATCGGCGCCATGTCGTTGATGGTGACGCGCATGTTCGCGATGTCGTAGGGCGGGATCGAGGTGCGGTCGCCCATCTCGAACATCGCCGCCACCGGCTCGACCCGGCCGGTCAACAGCAGCGCCAGGGTGGGCGCGCCGTTGGACGGGTAGCTGGTTTCAAAGTCATAGGCGGCGATGCTGCCGTCGGCGTTCAGGCCGCCGTCGACATCCATCAATTGCGCGGTGCCCTTGGGCTCCCACAGGTGCTCCTGTTCGCGGGTCAGTTGCACCCGCACCGGCTTGCCCACCGCACGCGACAGCAGCAAGGCGTCGGCGCATACATCATCGGCGCAGTTACGGCCGTAGCAGCCGGCGGCCTCCATGCGAATCACGTCGATGGACGCTTCCGGGCATTCCAGCAACCAGGCCAGGTCGGCCCGCAGCAGGTGCGGGTTCTGGCTGCCCGACCAGACCCGGCTGCCACCGGGCTGATAATCCGCCACGCCACAGGACGGGCCGATGGAGCCGTGCATCTGGTATGGCCATAGGTAGGTGCGCGGCATGCGCTGGCTGGCGGCGGCCAGGGCTGCGTCGACGTTGCCCTGGTCGAGCACGGTGCGGCGTACCCGCGGGTTGTCGCGGATTGCCTGCTCCACATCGCTCATGTCCGGCAGTGGGTGGTTCCAGGGTTTCCAGTGCACCTGCAGTTCCTGGGCGGCCTTGATTGCCTGCTCTTCGCGCAAGGCCACCACGCCGACAAAATCACGGATCACCACCACCGCAACAATGCCCGGGATATGGGCGATGGAAGACTCGTCGACCTTCAGCAGGCTGTTGCCGACAAAGTCACCGCAATCCAGGCCCGCATACGGTGGGCGGATCACCCGACCGTGGAGCATGTCCGGCACGCGCATGTCGTGCACGTACGTCAGTTCGCCGGTGGCCTTGCCCGGGATATCCACCCGGGCTGCGCCCTTGCCCACCAGGCGGTAATCGGCGGTGGCCTTGAGCGGTGCATCGCCGCTGATGCGCAGTTGGTCATGCTCGCCCGTCACCAGTTCGCCATAAGTGATGGTGCGCCCGTCTTCGCCGCGGATAACGCCTGCGTCGACCTTGAGACTTTGAGCATTTACGGACCAGCGTTGCGCCGCCCGCGCCAGCAGGAAACGCCGGGCTTCGGCGGCGGCATTGCGCAGCGGAATCGCGGAGATCTGCAAGGTTGCGCTGGCAATGGTCGCGCCCTGGTTCGGCGCACGCTCGGTGTCGCCCAGCACCATGCGCACCTGGTCCATGGTCAGGTCCAGTTCTTCAGCGACGATCTGCGCCAGGGAGGTGCGAATGCCGGTGCCCAGGTCCACGTGGCCGTTGAAGGCGTACACCAGCCCGTCATCGTTCACTGCGATAAACAGCCCCAGTTCCTTGGGCTTGACCGTCGGTGTGCCGCCCTTGGCCACCGGCCCCGAAGGTGGCAGCACATCGTCGACGATCAGCAGGACGCCGGCCTTGGCCAGCCATTGGTCACGGGAAGGGATTGCATCAGTCATGGTCATCGATCCACGTTCAAGGCATTTGGCGGGCGGCACGCAGCACCGCGCGGAGGATTTCGATATGGGTGCCACAGCGGCAGAGGTTGCCAGACAGTTCGCTGCGCACCTCGGCTTCGCTGGGGTTGGGATTGCGGTCGAGCAAGGCCTTGGCGGTCATGATCATGCCGTTGAGGCAGTAGCCGCACTGGGCGGCCTGTTCATCGATGAAGGCCTGCTGCACCGGGTGCGGGGTCTGGCGGGTGCCGAGGCCTTCGAGGGTGACGATGTTGCGGCCCACGGCACCCGACAGGGGGAAGACGCAGGAGCGTGCAGCCACGCCGTCGATGATCACCGTGCAGGCGCCGCACTCCCCCAGGCCGCAGCCGTATTTGGGGCCGTTGAGTTGCAGGTCATTGCGCAGGATCAACAACAGCGGGGTGTCGGCCATTGCGCTGACTTCGCTGGTGTGGCCGTTGACCTCAAGCGTTACCGTGATGTTCTGGCTGGTCATTCGCTTCGCCCGTTGGATTTGGTGAAGTGTCCACTACATCAAACAGTCAAAAAAAAGCGTCGCGTACCTGGGGTCTCGCGACACACTTGACGGGTGAAGTGGTTACTACATCAACGTAGAGCAAAAACGGTGCCAGAAGATGGATGAATAGCTGTGGCGAGGGAGCTTGCTCCCGCTGGGTTGCGAAGCGACCCCAAAAGATGGGCCTGCCGCGCAGTCCGGCGGGAGCAAGCTTCCTCACCACAGGGGATCGGGGTCAGGTTTGGGGGTCTTCGATCATTTTGCGTAGCAGGAAGAGTACGGCGACGCGTTCGGCGGGGTTGAGGTTGCTCAGGGTCAGTTCGGTGATGGTGGCGGCGCAGGGCACGGTTTGCTGCACAAGGGCGGCGCCGGAGTCGGATAGGTTGACCACGACTTTGCGTTTGTCCTGCGGGTCGGGTTCGAGGGTGATCAGTTCGCGGGCCTTGAGGCGTTCGACGATGCCACGGATGGTCGCCTGGTCGACGGCGGTGGCCTTGACCAGTTCGGTGAGCGAACTTGCACCGTGATCGCGCAGGGCGCACAGGGTGACGAACTGCACGGCGGTGAGCTGGGAGTCGCCGACGTTCTGCTGGAAGATTGCCAGGTGACGCTGGTAGGCCTTGCGCAGCAGGTGGCCGACTTGCTCGGAGAAAACGTAGGAATCAGGCACGGCGGGCTCGGGAAGGCGGTGGTCGATGGGGTGGCATGATGGCGGGGTTGTGGAAATGACTCAAGGATCTCATTGCCGGAACGCGGTTGAAATGTGGGAGCGGGCTTGCTCGCGAATGCGGTGTGTCAGGTGGCGCATGTGTGACTGACGTACCGCATTCGCGAGCAAGCCCGCTCCCACATTGGATTTTTAGTGGGCCAGGGAGGCTTGAGGGGCTACGACGTCGCCGGCGATGACTACGGCCTCATCATCGAGGTAGACGTCGCAATTGCGCAGCGGGATGTCCATGTGGCACGGGGTCTTGCGGGTGCCGCCGACTTCGGTGTTCGGGCCGGTGGAGAACAGGAAGTTGCCGTAGAACGCGCGGGCGTCCATGCACATGCCGTCGTTCTTGTCGTGCAGGCCCATGGCCGTCCATTGCGCCCGTGGCTGCAGGCCCCAGCCGATGTGGGAGATGCCATATACCTCGGGGTCGTTGAAGTATTTCATGTAGTCGCGCAGGTATTCGGCCTCGAAACCACCGTGGATTCTGGTGATGAAGCCCTTCTCGATCTCCAGGGTGATTTTCTCCCGGGTGTAGGTCTTGAACGGCAGCAGGATGTCGCCGATATCCAGCACCAGCACGCCCTCTGCAGTTTCCTCATTGGGCCAGGAGAACAGGAAGCCGCTCGGCCAGTGGTCCCAGCGTCCCGGTTCGTCGGCAAAGCCGTATTCGGTGACGGACGGGTATTGCCCCAGCGCCGCCCGGAAATCACTGCCGGCGCGGGATTTGACGTGGATCGAGCGAGCTTTTTTCAGCAGTTCTTCAGCGGCCAGCACGCGCACTTTGTCCTCTTCGGTCGGCAGCATGCGCGCCAGCACTTCCGGGGGTTCAACCGCCAGCAGGATGCGCGTGCCGGTCTTGAGGATCTGTTCCTGCTCCGGCGAGTGCAACAGCATCATGGTGTCGACGATCAGGTCTGCCGCTTCCAGCGCCCGCTGCGCCGCGATATTGCCGGTCAGGGCAGTGTCGCCACAGTAGGCGGTCATGTCATTGCCCATCGCCCGGGGATGGTTGAACGACGGCAACTCCACCGCATACACCTTGGCCCCCAGGCGCTGCGCCGCGTCCATCGCGGCGCGCACGGTGCGCGGGTCGGAGTAATGGCTCTTGAGCACGGCGACGCTCTGGGTCGGGTCGACCTTCGAGAGCTTCAACACATGCTCAAACATCTGGGTCAGTTCGCAATCACTTACCGGCATTTCCTGTCTCCTCAGCTGCTGCACCAAGATCTTGCAGGGCGCTTCACTCTAGTGCGTTTTTATAGCGTATACGCCAATTAATCACGATAAGAACTGATTTCATCCTGGACTGCAAGCACCACGCCAAAACGTTACGAATCCACACAAGCCCAGTTATATATGGAGATAACCGGTTACAAGGGATCGATATGGCCAAAAAAACAATTTTTCAGGCGTGGGCTTTTCATTTGAAAAAATGAGCGTATACACTTTAAAAGCCTTGCGGACAGACGCCGCCGGCCATTATTCGAAAAAGAGGACCACGCCCCATGGGAAGCACACAAAAAATCGCAATCGTCGGCGCCGGCCTTGGCGGTGCCGCCGCTGCCACCCTGCTGCAACAGGCAGGGTTCGACGTGGACATCTACGAGCAGGCGCCGGAGTTTTCCCGCCTGGGTGCCGGGATCCACATGGGCCCCAACATCATGAAAATCTTCCGCCGCATGGGCATCGAAAAACAGCTGGATCTGATGGGTTCGCACCCCGAGCACTGGTTCAGCCGCGATGGTGAAACCGGCGACTACCTGTCACGCATTCCCCTGACTGGCTACGGCGCGTCCTACATCACCGTGCACCGCGGCGATCTGCATGCGCTGCAGATGTCCACCCTCAAGCCCGGCACCCTGCACTTCAACAAGCGCCTGGAAACCCTTGAAGAAACCGATACCCAGGTGCGCCTGACTTTCGCCGACGGCGAGGTAACCTACGCCGACATCGTGATCGGTGCCGACGGCATCAACTCGCGCATTCGTGAAGAGCTGCTGGGTGCCGAAAAACCGCTGTACAGCGGCTGGGTCGCGCACCGTGCGCTGATCCGTGGCGACCAGTTGGCCAAGTACGACCTGAAGTTCGAAGACTGCATCAAGTGGTGGACCGAGGACCGGCACATGATGGTCTACTACACCACCGGCAAGCGCGACGAGTACTACTACGTCACCGGCGTGCCGCACCCGGAATGGGACTTCCAGGGCGCCTTCGTCGACAGCAGCCGGGAGGAGATGTTCGACGCCTTCAAGGGCTACCACCCGACCGTCCAGGCCCTGATCGAATCCACCGAAAGCGTGACCAAATGGCCGTTGCGCAACCGCAACCCGCTGCCGTTGTGGAGCCGTGGTCGCCTGGTATTGCTGGGCGATGCCTGCCACCCGATGAAACCCCATATGGCTCAGGGCGCCGGCATGGCCATCGAAGACGCCGCGATGCTGACGCGCTGCCTGCAGGAAACAGGGATCGGCGACTACCGCACCGCGTTCGAGCTGTATGAAGCCAACCGCAAGGAACGCGCGTCCCGGGTGCAGGCCGTGTCCAACGCCAACACCTGGCTGCGCACCCAGGAAGATCCGGACTGGGTCTACGGCTATGACCTCTACGCCCAGCAACTGAAATCGGGGGTGGCGGCGTGAGCAGCTTTCTCTATGGCGGCAACGTCCAGGCCAATGGTATCCGCCAGCATTACCTGCGTTACGGCGGCAAGGGCCCGGCACTGATCCTGATTCCCGGCATCACCAGCCCGGCGATTACCTGGGGTTTTGTCGCCGAACGCCTGGGTTTGCACTTCGACACCTACGTGCTGGACGTGCGCGGTCGCGGCCTGTCGTCCACCGGCCCGGAGCTGGACTACAGCGCCGACACCTGCGCCGATGACATTGGCGCGTTTGCCGACGCCCTGAAGCTCGACAGCTATCACCTGGTCGGCCATTCCATGGGCGCGCGGTTTGCCGTACGCAGTGCGGTGCGCCATCCACAAGGTGTCAACCGCGTGGTGTTGATCGACCCGCCGATGTCCGGACCGGGTCGCCGCGAATACCCAAGCAAACTGCCGTGGTACGTCGATTCGATTCGTCAATCCCAGGTCGGCATGGATGCAGAGGCGATGCGCGCCTTCTGCGCCACCTGGACCGACGAACAACTGCAACTGCGCGCCGAATGGCTGCACACCTGCTACGAGCCGGCCATCGTTCGCGCCTTCAACGACTTCCATACCGTCGATTTCCATCAGGACCTGCCCCACCTGGGGGCTCCTGCCCTGCTGATTGTTGCCGGACGCGGCGGTGTAATTCAGGCCGAAGATGTCGCGGAAGTCCGACAGTTACAGCCGACCCTACAGGTCGCCCATGTGCCAAATGCAGGACACATGATCCCCTGGGATGACCTTGAAGGCTTTTTCGCTGCCTTCGGCGACTTCCTCGGCCAGCCCCTGACTGCATAACGGAGACCATCATGCTCAAGCCTTATCGCATCGGCCAGATTGTGCCGAGCTCCAACACCACCATGGAAACCGAGATCCCGGCGATGCTTAACGCGCGCCAGGCGATCCGCCCGGAACGTTTCACCTTTCACTCCAGCCGCATGCGCATGAAGCAAGTGCGCAAGGAAGAACTGGCGGCCATGGACGGTGAGTCCGACCGTTGCGCCATCGAACTGTCCGACGCCAAGGTCGACGTGCTGGGCTACGCCTGCCTGGTAGCGATCATGGCCATGGGGCTGGGTTACCACCGCAAGTCCGAGCAACGCCTGCGCAAGGCCACCGCCGACAACGACGCCAACGCCCCGGTGATCACCAGCGCCGGCGCCCTGATCGAAGGCTTGAAAGTCATGGGCGCAAAACGCATCGCCATTGTTGCGCCGTACATGAAACCGCTGACCGAACTGGTGGTGAACTACATCCGCGAAGAAGGCTTTGAAGTGGTGGACTGGCGCGCCCTGGAAATCCCCGACAACCTCGAAGTGGCCCGCCACGACCCGGCCAACCTGCCGGCGATTGTTGCCGGGATGAACCTGGAAGGTGTCGACGTAATCGTACTGTCGGCCTGCGTACAAATGCAGTCCCTGCCCGTGGTCGCGAAGGTCGAAGCCCAGACCGGCCTGCCGGTGCTCACCGCCGCCATCGCCACCACCTACGCCATGCTCAAGGCCCTGGACCTGGAACCCATCGTCCCCGGCGCCGGCGCCCTGCTCTCCGGCGCCTACTAAAAACGCTTTTGTGGCGAGGGAGCTTGCTCCCGCTGGGGTGCGAAGCGCCCCCAAAAAAAACAGGCCTGCTACGCAGCCCAACGGGAGCAAGCTCCCTCGCCACAAGGTTATGTGCACTGTCCATTACCGAGGACTGAAAGATGAGCGAACAATCCGCCGACGCCAACTACCAGGGCGTCTGGGGTAACCGAATCGGCTTCGGCAAAAAATCCGCCCTGCTGATGATCGACTTCATGCAAGGCTATACCACCGAAGGCGCGCCACTGTTTGCCCCCGAAGTGCGCATCGCCGTGGCCGAAAGCGTCGAGCTGCTGGCCTGCGCCAGGCGTCACGGAATCAGCGTGGTGCACACCAATATCCGTTACCATCCGGGCCATTTCGCCGACGGCGGTATCTGGGTAAAAAAGGCCCCGGTGATGAAAGACATGGTCGAGGGCAACCCCCTCGCCGCGTTCTGCACCGAGGTCTTGCCCCTGGCCAATGAAGTGGTCATCACCAAACAATACGCCAGCGCGTTTTTCGGCAGCAGCCTGGCCCCGATGCTGCACGCCCAGGGCATCGACACCGTGGTGCTCGCCGGCTGTTCCACCAGCGGCTGCATCCGGGCCACCGCAGTGGATGCGGTGCAACACGGGTTTCGTACCATCGTCGTGCGCGAATGCGTCGGCGACCGCCACCCGGCGCCCCATGAAGCCAACTTGTTCGATATCGACAGCAAGTACGGCGACGTGGTGAGCAAGCAGGAGGCGATGAGCAAGTTCAAGGAGCAGTAACGCGTCAACAGGAACCACGACAAAGAGCGTGGTCCGGAAAAAACTGAGCGCCCACGCTGGAATGCAGTCGAATGTGGGAGCAAGCCCGCTCCCACACTTGATCACCTCCAACAGGGCCACCTCAGTCTTCTGTCACTGCCTTTGGAAGTCGCTTTCACAGCACTCCGAAGTGCTGAAAAAGCGGCCGTATAAAAACCATAAGTCACCGCCAGGAGACACCCCAATGCCCATTGCGAATGCAGCGCCCGCGACTACGGTCGCCGATCCGGTCCACACGCTCTACCACAAGATCACCTGGAAGCTGATTCCGTTCCTGTGTTTCTGCTACCTCGCGGCCTACCTGGACCGCATCAATATCGGCTTCGCCAAACTGCAGATGCTCGACCAGCTGCACTTCAGCGAAACCGCGTTCGGCCTCGGTGCCGGGCTGTTTTTTGTCGGCTACATCATCTTCGAAGTCCCCAGCAACCTGATCCTGGAAAAGGTCGGGGCGAAGATCTGGATCGCCCGCATCATGATCACCTGGGGCCTGCTTTCGGCCTGCACCATGCTGGTCACCTCCACCACCCAGTTCTACATCCTGCGGTTCCTGCTGGGTGCGGCCGAAGCCGGGTTTCTACCGGGCGTGCTGTATTACCTGACCACCTGGTTTCCCACCCATCGCCGGGGGCGGATCATCGCCCTGTTCATGATCGGCCTGCCGCTGTCCAGCGTGATCGGCGGCCCGTTGTCGGGCTGGATCATGGGCCACTTCGACAACATGGCCGGCCTGCGCGGCTGGCAGTGGCTGTTCCTGATCGAAGCAGTGCCCAGCGTGCTGCTCGGTGTGTGGACCTTCTGGGCGCTGCCCAATACCTATCAGCAAGCCAAGTGGCTGTCGCCGGAAGAAAAAACCCTGCTGGAAAGCGAACTGCGCAAGGACGACGCCGACGGTGCCGCCAGCAAACACAGCTTCCGCGACGGCTTCTTCAACCTCAAGGTGTGGATGCTCGGCGGTATCGACTTCTCGATCCTGCTCAGTGCCTATGCCATGGGGTTCTGGATGCCCACATTCATCCGCAACGCCGGGATTACCGACACTTTCCACATCGGCATCCTCACGGCCCTGCCCAGCGTGGCGGCCCTCTTGGGCATGCTGCTGATCGGCGCCAGCTCCGACAAACACCGCGAACGCCGCTGGCACATCATCGTGCCGTTCTTCATCGGCGCGGCGGCGATGGCTACCAGTACGTTCTTCACCCATAACGTGGTCGCCACCGTGGCGCTGTTTGCGATTGCCTCGGCGGCGATCATCGGTGCGGTGCCGGTGTTTTTCAGCCTGCCGGCGACCTTCCTGAAAGGCACCGCAGCGGCCACCGGCTTTGCCCTGGCCTGCTCGCTGGCGAACATCGCGGGCCTGGTGAGCAACTCGCTGATGGGCGTGGCGATTGACGTCACCGGCAGCAGCGCGGGGGCCTTGTGGTTTTTTGCCGGCTGCCTGATTCTCAGCAGCTTCCTGGTGATCGCCTTGCCGGCGAAGCTGGTAAACCGTTAACAACAATTTTTCGGGTGAGTCTCCATGCAAGGTTTCATCAAGCGCTGTGCCCTGCTTGTCGCCGTGGGCCTGTGTGCCGGTACGGCGCAGGCCGCAGAAAAGGTCATCTTCGACACCGACTTCAACGTGCTCAACGATGACGGCCAGGCCTTTATCATGCTCGCCCAGCTGCACGGGCAAAAACGCATCGACCTGCTGGGCATGACCCTGGTCAGCGGCAACGCCTGGGTCGACCAGGAACAGGTCGACGCCCTCAAGGCGGTGGAACGCATGGGTGTGGAGAAGGAAGTCGGCGTGTATTCCGGCGCCGCCTACCCGCTGCTGCATGACTACGCCACCTATGAGGCGGAAAAAGCCCTGTTCGGTTCCGGCTGGCCGGGTGCGTTCAAGAACCCGCGGCCAACCAGTGCCTCACAACTGGTCGCGCCACCGGACGGCCTGGCGACCCACACCAGGCTGCGCAAGGAAACCGCCGCCCAGTTCATCGTCGACAGCGTACGGGCCAACCCCCACGAGGTAACGATCCTGGCGGTCGGCCCACTGACCAACATTGCCCTGGCGATTCGCTCGGCCCCGGACATCGTGCCGCTGATCAAGCGCATCGTGTACATGGGCGGCGCGCTGGAGATTCCGGGCAACACCACGCCGGCGGCGGAGTTCAACTGGTGGTTCGACCCGGAGGCGGCGAAGATCGTGTTGCGCTCGCCCATCGAACACGTGATTTTTCCCAACGATGTCTGTGAGAAAGTCACCTTCGACAAGTCGGTGTATGAGCGGGTGATCGCACACAAAGGCCCGATTGCCGACCTGTACAAGCACGAGTTCGGGCCACTGTTCGCCAAGGACCCGGCTTACCACAGCTTCACCTGGGACAGCCTGCCGGCACTGTTTCTCGTGAACCCGGGGATCGTCACCGAATCCCGCGAGCTGTGGGTGGACGTGGACGCCACCTTCGGCGCCGACTACGGCCGGGCACTGGGCTACAAGAAAGGCGCGCCGGTCGGCACGCAAAAGGCCAAGGTGGTCTTCGCGGTGGACCAGAAGCAGTTCTGGGACGGTTATGTAGGGTTGGTGACGCTGCCGACGCCGGTCAACATCTTCCGCTGAGTGCGCCGGAACTTGAGGGGCTGTGGTTTAATTGCGCGCCTTTGCCCAGCCCTTCAAGGAATCCGTTGTCGATGAATCAGCCCGCCACCAAAGTCCTGGTCATTGGCTACGTCTGGCCAGAGCCTCGCTCCTCGGCGGCCAGCGGGCACATGATGCAGATTCTGGAGAGTTTCCTGGCCCAAGGCTGGGACATCACCTTCAGCAGCCCGGCGGTCACCGGCGAACACAAGGCCGACCTGCCCGCCCTGGGCATTCGCGAATGCGCGATCGAGTTGAATAACAGCAGTTTCGACGCGTTTATCCAGCAATTGGCTCCGGATATCGTGCTGTTCGACCGTTTCATGATGGAAGAACAGTTCGGCTGGCGCGTGGAAAAATCCTGCCCGAATGCTCTTCGGGTGCTGGAAGCATCCGACCTGCAAAGCCTGCGGGATGCCCGCCACCAGCGCCTCAAGGATTTCCTGAAGGCGCACCCCGAAGCTGATGACTTCGACGCGCTGTTCAGCCGGGACCTGGCCGCCGAATTCGATGACATGGCCGATACCGACCTGGCCAAGCGCGAGATCGCCGCGATCTACCGCTGCGACATCAGCCTGATGATCTCCGACGTGGAAATCCAGTTGCTGACCGAACACTTCAAGGTGCCCGCTGCCCTGCTCCACTGGTGCCCGCTGATGCTGGCGCCGCCCACCGAAGCCTTTGCCCCCTTTGAGGACCGTGCCCACTTCCTGAGCATCGGCAATTTCCGCCATGCGCCGAACTGGGATGCGGTGTTGTGGATGAAGAACAGTGTGTGGCCGCTGATCCGCCAGCAATTGCCCGGCGCTCAACTTCACGTGTACGGCGCCTATACGCCACCCAAGGCCACCGCGCTGCACAACCCGGCCCAGGGCTTCCACTTGATGAATTGGGCCGAGGATGCATTGCAGGTCATGAGCGCTGCGCGTATCTGCCTGGCGCCACTGCGCTTTGGTGCCGGGATCAAGGGCAAGCTGGCCGACGCGATGCTCTGCGGCACACCCAGCGTTACCACACCGATTGGCGCCGAAGCCATGGGCGAACCGTGGCCCGGCGTGGTCGAACACAGCGCCAGTGCACTGGCGGCTGCGGCGGTTGCGTTGTATCAAGACCCGCCACGCTGGACCCAGGCCCAGGAAGATGGCCGGCAGTTACTGGCCCGCCGTTACGCCCACGACCTCCACGGCCCGGCCCTGGTGGAGCGCCTGGAGCAGTGCCGCCGCCAGTTGGCCGAGCACCGTCGGAACAATTTCACCGGCAGCATGCTGCGCCACCACCTGCACAAAAGTACCCAGTACATGGCGCAGTGGATCGAGGCGAAAAACCGTACGCTGTAGACACAGACGCTGGCGAGGTGGCGCGCAAGGGGGCATTATCCTTTTCGCAACCACAATAAAGCGACTGCAGCATGACCCGAGCAGCGAGAATCACCGATCCTTCCTACGAGCTGATGGACGATCACAACGGTCTGTCCATCATCTATCGCCAACACGGCTTCCCGTGCCCGTTGGTGCGCTGGCATTTCCACAAGGAATACGAGCTGCACCTGATCGTTGCCAGCTCCGGCAAGGTGTTTATCGGCGACTACATCGGCAACTTCTACCCGGAAAGCCTGTTCCTCACCGGCCCCAACCTGCCCCACAACTGGATCAGCCAGGTGGCCGAGGACGAAGTGGTGCCCAAGCGCGACATGCTGGTGAACTTCACCGACGAGCTGTTCGACGGCGGCAGCCATGTCTTTGCCGAGCTCAAGACCCTGGCGCCACTACTGGAACGGGCGCAATACGGCATCGAATTTCGCTGCAAGAAGACCATCGCCCAGGCCATGACCCTGATGCAGCGCATCGAGGACGCCCAGGGCATGGCGCGCCTGGGGCACTTCTTTATCCTGATGGAAGTGCTGAGTGCCTGCGAGGACTACCAGCTGCTCTCCGGCGTGACCACGCCGCAATTGGCGGACGAACACAGCATCGACCGCACCAACCGCGCGGTGGACTACATTTTTGCCCACTACGCGCGGGAGCTGTCCCTGGAAGAGGTGGCCGAATACCTCGGCATGAAACCCACCTATTTCTCCCGCGTGTTCAAACAAGCCACCGGCCGCACCTTCATCGAATTCGTCAACCGCCTGCGCATCAGCAAGTCCTGCGAGCTGCTGGCCGATGGTGACAAAGCCGTGACCGATGTGTGCTTCGAGTCAGGCTTCAACAACATCTCCAATTTCAACCGCCGCTTCCAGCAGCTCAAGGGCATGACCCCCTCGCACTACCGGCGCCTGGCGGTGCAGCGCTTGACCGAGCAGAACCTCGCCTGAAAACGCGCGTTCCTGTGGGAACCCGCTTGTGTGGGAGCGGGCTTGCTCGCGAATGCAGTGTGTCAGGCAGCGCAAATGTCGGCTGATTCACCGCCTTCGCGAGCAAGCCCGCTCCCACATTTGCATCGCGCTCACGCAGGAAGCCGATCGCTCCCAGCGAATCGTTTCAGCAATTTTCCGCCTCAGTGCAAAAAAGTATCAGTAAAAGTGCTCCCAAGGATTTGTCAGCACGTCAATTGAAGGCTGTAATCAACGCACACTCTTCCAGCTGTCGTGGAAGACACAACAACAATAACTGTCCTTCTGCAGCCCCTGGGCGCAGAAATGGAGTGCGCGATGAAGTTCACAGCCAAAGCTCTGCTTGCCTGCACCTGCATGACCCTCAGCGCCGTCAGTCTTGGCGCGCAAACCCTGACCATTGCCACCGTCAACAACAGCGACATGATCCGCATGCAAAAGCTCTCGAAAACCTTCGAGACCGAGCATCCGGAGATCAAGCTGAACTGGGTGGTACTCGAAGAAAACGTCCTGCGCCAACGCCTCACCACCGACATCGCCACCCAGGGCGGACAGTTCGACGTGTTGACCATCGGCATGTACGAAGCTGCACTCTGGGGCGCCAAAGGCTGGCTGGAACCGATGAAGGACCTGCCTGCTTCCTACGACCTGGACGACGTTTTCCCTTCCGTGCGTGACGGCCTTTCCGTCAAGGGCTCGCTGTACGCCCTGCCGTTCTACGCCGAAAGCTCCATCACCTACTATCGCACCGACCTGTTCAAGGACGCCGGGCTGACCATGCCCGAGCACCCGACCTGGACCCAGATTGGCGAATTCGCCGCCAAACTCACCAACAAGGACAAGGAACAGTACGGCCTGTGCCTGCGGGGCAAAGCCGGTTGGGGCGAGAACATGGCGCTGATCACCACCCTGGCCAACGGCTACGGTGCACGCTGGTTCGATGAGAAGTGGCAACCGGAATTCAACGGGCCAGAGTGGAAAGACGCACTGAACTTCTACGTCGACAACATGAAGAAATCCGGCCCGCCGGGCGCTTCCAGCAACGGTTTCAACGAAAACCTGGCGCTGTTCAACAGCGGCAAGTGTGCGATCTGGGTCGACGCCAGCGTCGCCGGCTCGTTCGTGACCGACAAGACCCAAAGCAAAGTGGCTGACCACGTCGGCTTCACCTTTGCCCCCCACGAGAAGACCGACAAAGGTACTTCGTGGCTGTACTCCTGGTCCCTGGGGATTCCAACCAGTTCCAAAGCCAAGGACGCTGCCAAGGTGTTCACCACCTGGGCCACTTCCAAGGAATACAGCCAGTTGGTCGCCAAGACCGACGGGATTGCCAACGTACCGCCAGGTACCCGCAAATCGACCTACAGCGACGAATACATGAAGGCCGCGCCGTTTGCCAAGGTGACGCTGGAATCGCTGAAAGTCGCCGACCCGAAAGACCCGTCGGCCAAGCCGGTGCCGTATGTGGGCATCCAGCTGGTGACCATTCCTGAATTCCAGGCGATTGGTACCCAGGTCGGCAAGTTCTTCTCCAGCGCACTGACCGGTGGCTCCACCGCCGAAAAAGCCCTGGCGGATGCACAGACCTTCACCGAACGCGAAATGAAGCGGGCCGGTTATCCCAAGTAAAGCGGTCTCACCACCGTAAATGCTTTATGTGGGAGGCTCTTGGTGGGAGCTGGCTTGCCTGCGATGCAGACACCTCGGTCTGTCAGTTAAACCGGGGGGATGCCATCGCAGGCAAGCCAGCTCCCACACAAGCCAGCTCCCACATTGGCCGCGCTTCGACTCTCGCTCTGCATGTACCTGACTGGTCCTGATCACCATGAATACCACCACTGCCCAAGTGCAAACCGCTACGCCGGACAAGCCGCGTAAAAGCCGCCTGATCAACCCCGGCTGGTTCCTCGTCAGCCCCTCGGTGGCCTTGTTGCTGCTGTGGATGATCGTGCCGCTGGGCATGACCCTGTACTTCTCGCTGATTCGCTACAACCTGCTCTACCCCGGCGAAAACCAGTTCGTGGGGCTGGAGAACTTCACCTACTTCATCACCGACTCGGGCTTCTTGCCCGGCGCCACCAACACCCTGTTGCTGGTAGGCAGCGTCTTGCTGATCAGCGTGGTGTTTGGCGTACTGATCAGCGCCCTGCTGGAAGCCAGCGAGTTCTTCGGTCGCGGCCTGGTGCGGGTGTTGCTGATTTCACCGTTCTTCATCATGCCCACCGTCGGTGCGCTGATCTGGAAGAACCTGATTTTCCATCCGGTGTCGGGGATCCTCGCCTACGTGTGGAAGCTGTTCGGCGCCCAGCCGGTGGACTGGCTGGCCCATTACCCGTTGCTGTCGATCATTATCATCGTGTCCTGGCAGTGGTTGCCCTTCGCGATCCTGCTGCTGATGACCGCCATGCAGTCCCTCGACCAGGAACAGAAGGAAGCCGCCCGCCTCGACGGTGCCGGCGCCATCGCGATCTTCTGGCACCTGACCCTGCCGCACCTGGCGCGCCCGATTGCCGTGGTGGTGATGATCGAAACCATCTTCCTGCTCTCGGTGTTCGCCGAAATCTTCACCACCACCAACGGTGGCCCCGGCTACGCCTCGACCAACCTCGCCTACCTGATCTACAACCAGGCGCTGGTGCAGTTCGACGTGGGCATGGCCTCGGCCGGCGGCTTGATTGCCGTGGTCATCGCCAATATCGCGGCGATCATCCTGGTGCGGATGATCGGCAAAAACCTGACTGACAAGCCTTGAGGGCCGCGCCATGACGCTTCAACAATCCCGCCGCCTGCAAAGCGTACTGCTCGGCACCCTGGCCTGGGCCATCGCGATCCTGATTTTCTTCCCGATCTTCTGGATGGTGTTGACCAGCTTCAAGACCGAAATCGACGCGTTCGCCACGCCGCCGCAGTTCATCTTCACGCCGACGCTGGAGAACTACCTGCACATCAACGAGCGCAGCAACTACTTCAGCTACGCCTGGAACTCGGTGCTGATTTCCTTCAGCGCCACCGCCCTGTGCCTGCTGATCTCGGTACCGGCCGCCTACTCCATGGCGTTCTACGAGACCAAGCGCACCAAGGGCACGCTGCTGTGGATGCTCTCCACCAAGATGTTGCCGCCGGTGGGCGTACTGATGCCGATCTACCTGCTGGCCAAGAGCTTCGGCCTGCTGGATACGCGCATTGCGCTGATCATCATCTACACCCTGATCAACCTGCCGATCGTGGTCTGGATGGTTTACACCTACTTTAAGGACATCCCCAAGGACATCCTCGAAGCCGCCCGCCTGGACGGCGCCACCCTGTGGCAGGAAATGGTCCGGGTGCTGCTGCCGATCGCCAAGGGCGGCCTGGCTTCCACGGTGTTGCTGTCGCTGATCCTGTGCTGGAACGAGGCGTTCTGGTCGCTGAACCTGACCTCGTCCAATGCCGCGCCGCTCACCGCGTTGATCGCCTCCTACTCCAGCCCCGAAGGTTTGTTCTGGGCCAAATTGTCTGCCGTGTCGACCCTGGCCTGTGCGCCGATCCTGATCTTTGGCTGGATCAGCCAGAAACAGCTGGTCCGCGGTTTGTCCTTCGGCGCCGTGAAGTAACGGCTCCTTCAAAAATATTTAGAAGCGGAGGCCCATCATGGCCAACCTGAAAATCAAGAATCTGCAAAAAGGCTTCGAAGGCTTCTCCATCATCAAGGGCATCGACCTTGAGGTGAACGACAAGGAATTCGTGGTGTTCGTCGGCCCGTCGGGCTGCGGCAAATCCACCCTGCTGCGCTTGATTGCCGGCCTTGAAGAAGTCACCGAAGGCACCATCGAGCTGGATGGCCGCGACATCACCGAGGTCACCCCGGCCAAGCGCGACCTGGCAATGGTGTTCCAGACCTACGCCCTGTACCCGCACATGAGCGTGCGCAAGAACATGTCGTTTGCCCTGGACCTGGCCGGCGTCGACAAGAAGATTGTCGAGAGCAAGGTCAACGAAGCAGCACGTATCCTGGAGCTGGGCCCTTTGCTTGAGCGCAAGCCAAAGCAGTTGTCCGGCGGCCAGCGCCAGCGTGTCGCCATTGGCCGTGCGATTGTGCGTAACCCGAAGATCTTCCTGTTCGACGAACCCCTGTCCAACCTCGATGCCGCCCTGCGGGTGCAGATGCGCCTGGAGCTGTCGCGCCTGCATAAAGAGCTGCAAGCCACGATGATCTACGTGACCCACGACCAGGTCGAAGCCATGACCCTGGCCGACAAGGTTGTCGTACTCAACAGCGGCCGCGTGGAACAGGTGGGCTCGCCGCTGGAGCTGTATCACCAGCCGGCCAACCTGTTTGTCGCAGGCTTTTTGGGCACGCCGAAAATGGGTTTCCTCAAGGGCAAGGTCACTCGCGTTGACCCACAGAGCTGCGAAGTCGAACTGGACGCCGGCGGCCGCATCAGCCTGCCCCTCTGCAGCGCGACCTTGAGCGTCGGCAGCGCCGTGACCCTGGGCATTCGCCCGGAGCACCTGGAAATCGCCGCGCCGGGGCAAGCCACCCTGACCGTCACCGCCGACGTCGGCGAGCGCCTCGGCAGCGACACCTTCTGCCATGTGATTACCGCCAGCAAGGAGCCGTTGACCCTGCGGATCCGTGGCGACATGGCCAGCCAATATGGCGAGACCCTGCAGCTGTACCTGGACCCGACCCAATGCCATCTGTTCGACGCTGAGGGTGTTGCCGTGGCCCGCCCACTGCGCGCCGCCGCCTGATTTCGCGAGAATTTCCCGATGAAACTGAACAAGCAAAACCTCACGCAACTGGCGCCCGAAGTGCAACTGCCGGCCTATGCGATTGCCAATACCAGCCAGGGCATCGCGCACATCGGCGTTGGCGGGTTCCACCGCGCCCACCAGGCGTATTACACCGATGCTCTGATGAATACCGGCGTCGGCCTGGACTGGAGCATTTGCGGCGTGGGCCTGCGGGCTGAAGACCGCAAGGCCCGGGACGACCTGGCCGGCCAGGACTACCTGTTCACCCTGTATGAACTGGGCGACACCGACGACACCGAAGTGCGCGTGATCGGCTCCATCAGCGACATGCTGCTGGCCGAAGACGGCGCCCAGGCGTTGATCGACAAGCTGGCCAGCCCGCAGATTCGCATCGTCTCGCTGACCATCACCGAAGGCGGCTACTGCATCGACGACAGCAACGGCGAGTTCATGGCCCACCTGCCGCAGATCCAGCATGACCTGGCCAACCCGGGCTCGCCGAAAACCGTGTTCGGGTTTATCTGCGCGGCGTTGACCCAGCGCCGGGCCGCCGGGGTGCCGGCATTTACCGTGATGTCCTGCGATAACCTGCCCCACAACGGCGCCGTGACTCGCAAGGCGTTGCTGGCCTTCGCCGCGCTGCATGACGCTGACCTGCACGAGTGGATCAAGGCCAACGTGAGCTTTCCGAATGCGATGGTCGACCGCATCACGCCAATGACCAGCACCGCGCACCGCCTGCAACTGCATGACGATCACGGCATCGACGACGCCTGGCCGGTGGTCTGCGAGCCGTTTGTGCAATGGGTGCTGGAAGACAAGTTCGTCAACGGCCGCCCGGCGTGGGAGACGGTGGGCGTGCAGTTCACCGACGACGTGACACCGTATGAAGAGATGAAGATCGGCCTGCTCAACGGCAGCCACCTGGCATTGACGTACCTGGGCTTCCTGAAGGGCTATCGCTTCGTCCACGAGACCATGAACGACCCGTTGTTCGTGGCCTACATGCGCGCCTACATGGACCTGGACGTCACGCCCAACCTGGCGCCGGTTCCGGGTATCGACCTGACCGAATACAAGCAGACCCTGGTGGACCGCTTTTCCAACCAGGCGATTGCCGACCAGCTGGAGCGCGTGTGTTCCGATGGTTCGTCGAAGTTTCCCAAGTTCACCGTACCGACCATCAACCGCCTGATTGCCGATGGTCGCGAGACCGAGCGTGCTGCGCTGGTGGTGGCGGCCTGGGCGTTGTACTTGAAAGGCGTGGATGAGAATGGGGTGATCTACCGCATTCCAGACCCTCGCGCCGAGTTTTGCCAGGGGCTGGTGACGGAAGTTGCGTTGATCAGCAAGCGGCTGCTGGGGGTGGAAGAGATTTTTGGTACGGCTATTCCCAACTCGCCCGAGTTTGTGGCAGCGTTTGAGCGGTGTTTCGAGAGCCTGCAGGATGTGGGTGTGAGCAAAACGCTGGAGCGGCTGCTCGCCAATCTCAACTGACGGAACCGAATCAAAAATGTGGGAGCGGGCTTGCTCGCGAAAGCGGTGGATCAGTCAATATTTGCATAACTGACACACCCTATTCGCGAGCAAGCCCGCTCCCACATTGACCGAGTTCTCCATAACAATATGCTGAGCGACCTACCATGACCCAGCAAAACCTCTACCTCGGCATCGACTGCGGCACCCAGGGCACCAAGGCCATTGTCCTCGACGCCAGCAGCGGCAAAGTCCTGGGCCTGGGCGCCGCCAGCCACACGCTGATCAGCGGTGCCAATGGCCGCCGCGAACAGCACACCCAGGAGTGGCTGGACGCGTTTACCGAAGCCACTCACCGCGCCTTGCAACAGGCCGGGGTTGACGGCCAGGACATCCTCGCCATCGGCGTTTCCGGCCAGCAACACGGCCTGGTGTTGCTGGATGACCAAGGCCAGGTGTTGCGCCCCGCCAAGCTGTGGTGCGACACCGAAACCGCGCCGGAAAATGATCGCCTGCTGCAACACCTGGGCGGTGAAAGCGGCTCCCTGGAACGCCTCGGCGTGGCCATCGCGCCGGGCTACACCGTGTCCAAGCTGCTGTGGACCCGCGAACAGCACCCGGAGGTGTTCGCACGCATCGCGCATATCCTGCTGCCCCACGACTACCTCAACTACTGGCTCACCGGCCGCGCCTGCGCCGAATACGGCGATGCCTCCGGCACCGGCTATTTCAACGTGCGCACCCGTGAATGGGACCTGGCACTGTTGCGCCACATCGATCCCGACGGGCGCCTGGAAGCTGCGCTGCCCGAATTGATCGAGGCTAACCAGCCAGTGGGCACCATCCTGCCAGCCATCGCCGAGCGCCTGGGCATCAACCCGAACGCCCGGGTGTCCAGCGGCGGCGGCGACAACATGATGGGCGCCATCGGCACCGGCAATATCGCCCCCGGCGTGATCACCATGAGCCTGGGCTCATCCGGTACCGTGTACGCCTTTGCCGATCAGGCCAATGTCAGCCCGCAGGCGTCGGTGGCGACTTTCTGTTCATCCAGCGGCGGCTGGCTGCCGTTGATCTGCACCATGAACCTGACCAACGCCACCGGGGTCATCCGCGAGCTGTTCGACCTGGATCTGGTGGCGTTCAACGGGTTGGTGGCCCAGGCACCGATCGGCGCCGACGGCGTGAGCATGCTGCCGTTCCTCAATGGCGAGCGGGTGCCCGCCCTGCCCCACGCCACCGGCAGCCTGCACGGCCTGACCATGACCAATCTGACCCGCGCCAACCTGTGCCGCGCCGTGGTCGAAGGCACTACCTTCGGCTTGCGCTATGGCCTGGACCTGCTGCGCCAGACCGGCCTGCAAAGCCAGAGCATCCGCCTGATCGGCGGCGGCTCGAAAAGCCCGGTGTGGCGGCAGATGGTCGCGGATATCATGAACACCGAAGTGGTCTGCACCGAACAAAGCGAAGCCGCAGCCCTGGGTGCGGCAATCCAGGCCGCGTGGTGCCAGTCCGGTGAAAGCCTGGCGCAGTTGTGCCAGCGCTGCGTGAGCGTCGACGCAGCCAGCCGCACACTGCCGGATGCCGGCAGCGTCAGCGCCTACCAGCAGGCTTATGAGCGTTATCAACAGCACGTGGCATCCCTTTAAGAGCGAACGAATATGTATTTGGTATGTGGCGAAGCGCTGTTTGATTTTTTCAGCGAGGACGATGCCAGCGGCAAGGCATCCAGGGTCAATTACAAGGCGATTGCCGGCGGCTCGCCGTTCAACGTCGCGGTAGGCTTGCGTCGACTGGGAATCGACGCGGGCTTTTTCGCCGGGATCTCCGACGACTACCTGGGCCGACGCCTGTTGCAGGTGCTCAAGGACGAAGGCGTGGGCGAGGATTACCTCGTGGAATTCTCAGCGCCCACCACCCTGGCAATGGTCGCCGTGGGCGCCAATGGCTCACCGCAATACAGCTTTCGCGGTGAAGGCTGCGCTGACCGCCAGTTGCAACTTGAGCATCTACCGGCGTTGGGCGACGAAGTGCGTGGCGTACACATCGGCTCGTTCTCACTGGTGGTGCAGCCGATTGCCGACACGTTGCTGGCCCTGGTACGCCGGGAAAGCGGCAAGCGCCTGATCAGCCTCGACCCCAACGTACGCCTGAACCCGGAGCCGAACATCGAGCTGTGGCGCGCCCGCGTGGCCGAGCTGGTCAAGCATGCCGACCTGATCAAGGTCAGTGACGAAGACCTGCACCTGCTCTACCCCGGCCAAACACCGGAAAGCGTCCTGCAGGGCTGGTTGCAGCACCGTTGCCAACTGGTGTTCCTGACCCGCGGCGGCGACGGCGCGACGGTGTTCAGCCGCCAGCACGGTAGCTGGTCGGCCCCGGCGGTCAAGGTGGTCATGGCGGACACGGTTGGGGCTGGCGATACCTTCCAGGCCGCGTTGATTGCCTGGCTGACCGAGCAGCAACTGGACTCGGTGGAGGGCCTGCAACAGCTGACCCGGGAGCAGATCAGCAGCATGCTCACCTTCGCTATCCGCGCCGCGGCACTCACCTGCAGCAAGACCGGTCCGGACCTGCCCTATCGTCGTCAGTTGGACTGATAAATACGCGGCAAAAAATCAATATGCCACTATGTAAGCCACGTATCACGTGGCTTACAGCCCTGCGGTTATCTGTCCGAAAATCCTGCATTGTGTAAAAAACTGTACTAGACCCAAGAAACATGTGCAGTTTTTATAACAAAAACAGGGCAGGATCCATGCGCAATAAACGGACTTTTCAGCCTCGCGCCGTGTTGGCTGTCGGCATCCTCTCACTGCATTACCTGGCCCCCCAACAAGCCCTGGCGGCTTGCGTGCTCACCCCGGGTCCTGGCAACGATGCCTACACCTGCGACAGCGGGAGCAGTCCGACTGGGCTTACGGACCTTGCCGGCAATAACACCCTGACTCTGCCCGCAGGCGGCACGGGCACCATCAACGGCAATATCACTTTCGGCGCCGGCACTGATTTTGTCGACATCAATTCCGGGCGCATTGTCGGGAGTATCACCCAGGGCGACGGTGCCGATCGCTTCCAGATCAGCGCCGGCACCGTGACCGGTGCGGTTTCCCAGGGCAACGGCATCGATGATTTCGTGATGAGCGGCGGGCAGATCCAGTCCCTGGCCCAGGGCGATGGCCGCGACACGTTCCTGATGACCGGCGGCACCATCGTCGGCGCTTTCGAGGATGGCGACGTGGCCCGGCAAACCGCAGGCACCATCGGGCGGGTCGACATGAAGCTCGACAACAACATCTACGACATGTCCGGCGGGTCGATCCTCGGCAACCTGGTGACCGGTTTCGGCACGGATACCATCATCGTCTCCGGCGGCGGCATCGGCGGCAATATCAGCACCAGTGGCGGCAACGACAGCATTACCGTCAGTGGCGGCGTGATCAACGGCGAGATCCGCGCCAGTGTCGGCAACGACACACTCAACTGGCTCAATGGCGGCCAGATCAAGTCCGCGGTGCTGATGGGCGATGGCGACGACACTGCGCTGCTCAGCGGCCTCGACGAAAACCTGCTCGGCACTACGCCTTCGATTGACGGCGGCCTGGGCAACGACCAACTGACCTTCGACAACACCACTTCCAGCACCGCCGCCCGCTATATCGGCTGGGAAACGGTCAACCTCAACAACAACGCGCGTTTCGACCTGGCCGGCGACTTTTTCCTCGGCGACAGTGCCAGCAATACCGGCACCTTCAACATCGATGGCAGCAGCACCCTGGGCGTGACGCAAGGCAGTATCCGCCCCTACACCGCAGGCGCACTGGCCACCCTGAATAATGCCGGCACCATCGACATGACCAGCCGCAGCAACAGCGCCACCGATACGTTGACGGTGTACGGCAACTACGTCGGCAACAATGGGCAGCTCTGGTTGCAAACCGTGCTGGGCGACGAGAACTCGGCCACCGACAAATTGATTGTGTCTGACGGGACCATCAGCGGGCACACACAAATGACCGTGAGCAATCTCGGCGGCCTGGGCGGTCTCACGCAAAACAGCGGGATCGAAGTGGTGCAAGCCCTCAACGGCGCCACCAGCAGCACCGATGCGTTTGCCCTGAAAGGCTCGGTATCCGCCGGAGCTTATGAGTATCTGCTGTTCAAAGGGGGTGCCACCGCCGGCACGGAAAATAACTGGTACTTGCGTTCGTCGGTGGTCGCCGTGCAGCCACCGGTGGTGCCACCTGTCCCGCCGACGCCACCGGTGGTGGTGCCCGTGCCGCCGATTCCGCCAGTGCCGCCCGTGGTCGCGCCGGATGAACCGCCCGTGGAGCCACCGACCGCGCAACCCGTCGCCCCGGTCGAGCCCCCTGCTCCACCGCCCAGCCAGGTCGCGGCTGCCACCTCGCCGGAGTCGGCAGCGAGCAACCCGGTGTTGCCTGCCGCCATCGCCGGGGCCGAGCCGATTCCGTTGTATCGCCTGGAGGTGCCGGTGTACTCGTTGGTCGTCCCGGCCGCGCAGTTGATGACCCTGCAAGCCCTGGGCACCTTCCACGACCGCCAGGGCGAACAAAGCCTGCTCAGCGAGACCGGACCGGTTCCGGCGGGCTGGGGCCGTGCCTATGGCAGTGACTTCAACAAGAGCTGGTCGGGTACGGTATCGCCGAGCTTCGACGGTTCCATCAAGGGCTATCAAGTGGGCCATGACCTCTACGCCTCCGAGACCAGCGGCGGACAGCTCCAGCGTTTCGGCCTGTTCATCGGCCAAAGCCGCCTGCAAGGTGACATCAAGGGCTTTTCAATGGGCTTCCAGGACAACCGCTCCGGGCGGGTCAAGCTGGATGGCGATAACTTCGGCGCCTACTGGACCCTCACCGATCCCAAGGGCTGGTACGTTGACCTGGTGGCCATGGGCACGCGCTTCGACGGTGACAGCAAGTCCGACCGTGACGTGAAGATCGACAACAAGGGCCACGCCCTGGCCCTCTCGGCGGAAGCCGGCTACCCGATTACCGTCTCCGAACACTGGGTGGTGGAACCCCAGGTGCAGGTGATCAACCAGCAGATTGACATGGACCACCAGAATGACGGCATCTCCAAGGTTTCATTCGATTCCCAGGACTACTGGACCGGCCGCCTCGGCGCACGCCTGAAGGGGCGTTACCTGGTGCAGAACACCCCGATCGAACCGTATGTGCGAGCCAACGCCTGGCGCACCTTCGGTGGCAGTGACACGGTGACCTACGACGACGTGGACCGGATTAAAACCGATCACAAGTCATCCACTGCCGACCTCGGTGTGGGCGTTGTCGCCAAGTTGTCGTCCACCGTCAGCGTGTACCTGGCGGCGGACTACAACACCCAACTGGACAGCAACACGCTGGAGGGTTTCAGCGGTAACGCCGGGGTACGCATGAGCTGGTAGGCTCACGCCTCCCGGGGGCAGGTAACCGCGCGGGCAACGATGGCGCCCACCACCGCACCCGCTATCGGTGCCGCCCAGAATAGCCACAACTGCATCAGGTATTCACCGCCGGCAAACAATGCCGGCCCGGTGCTGCGCGCCGGGTTGACCGAGGTGTTGGTGACGGGGATGGCCACCAGGTGAATCAGCGTCAGGGTCAGGCCAATGGCAATCGGCGCAAACCCGACCGCCGCACCCGGGCCGGTGACACGCATGATGATGAACACAAAAAAGAACGTCGCCACCGCCTCTACCACCAACGCGGCCAGCAGGCTGTACTGCCCGGGGCTCAACTGGCCATAGCCGTTGGCGGCGAAAGCACCCACTTCAAACCCCGGGCGGCCACTGGCGATCAGCGCCAACACGGCGGCGGCGACAATCGCACCGGCCACCTGGGCAATGATGTACGGCACCACGTCCCCCCCCGGCATCCGGCGCCCCACCCACAAACCGATGGTCACCGCCGGGTTGAAGTGCGCACCGGAAATACTGCCCACCGCGTAGGCCATGGTCAGCACCGTCAAGCCAAAGGCCAGGGCGACACCGGCAAAGCCGATCCCAAGCTCCGGAAACGCCGCGGCCAGTATCGCGCTGCCGCACCCGCCGAAGGTCAACCAGAACGTCCCAAGAAATTCTGCTGCGATTTTCTTTTGCAAACCAACTCCACCCAATGCCAACGCCATCCGATTGATGGACCCGGCGGCGACGGTAGCAAGCGGGGTTAACCGGCTCGTATCAGACTTTTCCGGTTAAAGCGCGCGAGATATCGACGGTGCTGAAGATGAAGCTTTTGTCAGTAAAGCCTCACTTAATCGATGGTTAATCCCCCGGGACGACAGTTGAATCGACCGCACTCGCACGGCTCCAGCCGTTGCCCAGGGCGGCCGCGGCTCATCACGTTGTTGAGCCTGCGAACGACTTGCGGAGAAACACCATGAAACTGCGTACGTTAATGCTCGGCGCTGCACTGGCCCTGACGGCTGTAACGGGGATGGCGCAGGCTGACACCGCACCCGTCATCACGCCTTACCACTACGGCGAGAAGATGGATGTGCAGAAGGTACTTGCCATGCACGAACCCGACACCAATGTCTGCAAAGTGATCAATGCCGATATCAAGTTCGTGGACAGCCAAGGGAAAGTCCAGGACGTGGGTTATCGCAAAATGTCCGAGGCGTGTGATTTCCAGAACTGATGTGATTGCAGCGCCGTTGCAGGGGTGAGCGAGCTCGCTCCTGCGGTCGCCAGGCGTTACCCTTGCCGGCCGCTTCACGGCCGAAAGGATCACGGAAACGGCGTTGGGCCTGGCATTTATCCAGGCCCGCAAGTCTTCACTGACTGAAGCTCAACCGTCCGTTTAATAGAAAGGACGCGCGCCGGCTCGTTTGAGGGCCGGGGCCTGGGTGTGGGTATGCTTGAGGTCTTCACGCAACTCGGTAATCAAGTTGCAGATCGCCCGACTGCTGTCGAGCTTGTTGGCGCAAATGCCGGTGACCACCAGGTCGACCCGGTCATGATCGATCTCGTGATAGACCTTGACCGTCAGCGAGGCGTCCGACGCCTTGGTGACTTCACAGCGCTTGGGCAGAAAACTTCCTTCAATGATGCCGCGTAGTTCCAGATCCGAAAGCATGGCCGACCTCTCCTTTTATGAGATTGCCAATCGATTGTTATCAATATTCTTATTGCTGGCGACCGTGATGAGACGTTCACCTTTTTGCGCCTTGCCAACCCTGGCAGACGGCTTCACGTACCCAGCCTACTAGGCCGTTCAGAGTTGCGTTGGATCCTTTCCTCATAAGCGACAACGTTACTTATATAAGTTACGTGGCAGACCGCCATTAACCCGTTCGTTTGGGGGATCAGCAGCGGTATTTGTTGCTCATTCAGAGTTGTAACAGGATCTTATGAAGCATTAAACATGCCGCCGGGCATGGTCTGCCAAGGCCCAGGAAAATCGGCATATTCGAACGAAATACCGGCCACCGACTCATGCATCCTGCAATAAGCACCGGTTGGCGTCATGCAAATTGAAAGACTGTAAAAACAAGCGCCTTCCCGAAACTATTTTCAGCGGAAATAAACACCATTCAAACGGGTGGCTGCGACTAACATTAAATTTTCATTAGATTAAACGTTTAATCTGCTTGAGCCGTCACTCGTTCGGCAACATGTCGCAAACTATCAAAGTTAATATTGGCCCCCGAGTTGATCGCCACCCATGTTTGTCCCTGGATCCCGGTCTTCGCGACATGCTTGCGGATACCCGCCACCGCCAGCGCCCCCGAAGGTTCGGTAATTGATCGCGTATCGTCGTAGATCAGCTTGATGGCGCTGCACAGTTCGTCATTGCTGACGGTGATCACCTCATCCACGTGGTGTCGGCAGATTTCAAAACCATGGGCGCCTATCTGGGCCACGGCAGTCCCGTCGGCGAAGCTGTCGACACTTGGCAGCACCACCCGGCTCCCTGCGCGCAAGGCTGCCAGCAGGCAACTGGAGCCTTCGGGCTCGACGCCGACGATGCGCACTTCGGGGCGCAGGTATTTGACGTAGGCCGCGATACCGGCGATCAATCCGCCGCCGCCCACGGGGACAAAGATCGCGTCCAGCGGGCCCTGCTGTTGGCGCAGCACTTCCATGCCCACGGTGCCCTGCCCGGCAATCACGTCCGGGTCGTCGAATGGCGAGACAAAGGTGCTGCCGGTGGCCTCGGCCAGTTGCAACGCGTGGGCCAGGGCAAATGGAAAGCTCGCCCCGTGCAACACTGCCTCGCCGCCTCGGGAGCGCACGCCCAACACCTTCAGCTCCGGGGTGGTGCACGGCATGACAATCGTCGCCTTGATCCCCAACTCCCGCGCCGCCAATGCCACGCCCTGGGCATGATTACCCGCAGAAGCAGTGATCACGCCTCGCGCCTTTTGCTCGGCACTGAGCTGCATCAGTTTGTTGTAGGCGCCTCGAATCTTGAAGGAAAAGGTCGGTTGCAGGTCTTCGCGCTTGAGCAGGATCTGATTGCCCAGCAATGCCGACAGCGCCGGCGCCACCTGCAACGGCGTACGCACCGCCAGGTCGTAGACCGGGGCGGCCAGGATCTTCTTCACGTAGTGCTCAAGCAATCCCGAATCCTGGGGCTGGCTCGCGGGGCGGGTACTCATGGATGTCTCCTGGGTGTTTGCAGGGCCCTGGAGACGGAAAAACAAAACCCGCCTCTAGGGCGGGTTTGGGTACAGCCGAGCGCTATCCCGCCAAATGAGGAATGGCGGTAATAATGCTTGGCTGGCAACGAAAGGTTTGAAATGTCATGAATCAAAATTAACCGGCGCCACCGGGCAAGTCAATGGCGAAACGCCAGGCTTTACGTAGAGCATACGAAACGTATACGCTTTGTATATCAACTCTGCACAGTGAAGCTCATGGGCATCGTCAAGATCACCGACCAATTGCACGAACAACTCCGTCTGGCCAGCGCCACCATGGACCGTTCCATCAACGCCCAGGCCGAGTTCTGGATCAAGATCGGCCTGCTCGCCGAACTCAATCCCCACCTGGCCTATAACGATCTGATCAACAAACTGTTGCTGGACAAGCCCGACCTGATCCGGGGGCGCAGCGAATGATCAAGACCACCGAGCAACTTGCCGTGATGCGCGAATCCGGCCGTCTGTTGGCCCAGGTGTTTACCATGCTCGACGGTTTTGTCGCCGCCGGCCAGTCGACCCTGGAGATCGACAGCGCGGTGGAAGCCTTCATCCGCAATGACCTGCAATCACGACCGGCGAGCCTGGGCCAGTACGACTACCCCTTCTGCATCAATACCTCGATCAACGAGGTGGTGTGCCATGGCATGCCCAGCGCCAAGGCCGTGCTCAAGGACGGCGACATCGTCAACATCGACATCACCCTGGAGAAAGGCGGCTATATCGCCGACTCCAGCAAGATGTACATGATCGGCAATGTCTCGCCCAAGGCCCGGCGCCTGGTGGAAATGACCTTTGAAGCGATGTGGGCCGGCATCCGCCAGGTCAAGCCCGGCGCACGCCTGGGGGATATCGGCTACGCCATCCAGAACCATGCCCAGAGCAACGGCTACAGCGTGGTGCGTGAATATTGCGGGCATGGCATTGGCCGCGAGATGCACGAGGACCCGCAGATCCTGCACTTCGGCCGCCCCGGTACCGGGCTCGAACTGCGTGAAGGCATGGTGTTTACCATTGAGCCGATGCTCAACCAGGGCAGCGCCAAGGTGCGCAGCTTGAAGGATGGCTGGACGGTGGTGACGCGGGACAACAGCTTGTCGGCGCAGTGGGAACATACCGTGGCGGTGACGCGGGATGGGTTTGAGGTGTTGACGTTGCAGCCGGACGTCTGAATGGCGCACATCCCCTGTGGGAGCGGGCTTGCTCGCGAAAGCGGTGTGACAGTCGCCATCTACAGTGACTGATCCACCGCTTTCGCGAGCAAGCCCGCTCCCACATTTAGACCTCAGTGATATTCAGGATTTTAGTCATACTGCCTTGTCGCCACTCCCCGCAATCCGCTTCAACCCCAGCACCATCAACCCCGCCCCGAGTCCCATCGCGGCCATGAACAACGGGTACGAAATCCACCACGGCGTGCCCGCCGTCATCATGCTGAACTCCGACATCCCGCCCACGCTGGCGATCAGGTTCAACGGCAGGAACACCACGTTGATCAGCGTCAGCTTGCGCAGCAGGTTGTTCATGCTGTTGTTCATCAGGTTGCCCCGGGCGTCGATCAGCCCGGAAAACACGTTGGAGTAAATCTCCGCCTGCTTGTAGCACTGGTTGTTCTCGATAATCAGGTCATCGATCAGGCCCAGTGTTTCAGCGCTGAAATGTTCCTTTTCCCCATGGTTGCGCAGGCGCGTCAGCACCGCGCCGTTGCTGTGCAGGGCGTTGATGTAATAGATCAGGCTTTCGCTGAGGTTGAACATCTGCATCAGGTGGCGATTGCTCATCGATGCATTGAACTGCTGCTGCAGTTCCCGGGCGACCATCTTGATCACCTTGAGGTGGCCCAGGTAGTGATGGATGTTGTTGAGCAGCAAGTCCAGCAACACATCCAGCGGCGTGCGCAATGGCCGGCGCGCACCCAGCCCGGAGAGCTGGCTGTCGTCGGTGGCGATCACCAGGAGTTGGTCCCCGGAAAACAACAGGCCGCAGGACGATACTTCAAACACCAGGTTGCCGCCGCCGGAATAGTTCTCCGGGCGCTTCCAGATCAGGAACAGGTTATCGGGGTGGAACTCGATGCGCGACACTTCGTCCGGGTCCAGCGCCGAAGCCAGGGCGTGTTCATCGAGCTTGTAGCAGTCGCGCAGGTACTTGCGCTCGTGGGGGTCAGGATTGCTGAACAGCAAGACATCCCCGCCGTCCCCCAGGCTGTTGTACAACTTGCCATCGGTTAATTCAAAGCGCTGGATCATCGCGCGTCACCACACCTGGCCTTGACGCTTCAACTCCAGGCGTCGCACGAACTCTTCCAGTACCAGGGAATACAAGTCGTCTTGCAGGTAGGCATCTTCGATGCCGGCGTCCATGTTGGGGTTGTCGTTGACCTCGATCACCACCACCTTGTCGCCGGACTGCTTGAGGTCTACGCCGTACAGGCCGTCGCCGATCAGGTTGGCGGTTTTTACCGCCAGTTCCACCACCGCCTTGGGGGCTTCGTGAACCGCCAGGGTGCGGCACTCGCCGTTGATGTCCTGGCCGATGGCCTTGTGGTTGTAGATCTGCCAATGCCCCTTGGACATGAAGTACTGGCAGGCAAAGATCGGTTTGCGGTTGAGGACGCCGATGCGCCAGTCGTACTCGGTGTAGAAAAATTCCTGGGCCAGCAGCAACACGGAATGCTCGAACAGTTCGGCGGTGGCGGTCAGCAGCGCTTGCTGGCTTTCGACCTTGATCACGCCGCGGGAGAAACACCCGTCGGGGATCTTCAGCACCAGCGGGAAGCCGAGGCGCTCACCCACCCGTTCGAAATCTTCGGGTCGCTCCTTGTAGAGAATTTCGGTGGCGGGCATGCCCAGTTGATGGCTTTTCAGCAGGTCCGTGAGGTAGACCTTGTTGGTACAGCGCAGGATCGAGGCCGGGTCGTCCATCACCACCAGCCCTTCGCTTTCGGCCTTTTTCGCGAAGCGGTAGGTGTGGTTGTCGACGCTGGTGGTCTCGCGGATCAGCAGGGCGTCGTATTCGGCCAGGCGGGCGTAGTCCTTGCGTTCGATCAGTTCCACGTCGATGCCGAGCCCCTTGCCGACCCGGACGAAATTTTCCAGGGCGCGGGCGTTGGACGGCGGCAGTTGTTCCTGCGGGTCGTGCAGGATCGCCAGGTCATAGCGGGCCAGACGGCGGGAGCGCGGTTGACGCCAGATCTTGCGGCTGAAGTTGTCCAGGGCATTCGCGAATTGGTCTTCCTGGTCATCACGCAACTTGTGCAATACGCCAAACTTGATGCCTTCGATGTGCCAGCCGTTATTCTTGCGAAACTCAACTAACAGGATCGGGCAGGGAAACGCTTCAAACAATTGGCGGGCCAGATCCTGCAAGGGTTCAATATTGGTCCGGCCAAAGTAAAGTGTCAGGGTAAAGCCTTCGGTGTTGCTGTAGAGATGATGACTCAAGGCTTTATCGAGGGTTTTATCCAGGTCATCCAGGGCCAGGCCGTACAGGGACTTTTTCGTCAGTTCGCTGATGGTGCGCACCGACGGAATCACCTTGTGCCCCCGCGCCTCGGCCAGCAGCGAGCAGTAGTAGCCGTGCCCCAGGTACTTGTAGCTGCGGCACAGGTTGATCACCTGCACGCGCTTGCCCGTCTCGTTTTCCCGGGTTTGCTCAAGGTATTCCTGGGCGGTGACGATGTCTTCGCTGGGGAAGTACGAGGCCCAGTCTTCCTTGCGCTCGACAATGATTACGACTTGACTTGCACTCTTGGGAGGGCTGGAAAAATAACCGTTGGAAGTTATTGTCGCCGCCACTGTTTGCTCGGATACTTCACGCCAATGACCTTGTACCGCTGACATATTGATTGATCCGCTTTAGAGAACTAGACCTTTTCTATTAAGCACGATCTTTTAGAGAAGTCCCGTTTCGTTACGCAACTTTTACGGCGGTCACATGGCTCTTTCCTTTCGCGTTGCAACACCCGATGACGTGCCTGCATTGGTGGCATTGGAACAGCACTGTTTCACCACGGACCGGCTCTCCACCCGCAGCTTCCAGTGGATGGTCAGTCGCGCCCACGGGCAACTGCTGGTGGCAGAAAAACACGGCGAATTGCTGGGCTACGCCCTGGTGCTGTTCCACCGGGGCACCTCCCTGGCGCGCCTGTACTCCATCGCCATCGCCGAGTCTTCCCGGGGCCTGGGCCTGGGCAAACAACTGCTGACGCGCATCGAAGCCTGTGCGGTGGAGCATGACTGCGCCTACCTGCGCCTGGAAGTGCGTACCGACAACCCCGGCGCCATCGCCCTGTATGAGCGCAACGGCTACCGGCGCTTTGCCCTGGTCAACGACTACTACGAAGACCACGCCCCGGCCCTGCGCCTGGAGAAACGCATCCTCCAGCACCAGGACGCGCGCGCCTTGAGCGTGCCCTATTACCAGCAAACCACCGACTTCACCTGCGGCGCCGCCAGCCTGCTGATGGCCATGGGTGCCCTGGAACCTGCGCGGGTGGCCCAGCGCCGGGAAGAACTGCAGATCTGGCGCGAGGCAACCACCGTGTTCATGACCGCCGGCCATGGCGGCTGCAGCCCCCAGGGTTTGGCGCTGGCCGCCTGGCGCCGGGGCTTTCGCGTGCGCATGCAGGTCAATGTCAGCGGGCCGTTGTTTCTCGACGGGGTGCGTGATCAGCATAAAAAAGACGTCATGCGTTTGGTGCATGACGCCTTCGAGGAAGAGTTGGCCTTGAGCGACGTTGAGCAAGTGCTCGGCGGCCCGCTGGATTTACCCCAGGTGCTGCGCGAAGGCGGCCAGCCGCTGGTGTTGATCAGCAGCTACCGCCTGACCCGCTCCAAGTCGCCCCACTGGGTAATCGTCACCGACTGCGACGAAGACTTCGTGTACCTGCACGACCCGGACGTCGACCACAGCCAGCACCGCCAGCCCATGGACTGCCAGCATCTGCCGGTCAGCCATGGGGAGTTCGAGCGAATGTGCCGGTTCGGCAATAACAAATTGCGGGCAGCGGTGGTGGTGTTCAGGCGACTTGCTTGATCCCGGCCTTGGCTTCCAGTTCGCGCACCAGCGGTAATACACGCTTGCCGAAGTATTCCACTTCTTCCTGAAAGTGCAGGAAGCCGGCCAGTACCAGGTCCACGCCGACCGCCTTCAAGGCGACGATGCGCTCCGCAATCTGCTGCGGGGTGCCGATCAGATTGGTCTTGAAGCCGTCGTTGTATTGCACCAGATCCTCGAAGGTCGACTTGGCCCAGTTGCCCTCACCTTCCGGTGACGCCTTGCCCGCCTGTTTCGCCGCATCGCCAAACGCGTTGACGGCTTCCGGGTCGGCCTGCTCGATGATTTGCGCGAGCACGGCGCGGGCTTCTTCCTCGGTGTCGCGAGCGATCACAAACGCATTCACACCGACTTTCACCGAATGGTTATTGGCCGCCGCCTTGGCGCGAATGTCATCGACCTGGGCCTTGATGCCTTCCGGGGTATTGCCGTTGGTGAAGTACCAGTCCGACACCCGTGCCGCCATGTCCCGCGCGGCCCGCGAACTGCCACCCTGGAAGATTTCCGGGTGGGGCTCGCCCAGTGGCTTGGGCTTGAGGCTGTAGTTGTCGAAGCGGTAGAAATCACCCCGGAAGGTGAAGTTGTCCTGGGTCCAGATGCCTTTCAGGGCGCGGATGAATTCCTCGGAGCGGCGATAACGCTCGTCGTGCTCCAGCCAGTGTTCGCCGATGGCCTGGAATTCACCCTTGAACCAGCCGCTGACGATATTGACGGCAACGCGGCCGTTGGTGAGTTGGTCGATGGTTGCCAGTTGCTTGGCCGCCAGCGCAGGTTGCCAGGGGCCCGGCAGGATTGCCGCGATCACCTTGAGCTTGGTGGTGGCCGCCAGCAACGCGTGGCTGAACGCGACCGACTCATGCTGGTATTCGGCGCCATAACCGGCGGTGAAACGAATCTGTGTCAGGGCGTATTCAAAGCCGGCTTCTTCAGCCAACTGCGCCAGCTTGCGGTTGTAGTCGATGCCCCAGTGGGTGCGCTGTTCGATCTTGCTGACCACCAGCCCCCCGCTGACGTTGGGCACCCAGTAGGCAAATTTGACGGTTTGCTGACTCATTGGACTGTACCTCGCGGATTGGCATGTACGAGGTGTGGAGCAGCAACTGTGCCAGTGGGCGTGAGAGGCCCGCACTACCGGCCTTCGAGCGCGGAAACAGGCGAAAAGCAGCCTGTTCCGAGCTGTCATGGATTGCAGCGGTTTGTCGTTTTGCTGTTGCAGGAACAACAGTTGAATCGGCACCCGTCCCGTAAATACGTGCCTTCGCGCCCGGCATGGACCGTGCAATAGCTCACCTATCTCACTGCCCAGGAACCGTCCCCATGACCGAACATCACGTGATCAATCCACTGTCCACCGGCGTCGATTATCACGCCCTGGCCGAACGCTTCCGGCCGATTTTCCAGCGCATCGCCGAGGGTGCCCTAGAGCGCGAACAAACCCGCGCCCTGCCCTACGAGCCGATCCAATGGCTCAAGCAAGCCGGCTTTGGCGCCGTGCGCGTCCCGGTGGAATACGGCGGTGGCGGCGCCTCCCTGCCCCAGCTATTCGAACTGCTGATCGAACTGGCCGAAGCCGACTCCAACGTGCCCCAGGCCCTGCGCGGGCACTTCGCGTTTGCCGAAGACCGCCTGAATGCCGCCCCCGGCGCGGCGCGAGACCTCTGGTTCAAACGCTTTGTCGACGGTGACATCGTGGGCTGCGCCTGGACCGAAATCGGCAGCGTGGCCATCGGCGATGTCGTCACTAAAGTCAGCCCCGACGGCGACAAATGGAAACTCAACGGTGAAAAGTTCTACAGCACCGGCAGCCTGTTTTCCGACTGGATCGACGTCTATGCCCAACGCAGCGACACCGGCGGCGATGTGATTGCCGCCACCCGCACCCGCCAGCCCGGCGTGGCGCAAAGCGATGACTGGGACGGCTTTGGCCAACGCACCACCGGCAGCGGCACCTCGCGTTTTACCGATGCGGTGGTGGAGGCGGAAAACGTCATCGACTTTGCCACGCGCTTCAAATATCAGACTGCGTTCTATCAGTTGGTGCTGCTCGCCACCCTCGCCGGCATCGGCCGCGCGGCCCTCAAGGATGTGGCGCATCAGGTGCGCAGCCGCAAACGGATCTACAGCCATGGCAATGCCGCCCATGTGAGCCAGGACTCGCAGATTCAGCAGGTGGTGGGTGAAGTTGCAGCGCTGGTGTATGCGGCCGAAGCCAGCGCATTGAAAGCCGCAGTTCCAGCGCAGCGGTCTTATGTGGCGCGGTTCGGTGGGGACGATGCCGTGGAGCGCGAAGCCAATGTGGCCGCCGAAATCGAATCAGCCACGGCGCAGGTGGTGGTCTCGGAACTGATCCAGCGCGCCACCACTGAACTGTTCAACGCACTGGGGGCTTCGGATGTGCGCCAGGGCAAAGCCCTCGACCGGCACTGGCGCAACGCCCGCACCGTGTCGTCCCACAACCCGGTGATCTACAAGGCGCGGATTGTCGGCGACTGGGTGATCAACCGCACCGAGCCGCCGTTCGTGTGGCAGATCGGCAATGGGCCGGCGCGTTAAAACGCCAGCTTGAAGCCGATCATCACCAGCATGAACGCCAGGCAAGGACGCAATATCCCGTCCGGGACCTTGCCGGCCATGTGGCTGCCGACATAAATCCCCGGCAGCGAGCCCAGCAACAGGAAGCCCAGCAGGGTCCAGTCCATGTTGCCCATGCTGGCGTGGCCGAGGCCGGCGACCAGGGTCAGCGGCACGGCGTGGGCGATTTCGGTACCCACCAGGCGCTTGGTGGCCAGGAACGGGTACAGGATAAACAGCGCCACCGTGCCCAGGGCACCGGCGCCGATGGAGGTCAGGGCCACCATGGTGCCGAGGACAGCGCCGGTGATGATGGTCAGCGCATTGAGGTTGCGCGGCGCCATCTTGTAGTCGTCGCCGGCATGCCGCTGGGCAAAGGCCAACAGCTTGTTCTTGAACAGGATCGCCGTGGCCGTCAGCAGCAAGACCACGCCCAGGGACTGCTTGATCACCGCGTTCAAGGCGGCGGGATCGGTGTCCAGGCTCTTGAGAAACCACAAGGTCAGCAACACGGCGGGCACGCTGCCCAGGGTCAGCCAGCCGGTGATGGTCCAGTCGATGTTGCGATTCTTGCTGTGAACCAGCACCCCGCCGGACTTGGTGATGGCGGCGTACAACAGGTCGGTGCCCACGGCGGTGGCCGGGTTGATGCCGAACCAGAGCAGGATCGGCGTCATCAACGAGCCCCCGCCTACACCGGTCATTCCCACGATAAATCCAACAATCAGGCCAGCAATCGAGAAACCAAAATTACCTACATCCATTACCACTACCTGCGGCCTTATAAAATTCTGGCCGCAGCATAGCGATTTTTCTTATAACTACTTATATCAAAACGATCTGACTTTATGCCTTTCTGGTCAGCCGCTGGCTGCGATAAGCCTGGGTCTGGTACGGAAACGCAACCGTCTCACGGCCGCGCAAGGCCGGATGCGTGTTGATCAGCGACTGCAACTGCTCAGTGACCTGCGCCTTTTCTGCCGGTGGCAATGCGGCGATAAAGCTCACGGAAAGGAAGCGGTCCATGATCACTTCCTGGGGGCTGCCGACATGGCTGTAGGGGAAGCAGGTCATTTCGGGGGCGGAAAAATACTCGCCGGTAAAGGCCTCGCGCCAACGTCCGGTATGAAAGCGCGGTGTGTCGCCCTCGTAGGGCGTGATGATTTCGGTGATGGCCGCGACCCAGTCCACCGACTCATCCCGCACATTCCAGATCAACCCCAGGCGACCGTCCGGCTTGAGCACCCGGTGAATTTCCGCCAGGGCCGCTTCCGTGGAAAACCAATGGAACGCCTGGGCACACACCAGGGCATCAGCGGTGGCCGCCTCCAGGGGGATGGCTTCAGCGGTGCCCGACAGCAGGCGCACCTGGGGCAGCAGTTTGTGCAACTGCGCCCCCATTGCCTCCACCGGCTCCACTGCGATCAACGTCGGCGCCACGGTGCTGAGCAAGCGGGTGAACTTGCCGGTGCCGGCGCCCAGGTCGATGACCGTGGAGTGGGGATTGATCTGCAGGGCGTCGGTGAGCCAACCCGTGAGTTGCCGTGGATAGTCCGGCCGGCCTTGGGCGTACGTGACGGCCTGAGTAGAGAAACCCTGTTGAGCAGACTTGTGAACACCGGTCATCGTCAATCTCTCCTCTGGTAGTGCGGGGGCCCACAGTGTGCGCCCTTGAAGATTTATTTTCTAATCGCTGCATCCGTTTGCGCGTGCCGTGGGTAGTACAGGTAGCAGCGCCTTGCTGCCCTTATGGAGAGATACCGATGAACGCCAAAGCCCTGTTCTGCGTGACCTGCCTGTTCGCCGCTGCACCGACTGCCTTTGCCCAGACCGGTTTACCCGACAGCATCAAGGTGCCGGACGGCCACAAGGTGACCATGGAAACCACCGGAGTCGGCGAAATCACCTACGAATGCCGGGACAAGGCCAATGCTGCCGGCCAGACCGAATGGTTTTTCGTCGGGCCCAAGGCGGTGCTCAATGACCGCAGCGGCCAGCAGGTCGGTAGCTACTTCGGCCCGCCGGCCACCTGGCAGGCCAAGGACGGTTCGAAAGTCACCGGCACCCAGTTGGCCGTGGCGCCGTCCAGCCCTGGCAACCTGCCTTATCAACTGGTCAAGGCCAACCCCGCCGAAGGCAAGGGCGCGATGAGTGGCGTCGCGTATATCCAGCGGGTGGCCCTCAAGGGCGGCGTTGCGCCAGGCACGGAATGCACGGCGGCCAACAAGGGCAAGCAGGAAGTGGTCAAGTACCAGGCCGATTACATCTTCTGGGCGGCCAACTGACCAGATTCGTCTACGCTGCTGCGAAAGCGCCCCGGGCTCACCGCCGGGGCCTCCACCTGGAAACCTGTCTTTGCCTGAAGCCGATTTTGACTATCAAGCCTGCCTGCTGGCCTGCGCCCGTGGCGAACAACCGGCCTTGCGCCGGCTGTATCAACAGGAAAGCAGCCGGCTGCTGGGGGTCGCGTTGCGCATCGTGCGTGACAAGGCGGTGGCCGAAGATATCGTGCATGACGCCTTCATCAAGGTCTGGAACGGCGCGGCCAGTTTTGACCCGCACAGAGGCTCGGCCCGCGGCTGGGTATACAGCGTGACCCGGCACCTGGCGCTAAATGCCGTGCGCAGCAATGGACGCGAAGTGCCCCTCAGCGAGGAGCATGAAAGCGCAGAGCGCGCTGACACCTTCGACTATCAGGCGCACTCGGCGCGGATCTACAGCTGCCTCGAACAACTCGACCCGGCCCGCCGCAACTGCATCCTGCATGCGTATGTAGACGGTTATTCCCACAGCGAAATCGCGCACAAACTCGGCACCCCGCTGGGTACCGTGAAAGCGTGGATCAAACGCAGCCTCGCGGCATTGCGTGAGTGCATGGCATGAACAGCATCGACGAACTGGCCAGCGAATATGTGCTGGGCACCTTGCCCACCGAGCAACGCACCGAGGTGGAACAGCGCCTGGCCACCGATGCCGACTTGCGTGCGGCAGTGGACGCCTGGGAACAGCGCCTGCTGCCACTGACTGGACAGGCAGCCCCGGCAACGCCTTCGGTGTATTTATGGCGACGCATCGAGCGCAGCCTGGGGCATTCAGCCACCCGGGACTCGCCGGTCTCATGGTGGAACAGGCTGGCGTTGTGGCGCGGACTGGCCGGCGCCGGCATCGCGGCGAGCCTGGTATTGGCGACACTGCTGTTGACCCGTACGGCCGCCATCAACCCGACCGCGTATGTGGTGGTGCTGGTAGCCCCGCAAAACCAGGCCCCGGGCTGGGTAATCCAGGCGAGCAATACCCAGGAAATCCAGCTGATTCCCCTGGGCATCATGGAAGTACCGGCAGACAAGACGCTGCAGTTCTGGACCAAGGGCGAAGACTGGCAAGGCCCGGTGTCGCTGGGCTTGGTCAAGCCTGGGCAGACCTTGTCTGTGCCCCTGGACAAACTCCCGCCACTGGCGCCGAACCAGCTGTTTGAGCTGACCCTGGAAAATCCCGGCGGGTCGAAAACCGGCAAGCCGACAGGTCCGATTCAGGCAATTGGCCGGGCCGTTAAAGTAATCTGAACGTAATGCAATGTTGTGGAAGGCCAGTTCGCGCATGTGCATTACATCTCGGGGCTATGGCGTCACCATTGCGCTATAGAATCGGGCTC
This sequence comes from Pseudomonas sp. C6002, assembly GCF_013385805.1. Classification (NCBI taxonomy): domain Bacteria; kingdom Pseudomonadati; phylum Pseudomonadota; class Gammaproteobacteria; order Pseudomonadales; family Pseudomonadaceae; genus Pseudomonas; species Pseudomonas sp. C6002. Next base: position 96,258 of record NZ_JACAPH010000046.1, on the reverse strand, counting down.
GGAAACCCGGCTCCCTGGACCCTTCATGCCCTCAAAAACCCGTTCGCTGCTGATTCTCGCACTTGTCGTCATCTTCACCGGCATCGGCGCCGGCCTGGGCGGCATGCTCCTCGCCTTGCTGCTGCACGGCATCCAGCATCTGGCCTACGGCTACAGCCTCGACAGCCTGATCAGCCATGAAACCTTTTTGCTCGGCGTCACCGCCGCCGCGCCCGAACGCCGGGTGCTGGTGCTGATCACCTGTGGCCTGGTGGCCGGTGTGGGTTGGTGGTTGATCTACCGCTATGGCCGGCCACTGGTGAGCATCAAGCAAGCGGTCTCCGCCCAGGCACCGATCATGCCGCCCAAGACCACCCTCGCCCACGCCGTGCTGCAAATCATCACTGTGGCCCTCGGCTCGCCATTGGGCCGTGAAGTGGCGCCACGGGAAGTCGGCGCGCTGGCCGCCACCTGGTTGTCACAACGGGCGCGACTGGCGCCGGACATGCACCGGCTGATCGTCGCCTGCGGTGCGGGCGCCGGGCTGGCGGCGGTGTACAACGTGCCGTTGGGCGGCGCGGTGTTTGTGCTCGAAGTGTTGGTGGGTGTGTTCAGTTGGCCGGCGGCAGTGATTGCGTTGGCCACCTCGGCCATCGGCGCGTCGGTGGCCTGGATTGGCTTGGGCGCAGAGGCGCAATACGTGGTGCCGCACTTTGTGCTCAGCCCTGGCTTGATCGCCTGGGCGCTGGGCTGCGGGCCGGTGTTTGGCCTGGCCGCCTACGGATTCACCCGGTTGACCGGCGCGGCCCGCAGCAACGCCGCCCGTGGCTGGCGGTTGCCGGTACTGTCGTTGATCAACTTCACGATCATCGGGGGCCTGGCGATTTTCCTGCCGCAGATCCTCGGCAACGGCAAGGGCCCGGCGCAACTGGGCTTTGACAATGAGCTGACCATCGGCCTTGCCGCGGTGCTGCTGGTGGTCAAGGTACTGATCACTGCGAGCAGCCTGCGCGCCGGTGCCGAAGGCGGTTTGCTGACCCCGGCGCTGGCCAACGGCGCCCTGCTCGCCATCATCCTCGGCGGCGCCTGGAGCCTGTTGTGGCCCGGCGTGCCGCTGGGGGCTTTCGCGATCATCGGTGCGGCGGCGTTCCTGGCATCGAGCATGAGCATGCCGTTGACGGCAATCGTGCTGGTGGCGGAATTCACCCGCATCGACCATGACTTCCTGGTGCCGATCATTCTCGCGGTGGCAGGTTCGATGTGCATGAGCAAGCTGTGCGTCCTGTGGGAAAAGCGTTGAAGAAGCTGGATTAAAACCCCGACACGCGCCATCCTCCGCGCTTTAAGCCGCCCCATCAGCGGCGTTCCACGCACAAAGGATATGCCCATGCACGACCAACCCCTCGCCCCCGCCGATTTCGAGTTCATCGACGACACCCTGCTCAAGTACGGCGACGACCATTCGGTGCTGAACCTGGCCGAGCTCGACGGTTACTTCACCGCCCTGGTTTCAAGCCCCGCGCAGGTGGAGGTTGCCGAATGGTTCCCCGGTATCTTTGGTGGGCAGAACCCGGATTGGGAAAGCCCGGAAGAAGCTGGCCAGTTCCTTGAACTGTGCGTGCGCCATATGAACGCCATTGCCACGCAACTGGCGACCGACGCCCAGGGTTTCAAGGCACGTTTCGAGGAAACCGAGCATCAGGACCAGCCACTGACCCTGGCGGAAGAATGGTGCTTTGGTTATATCCGTGGCGCCGCTATCGGCAACTGGCCAGAGCTGCCTGCCGAACAGGCCGGGCAACTGGAAAAGATTTCCTGGTGCGCCGAGCAGGACAACTTTGAACTGCCGGCAGACCTGGATGTAAATGCCCATCAGCAACGGGTAGCCGCTATCGAACCGGCCGCCCGTGCGTTGCACGACTACTGGTTGGCCCAGCGCTGAACGCAACACCTGTGGCGAGGGAGCTTGCTCCCGCTGGGGTGCGAAGCGCCCCCGATTTTCAGGGCTGCTCCGCAGCCCAGCGGGAGCAAGCTCCCTCGCCACATTTTTTTGTTTTGCCTCCGGGTTCAGTTGCCGCTAGTTGAAATCGACGTCAAACGCCTGATAGAACGCATTGCCGGTGTTGGCCACGATCCACATCAACACCAGCACATGCCGGCCCTTCTTGCCCTTGGGCAACGTCACCTGATGTTCAACCTTGGCCTTCAGTTCGGCCGAGTGCTGGTAATACGGCACCTGGGTATAGAAGTCCTCGAAGAAAGGCTTGACCTCCAGTTGGGCGCGGCTGATGCGCTGCCTGGGATCCCAACCGTCCCGGGTGATCAACCAGCGATAGCCACGGGTCACGTGCGCGGCGGTGTAATCCCACTGCACCTTGAACACCTGGCCGGCTTCAACATTCAACAACGGCCAGTTAAACGGAGTGTTGAGGTTTTTAGCCATTTCTTCGTCGGTGAAGTTCACACAGTCGCGGGCATCGGTCTTGCCGCCGCTGAGGATGTGCCCGTCGGCGGGGGGCGTGACGCTTTGATCGTCGGTTTCGTAAGGCGCCGGAAACGGCCCGGCGTTGAGGGCCGGGAAGTTCTTGCCGCCTTCCATTTCGTTGACTTGCCAGTTTTCCAGCAGGCCGCGCTCTACCGCCACCGAGCCACGACTGGCGGGTGTCACGACGCGACCATGCCTGAGTTGAGTCTGGGGTTTGTTCATTTCAGTCACTCCTTGATTGAAGACTTCCCCTCATGGGAAGCGCCTTGAACTTAGCCCACCTCGCCGGGTTGTCTACCCGACGTTTCTGTCAGACAAATCGCGTCAAGTCCTTGTTTTGCAGAGTTTTCGCACTGGTCTTGCACCAGAGTTATCGTCGGTCCTACCCTGCGACAGGCGATCGGACTACAGCCGCCGTCCATGAACGCCTGGCCTCAGGTGTTGAGGATCATCTCAAATCCGCCATAGATCATCCGTTGCCCATCAAACGGCATCGGATTGACGTCTGCCTTCAGGCGCGGGTCTTCCATTACCTTGCTCATCCCGGCGTCACGCACCTGCCGCGACGGCCAGACGATCCAGGAAAACACCACGGTTTCATCCTCCTTGAGCTTGACCGCCATGGGAAACGAGGTCACCTGCCCCTGAGGTACATCATCGCCCCAGCACTCGATGATATTCAGCGCACCATGTTCCTTGAACACCACGGCGGCGGCCTTGGCGTGCTGGATGAATTGTTCGCGGTTTGCGGTGGGCACTGCGATCACACAGCCATCTACGTAAGACATGATCACTCTCCTGATTCGACGGGTTGTTGTGCTTGTAGTCGATCCATCAGGCGCTCAATCGACATCAACGTGGGAAATGTCGACCAGTGGTGTGTTATCGATTGCGATGCCGGGCCGATTCTTGATATGACAGGCGCCTTCAACAACAAAGCCCACTCAAAGGACTGACCCGCCATGACCGCCCACGCCACCGCCTTCCACGCCCTGCACCATGCTCAACTGTTGATCCTGCCCAACGTCGCCGATGCCGGCGGCGCGCGCCTGGTGGCGCAACTGGGCAGCCAGGCCGTCGCCACCAGCAGCGCGGCCGTTGCCTGGACCCACGGCTACAAGGACGGCAATCAGCTGCCGCTGCCGCTGCTGGTCAGCACCGTGCAATCCATCGCCCGGGTGATTGACGTGCCGCTGAGCGTGGACATCGAGGCCGGTTATTCCGACGACCCGGAGCACGTGGGCCGGGTGATCAAGGCCGTAATCGACGCGGGCGCCATCGGCGTCAATATCGAGGACGGTGCCGGCACCCCTGAACTGCTGGCGCGCAAGATCGAGGTTGCCCGTCGTGTGGCGGACAACTGTGGCGTGAAGCTGTTTATCAATGCCCGCAGCGACGTGTATTTGAAAGGATTGGCCCCGGAGCCACAGCGCCTTGAAGAACTCCTCAAGCGCGCCGCGTTGTACCAGGGCGCAGGCGCCGACGGACTGTTTGCCGCCGGCATCCACCTGGAGCACGAAATCCAGCAGCTCTGCCAGGCGACCAACTTGCCGGTCAACGTGCTGGCCTGGGCCGGCCTGCCCGCGCCCGAGACGCTGCAAGCCTTGGGCGTACGCCGCCTCACGGCCGGCTCGAGCATCGCCGAATTCCTGTATGGCGCCATGCACAGCCTGGCCGAAGGTTTCCTGCGAACCGGGAAGCTCGATACCCATGAGCTGAAGTCGTTCACCTACGGCGACTTGAATGGCCGCATGCCGGGTTAAGACGTCCCACGTACCAACGGCATATTGGCGACAATAAATTCGATAAACACCCGCAGCTTGGGCGGCACCTGCCGCCCCGACGGCCACAGCAGGTTGAACTGGCCGCCCTCACAGGTGTAATCCCCAAGCACCTCCACCAGATGCCCGGCCGCGAGTGCCTCGCGCACCACGAAGTCGGCCGCATAAGTCAGGCCCTGGCCTTGCACCGCCAGCTCCATGCGTCCTTCCACCGAATTGCAGATCATCGAGCGCGGCAGCTCAAGCTCCAGCGCTCGCTCGTCGCGGCGCATCTGCCAGGCCTGGAGTTTGCCGGAGGCGGGAAAGCGGAAATGGATGCAGCGATGTGCGTGCAGGTCTTCCGGGCAACGCGGCGTTCCGTTCCGAGCCAGATAATCCGGGGAGCCAACGACCAACATTCGATAGGTGCCCAGCGGACGCGCCGACAGCCCGGAATCCTTCGGCACGCCGCTGCGGATCACCGCGTCGAAACCTTCGGCAATCACGTCAGCCAGACGGTCGTTGAAATCCAGGTCCAGCTGGATCTGCGGGTACAACGCCTGGAACTCGCCGAGCATCGCCAGGAACGGCCGGGCAATCATCGGCAGGCCAACCCGCAGCGGTCCCTGTGGCGCGGCAAGGGTTTGCGACAGCTCTTCACCCGCCACTTCCAGCTCCGCCAACACCCGCCGGCAGCGCTCGACAAACTGCGTGCCCTGGGCCGTGAGGGTGATGCTGCGGGTGCTGCGATGGAACAGCCGCACACCAAACTTTGCCTCCAGCCGGGCAATGCTTTTGCTCACCGCCGACGCCGAAATGCCCAGCGCCCTGCCCGCGCCGACAAAGCTGCGGGCTTCAGCCGCCGCAACAAATACGCCGATGGCATTCAGGCTTTCCATACGCTCACCCATTAAGGACTCTGGAGTCCATTCTAAACAGAACTAAAGCCTGTTTTTCCGCTAATTGTTCACGCCTATGGTGGTGGCTTGTTCCCCAGCCACAGGCTTTTTCCCATGAAGATTTTACTTACCGGTGCCAATGGTTTCGTCGGCGGCAGCGTTGCCCATCACTTGATCGCCCAAGGGCACAGCGTGCGCGGCTTGCTGCGGGACCCGCAGAAAGCCGAACGCCTGCAAGCCCAGGGCATCACTCCAGTGATTGGCAGCCTGGATGATCGCCAATTACTGATCGACGAAGCTCGCCAAGCCGATGCGGTGATTGATGCCGCCAACAGCGACCACGCCGGCGCCGTCGGCGCGTTTATCGAGGCGCTGCAGGGCTCCGGCAAACTGCTGATCCACACCAGCGGCTCCAGCATCATCGGCGATGATGCGTTAGGTAATACGCTGTCAGAACACATCTTCGACGAAGACACGCCGTTCATCATCGAGGCCCCCAAGCAAGCCCGCTACGACATTGACCTGCGCATGATGGCTGCCGCCGACCTGGGCATTCGCAGCGTGGTGATCTGCCCGAGCAATATCTATGGCGTGGGCCATGGCCTGACCAATCACAGCTTCCAGCTGCCGTTCCTGATGGCCCGCGCCCGGGAAACCGGGGTGATGCGTATCGTCGGGGCCGGTGTCAATCGCTGGTCCAACGTGCACATTGACGACGTCGCGAAACTGTTCCTGCTAGCCGTGGAAAAGGCCCCGGCCGGCGCGTTCTACTTTCTGGAAAACGGTGAAGCGTCATTCATCGACATGGCCGCCGCACTGGCCAAGCGCATGAACCTGGGCGCGGTGCAGTCATGGCCGGCCGACGAAGCCGAACGACACTGGGACCCGATGCATGTGCACTACACCTTCGGCACCAATAGCCGGGTCAAGGCCAAGCGTGCTCGCGCCGAGCTGGGTTGGGCGCCGCGGCACGCTTCGATCCTCGACTGGATCGGCAGCGAGATGCCGCTATGAGCCGAGTCTGGATGATTACCGGCAGCGCTGGCGGCCTGGGTGCCGGCATCGCCCGCGCGGCGCTGGACCACGGCGACCAGGTGGTGGCGACTGACCTTGACTTGGCCCGCCTGGATCAAACCTACGGCGGCGACCAGGTGATGACCGCCGCGCTGGACATCCGCGATGAGCAACAGGCCGAAACGGTGGTGGCCGCCGCCATCGCACGATTCGGACGCATCGATGTGCTGGTCAATAACGCCGGCTACGGACAGTTCGGGCCATTCGAGGAAGTCGAGCCCGAGGCCATCGAGCGCCAGTTCGCCACCAACGTGTTCGGCACCTTCAACGTCACCCGCGCGGTGCTGCCGGTGATGCGCCGCCAGCGCAGCGGGCACCTGATGATGATGTCGTCCAATGGCGGCTTCAAGGGCGTGCGTGGGGCCTCGATGTATTCGGCGTCGAAGTTTGCGATTGAAGGGTTTTCCGAAGCCCTGGCCGAGGAAGTCGCCGAGTTCGGCATCCGCCTGACGCTGTTGGAGCCCGGGGCGTTTCGTACTGACTTTCTCGACAGCCGCACGCTCAAGCTCGGCACCCGGGCACTTGAGGATTACGCCGAATTTCGCGCCCGCACGCTGGCGGTCTTCGAGGCTCGTAATCACCGGCAAATCGACGACCCGTACCGACTCGGCCTGGCGGTTGTGCAATTGGCGGTTCTGGCAGCACCGCCCTTGCGCTTCGTCGCTGGCAGCGATGCGGTCAGCGCCGTCGAGTTAAAGCTGTGCCAGGTCCACGCCGATCTCGAACGCTGGAGCTCGCTGTCCCTCTCCACCGATTTCCCTCAATAAAGGAAAGGCACCGATCATGACCGACCTAATTACCCGCGTGGAACACCTGGAAACCCGCTTCGCCCTCGAGCGCCTGATCAGTGAGTACGCCCACGCCTTCGACTCCCGGGACGAAACGCTGCTGCGCAGCATCTGGCACGACGACGCACGGCTGGACCTCGGTGCCGCGTTCGGCTGCCATGACGGCGTCGCCGCGATCATTGCTTCCGCCCACCTCAACTGGGCAGCCATGCCGCATATGCATCACTGGATGGCCAACCCGCTGATCGACATCAGCGGCGATACCGCCAGCGCGAGGGTTGCGGTGGATTGCCTGTGCACCCATAACGAACTGGGGCAGGTGCAGATCAGCGGTCTTTATCACGACCGTTTCGAACGCCGGCAAGGGCAATGGGCGTTCAGCGAGCGGCGCTTTGAGCTGCACTTTCTGACGCCGCTGGCAGGCTGGAAGCCGGTGGTGGGGCTTGAGGCGTAGATCCATGCTCGACAAGGGTGGCGTGTTTGGCCGATTATTCGTGTCCGCCAAACGCCACCCGCCTTGAAGCAGGAGCCTTGTACCTTGAGTTCGCAGAAAACCGTGACCGTTACACCGCCCAACTTTCCATTGAACGGCAAGGTAGCGCCCCCCGGCTCCAAATCCATTACCAACCGTGCCTTGCTGCTGGCGGCCCTGGCCAAGGGCACCAGTCGCTTGAGCGGCGCGCTGAAAAGCGATGACACTCGCCACATGTCGGTGGCCCTGCGGCAGATGGGCGTGGTGATCGATGAACCGGACGACACCACGTTCGTCGTCACCAGCCTGGGCAAGCTGCAATTGCCGGCGCAGCCGTTGTTTCTCGGCAACGCCGGCACCGCGATGCGCTTTCTCACCGCCGCCGTGGCCACTGTACAAGGCACCGTGGTGCTGGACGGCGACGCCTACATGCAAAAACGCCCGATCGGCCCGCTGCTGGCGACCCTCGGCCAGAATGGCATCCAGGTCGACAGCCCTACCGGTTGCCCCCCCGTGACCGTCCATGGCACTGGCCGCGTGCAAGCCAAGCGTTTCGAGATCGACGGCGGCCTGTCGAGCCAGTACGTGTCGGCGCTGCTGATGCTGGCGGCGTGCGGCGAAGCACCGATTGAAGTAGCGCTGACCGGCAAGGACATTGGCGCCCGTGGCTATGTCGACCTGACCCTGGACTGCATGCGCGCCTTCGGTGCCCAGGTGGACATCGTCGATGAAAGCACCTGGCGCGTGGCCCCGACCGGCTACACCGCACACGACTACCTGATCGAGCCTGACGCTTCCGCCGCCACCTATTTGTGGGCCGCTGAAGTGCTGACCGGTGGCCGCATCGACCTTGGTGTCGCCCCGCAGGATTTCACCCAGCCCGATGCCAAGGCCCAGGAAGTGATCGCGCAGTTCCCGCACATGCAACCGGTGGTTGTCGGTTCGCAGATGCAGGACGCAATCCCCACCCTCGCCGTGCTCGCCGCGTTCAACAACACACCGGTACGTTTCACGGAACTGGCCAACCTGCGGGTCAAGGAATGTGATCGGGTGCAGGCACTGCATGACGGTCTGAATGAAATCCGCCCAGGCCTGGCGACCATTGAAGGTGATGACTTGCTGGTGGCCAGCGATCCGGCCCTGGCGGGCACCACGTGCAACGCGCTGATCGACACCCACGCCGACCACCGCATCGCGATGTGCTTTGCCTTGGCTGGCTTGAAGGTCTCGGGGATCAGGATCCAGGACCCGGACTGCGTCGCCAAGACCTATCCCGAGTACTGGAAAGAGCTGGAAAGCCTTGGGGTTCATCTGACCTGGTAAGCCGCCGGCGCCGGTAACGGGAGGGAGACTGCATGACGATTCGCCAACCCTGCCCACCCGGCGCCTGCGACTGCAATCGCGAGCAACTGCTCGACCTTCCCGGCGCCGATGCACGCATCCTGCACCTGACGCGCCAGGAAGAAAAACGCCTGCTCGAACGCCTCGAAAACCTGCAAAGCCTGCCCGATCTTGAGCGCATGCAACAGCTGATGTATCAGCAACTGGGCATTCGCGTGCATATCGCGCCGGGCCATACGGAAGTGAAGACGATGCGCGGGATTCAGATCGTTATCGATGACTTGCCGGGGTTGTGTCGCAAGACCCGGCAGTCGATTCCGGCGGCGATTCGCAAGGGCATGGAGAAGCGGCCGGAGATTGCGTATCGATTGCTGGATGCTCATGACTTGTTTCGCGAGGGTTGAGGGCCGCCTTCCATTTGCGGCGATTTTCTCGCTTGAGCCTGCGTGCCGTTTTGTATTCGAGGCGAGCCTGGGCCATCTCCTGAGTACGCGGGGGCCGAAAGCCGGCTTTGTAGCGCTTGCGTTCATGACGAAGCAGGACGAGTTCTGCGCGCATTTGGCGGTGGCGGTGGGTATTGAGCAGGTAGAGGCTTAGCAGCGGGAACAGCAGCCCCGTTGTGTAGATAAAAACATGGGGCTGATAGCTGTAGGTGAACAGCACAATGAAAAAGCTCCTCACACAACTGCCTGCCAGTATCCAGACGCCCCAGGCGCGACCTCGGAGGATAAGAAAGTTGCCCGCTGACAAGATAATGGAAGCGATGCCCACATCCAGTCCCGTGTAACTACGATAAGCAGGCACGCCTCGCATGTAGGTACTACCCATCGACGACCCCGCTACCGCAAGAGCAAAAAGCGCAAACATAAAAGCACTGATGAAAACAGGGAAATAGTGAGCCATAAAAGCTCTAGGGGAATTTCTCAGCTCCATTATTCAAACTCTTCATATAGGCCGATGGCCAGTGTCCGGATATTCCCGGAGACGCCGCTGCCTATGACACTCATGGTTGCACACACTCCTGCCCCCGCAATCGCCGAGTCAGCATCGATCGCGGCAAACAACCGGCCGAGGTCGATACTGCCTTCGATCCGTTCGCGGGTGGTGCGATAGGCAGCTGGAAAACCGTCCTTCAAGACGCTGGAAGTCATTCCTTTACTCCTGGATTCCACGAGAGCGCAAAGAGTAAGACTGAGCCGCCTGAAAGGTTGTCAGAAAGGTCCTCCTTTCCAGACTGACATTTCCCGATCACCTCTCCATACCTTGTGGGCAATCATTCCAATTGGAAAAGTACGCCCGTGCTACTAATTCCCTCTTCCCCCCGCAAACGACCACTCATCCGCCGCCGTCGTCGTAATCACCACCATCACATCCTCAGGGCTCAGCCCAATCGCAGCCTCCAGCCGCTCCACCAACACCTGGTAAAACCGCCGTTTGGTCTCGGTATCACGAGGTTTACCGCCCGTGATCGCGATAAGTACATAGTCGTGGCTGCGCGGGCCGCCCAAATAGTTGGGGTCGATGATCATCTCGCCAATTTCGTGCTGGTGGATCACGTGGAAGCGATCCGCGTCAGGAATCTTGAAGCTTTCAACCAGAGCGTCATGCAATCCCTGTGAAAGTGCTTGCAGATACTCAGGGGATTTCCCGCGGTGCAGGGAGATTCGGGCGTAAGGCATGGTGGTTACTCCGCAGAATGGATGGCTGCCAACAGGTTCAGCGCCGACGCCGCTGTCGGCCAGCCGGAGTAAAACGCGAGGTGAGTGATGACTTCACCCAGTTCCTCGACGCTCAAGCCATTGCCAACCGCCCGCTGCAAGTGAAACGGTAGTTGCTCCAGACGGTACATCGCCACCAGTGCTGCCACGGTGATCAGGCTGCGCTCCCTGGGCGACAGGCCCTCGCGCTCCCAGATATCGGCGAACAGCACGTCGCGGGTCAGCTCGGTAAATTTGTTGCTCATGGACGCTCGCTCCGACAATTCAGTTGACGGGCAAAAACTAGCAAGCCAGGATCATTCCGAATATCAGATTTAATAGAATCCACCATCCCGTTTTAATGGACCATTCAATGCGCCGCCCCACCTTCGACCTTGATGTACTGCGCACCTTCGTCACCGGCGTCGAGCTGAACAGCTTTGCCAAGGCGGCGGATCGCCTGGGCCGTTCGACTTCAGCCGTCAGCGCGCAATTAAAGAAACTCGAAGAACAGGTCGGCACGCCGGTGCTGAGCAAATCCGGGCGCGGGCTGGTGCTGACGCCGGTGGGTGAAGCGCTGCTCGGCCACGCCAGGCGGTTGCTGGACCTCAATGACACTGTCTTCAGCAGCCTTAACGAAACCCAAACCGCAGGCACTTTGCGCCTCGGTTTGCAGGAGGATTTCGGCGAGCATGTGCTCAGTGACATCCTGCGGCGCTTCGCCAGGCTTTATCCGATGATCAGCCTTGAAGTGCGGATAGGCCGCAATGCCGAGCTGTTGACGCTGATCGACAGCGCAAGCCTGGACCTGGCGCTGACCTGGGAAACCGGTCAGACATCGTCCTGCCGCACCCGCCTGGGGCAAACCCCCATGCACTGGATCGGGCCCCGGGACAAACCCCAACTACCGCGCGCCGAGGACGCGCCGCTGCCGCTGGTGATGTTCGAGGCACCCTGCGTATTGCGCAGCGCCGCCACCGAAGCCCTGGACCGCGCCGGCATTGCCTGGCGCATTGCCTTGACCAGCCCCAGCGTGGGTGGGATCTGGGCGGCGGTCGATGCCGGGTTGGGTGTGACCTTGCGCACCCGTATCGGTTTGCCTGCGCACCTGCGTGTACTCGACGGTCTGCCGCCGGTGCCGTCCCTTGGCTATGAATTGCATTGCAGCCATCCAGCGCCAGGCGCTGCGGTCGCACAGCTGGCAGCGCTCATACAGAGCAGCCTGGTTTAGGCGGTTTCGCAGGGTTGCAGGGTGACGAACAGTTGTCGCCCCAACTTCGCCGCCGTCTCCAGATGCTGTTCGGCAGCGCCGCTTTCCGAGTCCAGCAGCAGCTCGGATGTCAGCACTTTCGCACCGCAGTAATCAAAGATCCCATGGTCGATTTGCGTGCGCATGGCGTCGGCATAGCCGTGGCGTTCAAACACCCCTTCGTCCGCCCCGCCAACGCCCAGTAAGTGCACCTGCAAGTGGCCGAGTTTTTTCACCACCTTCGTCTCAAGGCTGTAGTCGATCGCCCAACCGTTGACGAATACCCGGTCGATCCAGCCCTTGAGCAAGGCCGGCATCGACCACCAGAAGATCGGGTACACCAGCACCAAGGCGTAGGCGCGGTCGAGTCGGGCCTGTTCGGCCAGTACGTCGGCCGGCGGCGTGGCGCGGGTGCGGTGCACTTTATGGTCGGCGGCGTTGTAGCGTGGGTCGAAACCTTCGGCGGCGAGGTCGGCGATCTCGAAGGTGTGCCCTGCGTCTGTGATGCCGGCAGCGGCCTGTTTGGCGAGGCTGTGGGTGAGGGATTGTGGGTCGTGATGGGCAACGACGATCAGCGCGTGCATGGCAATGACTCCTTCGGGGGGTGGCGATGAGCAGGCAAATTGAGTAGGCTTGAGCTAAGTTACCGTTGGTAAGTTACTTTTGGTATATAAGCATGTCAATCGATCAATCCCCTGCCCCTCGCCGTCGCCTGTCCCGGGATGACCGGTTGCGCCAGCTGCTCGACGTGGCCTGGCAACTGGTGCGCGAAGAAGGCACCGACGCGCTGACCCTCGGGCATCTGGCCGAATTGGCCGGCGTTACAAAGCCGGTGGTGTATGACCATTTCGGCGATCGCGCGGGGCTGCTGGCCGCGCTGTATGAAGATTTCGACGCGCGGCAGAACCAGGTATTTGCCGCCGCAATCGAGGCCAGCGAACCCACCCTGGACGACCGCGCCTGGGTGATCGCCTCGTGCTACGTCGATTGTGTGTTGCTACAAGGGCGGGAAATTCCGGGAGTGATTGCGGCCCTGGCCGGCAGCCCGGAACTGGAGACCATCAAGCGTGAGTACGACGCAATTTTCCTTGGCAAGTGTCGCGATGCCCTCTCCCCCTTTGCCGTGGACGGTGTGATTGGCCAGCCCGGTTTACGCGCAATGCTGGGCGCGGCGGACGCCTTGTCCCATGCTGCGGCCAGCGGGGAGATCAGCCCGCTGGAGGCGCAAGAGGAGCTGTTTGCGAGCATCAAGTCGATGGTGAGTCGAGGAGCGCGTTAGCCCAGCCTTGCGTGCACGAACATCCGAGCCTTGTGGGTCATCTGGTCGAAGTGACGATCACGCTGTTTTTCGGCATCGACCATCGCCCGCTTGCCGTGCTTTTGCAGGAGGTAGGTGTGGATCTGCCGCACCTCCAGCGAGCTGTAGATCGACGCCACATCCAGCAACCCCATCAAGCCGTCAGTGCTGTAGTCGCGGGTGTTCATCAACACCTGGGTACCGCGCACACCGCGCAGTTGAAAGCCCATGGACTCGAACGCCGGGACCTTCTCCACTGCGCAGGTCAGTTCGGCATGGGGGTAGCGAGCGAGCATGTCCTGCATCATCGCCCGCGCCACGCCTTTGCGCCGATGGCTGGCGTGCACCGCCATGTAAGCCACGCCGCACGCCTCGGGATCGTCCTTCACCGGCAGGTACAGCAGGAAGCCGATCACCTGCTCCTGCGCGTCCAGCGCGACGATCAATTCCACCGCAATGCCCTTGGACCCGCCCAGCGCTTCCAGGTACAGGTGCACCTCGTAGCCGATGGCGTACTGGTAGACGTTGTACAGCAGGTTGCTTGGCGGGATGGCGACCATGCTGATGTCCGTCAGGTAGTCGACCACCATCTGCAGGATCTGCGCGTTGATCGGCTCGGGGCATGGGGTTTCGTAATGGGTAAGGCTGAACATTTGAATTCCTGGTGTTTCATTTTAAGGCCCGGCGGATTGTACCTGCTGAAGGGCCGCCGTGGACCCGCAAGCACCCATTGTGGCGAGGGAGCTTGCTCCCTCGCCACAATGGGTGCTGGATGTCCGGGCTCGGCTCATTGCGCACATACCTCCCGCAGGCAACCGCGCAGCCAGCGATGGGCCAGGTCGGCGTCCAGGCGCGGGTGCCAGAGCATCGATACGGTGAAGTCCGGGAACACGAACGGCAGCGCAAAGCGGTAGAGGTCGCTGTGCAGGTTGGCGGTATGCCGCTCCGGCACGCTGGCGATCAGGTCGGTGCTGCGGGCCAGGGCCAGGGCGGTCGAGAAGCCGGCGACGATGGTCACCACGTCCCGGGTCAGCCCGAGCGCTTCAAGGGCTTGATGGATCTGGCCTTGATCACGGCCACGCCGGGACACGTAGATGTGCTGGCCTTCGGCGAAGCGCTGCGGCGTGACTTCGCCCTGGCTGAGCGGATGGCCCTTGCGCACCACGCCGATAAACCGGTCGCGGAACAGCGCCTGGGTCAGCACCTCGGGGCTGGCGCTGCTGTCGACCACGCCGGTTTCCAGGTCGACACTGCCATCGCGCAGCGGCGTACTGCCTTTGTCCGGCTTGTGCACGAAGCGCAACCGCACGCCAGGCGCTTCCCGGGCGATCCGCGTCAACAGCGCCGGGCCGAAGTTTTCAACAAATCCGTCGCTGGTGCGCAAGGTGAAGGTGCGTACCAGTTGGCTCACATCCAGCGTCGCAGCGGGTCGCAACACCGCTTCGGCGTCCTGCACCAACTGGCTGACCTGTTCGCGCAACGCCAGAGCGCGCGGCGTGGGTACCAGGCCGCGGCCGGCACGGACCAATAACGGATCGCCGGTGGTTTCCCGCAGTCGCGCCAGCGCCCGGCTCATCGCCGACGGGCTCAGGCGCAAGCGTTGAGCGGCACGGGCGACGCTGCCTTCGGCGAGCAACACATCGAGGGTGACCAGCAGATTGAAATCAGGTGTCGACACGGCAAACCTCATAGGGCGTTTGGCGCACGTATAAAGTGCAAATGCTGCGCCTTCCGCCATGTTAGGTGACGGCGTAGATTTCTGACAGCGGTCAAACCCAGGAGCCTCTTGATGAAATCACCTGCACCCCGTGGCGCTCTCGTCGCCCTGTCACTGTCCATGTTGCTGGCGTCCTTGGGCACCAGCATCGCCAACGTCGGCCTGCCGAGCCTGGTGCAGGCGTTTGATGCATCGTTCCAGGCGGCGCAGTGGGTGGTGCTCGCCTACTTGCTGGCGATTACCGCGGTGATCGTCAGCGTCGGGCGACTGGGCGACCTGATGGGCCGCAGCCGCCTGCTCTTGGCCGGGTTGTTGCTTTTCACCGTTGCCTCGGCCCTGTGCGGCATGGCTCCGTCCCTCGGGCTGTTGATTGCGGCCCGCGCCCTGCAAGGCCTGGGCGCGGCGATCATGATGGCGATGACCATGGCGCTGGTGGGCGAGACCGTGGCCAAGGAACGCACCGGCCGCGCCATGGGGTTGCTGGGCACGATGTCGGCCATGGGTACCGCGCTGGGGCCAAGCCTTGGCGGGGTGTTGATCGCGGGGTTTGGCTGGCGCGCGCTGTTTTTCATCACCGTGCCGCTGGGTTTGCTGACATTTGCCCTCGCCCGGCGCTATCTGCGCGTCGACCGCCATGGGCTACGGCCCGCGCAATCCGGGTTCAGTTTCTTGTCGACTTTACGGGATTCAACGCTAAGCGCTGGCCTGGCCATGAGCGCGCTGGTATCGGCGGTGATGATGGCGACCTTGGCGGTCGGGCCCTTCTACCTGACCCACGGTGCAGGCCTCGACCCTGCCTGGATGGGCCTGACAATGGCAGTCGGGCCCTGCGTTTCGGCATTGACGGGCATCCCTGCGGGACGTTTGACCGACCGTTTCGGCTGCGGCCCGATGACCATCGCCGGGCTGCTGGCGATGCTGGCGGGGTGCCTGCTGCTCTCCCTGGCGCCGCTGAACCTTGGGGTTGCCGGGTACGTCGCCCCGCTGATCATCCTCACCCTCGGCTACGCCCAGTTTCAAGCCGCCAACAACACCGCCGTGATGAGCGACGTACTGGCAGACCGCCGTGGCGTAGTCGCCGGCTTGCTCAACCTGTCACGCAATGTGGGGCTGATCGCGGGCGCCTCGGCATTGGGTGCTGTCTTTGCGCACGTTTCAGGTGACCTCTCCACAGCCACTCCCGCCGATGTGGGAAGTGGGATGCAAGCCACGTTCGGCGTGGCATTGGCACTGATTGGTGTAGGTCTTTTCCTGGCCCTACGCGCCCGGTTCCGCGTAACACCTGTCTTGACAAGGTAAAATCGTAACGACTATTGTCTGACAACCTGATTACCAAGGTTTTCCCATGCTTGAGCTCCAGCGCCCTGATTCGCTCGTTATGCGCGTTGTCAGCGCCATTCGTGCAGAAATCGATTCCGGCCAACTGGCGCCCGAAGCGCGCCTGCCCACCGAACAGCAACTGGCTGAACAACTCAATGTCAGCCGTTCGGTGGTGCGCGAAGCGATTGCCCAGCTCAAGGCCGATGGCGTACTGACTGCGCGGCGTGGCCTGGGCTCATTTATCTCGCAAACCCCGGCCGGCACCGTGTTCCGCTTCCCGGAAAAAAACGGTCGCCGCCCGGACCTGGCGCAAATGTTCGAAGTGCGCCTGTGGATCGAAACCCAGGCCGCCTCGATTGCCGCCCAACGCCGCGACGCCGCCGACCTGCAGCGCATGAAGACCGCCCTGCAGGAAATGCACGACAAGCGCGCCGACTTCGACGCCGCCGCCCTGGCCGATGTGGAATTCCATCGCGCCATCGCCGAGGCCAGCAAGAACGACTATTTCGTGGCCTTCCATGACTTCCTCAGAAGCCAACTGGCCAGCGCCCGCAAGACCGCCTGGGAAAACTCCGCCACCCGCTTTGTCAGCGGCTCGGCCGATGCCACCCAGGAACACACCGCGCTCTACCAGGCCATCGTCGACGGTGATGCCCAAGGCGCCGCCGCCTGTGCCGAGGCTCACTTGCGCGCCGCAGCAAGGCGCCTGCATCTGGAACTGCCCGCTATCAATTGACCGATCCGAACCCGTTTAAAGCGTGCCGATGGCGCGCTGTTTTTTTAACAAAAACATTAGTCTGACAACCTGATAAGCAGACTGAAATGCGTAGGTACCCAAAACAATGATTTATGACTTTTGCATCATCGGCGGCGGCATCGTCGGTTTGGCCACCGCGATGGAGTTGCTCAAGCGCCAGCCCAACGCCTCGCTGGTGATCCTGGAGAAGGAAAGCCTGTTGGCCAAACACCAGACCGGCCATAACAGCGGCGTGATCCATGCCGGCATCTACTACGCGCCGGGCAGCCTCAAGGCCGACTTGTGCAAACGTGGCGCCGAAGCCACGAAGCAGTTCTGCACCGAGCACGGGATCAAGTTCGAGGTGTGCGGCAAGTTGCTGGTGGCCTCGACTGATCTGGAAGTACAACGGATGGAAGCGCTGTACGCCCGCTCGCAGCTCAACGGCATGAAAGTCGAACGCCTGGACGCCGACCAGTTGCGCCAGCGCGAACCGAACATCGTCGGGCTGGGCGGGCTGTTTCTCGACGCCACCGGCATTGTCGATTACCGCGAAGTCTGCGAAACCATGGCCCGGGTAATTCGTCGCGCCGGCGGGGAAATCTGCCTGGAACGCACCGTCACTGCGATCGTCGAGGACACCGACAAAGTCACCGTCAGCACCCGGGGCGAAAGCTGGCAGGCCAGGCATCTGGTGGTGTGTGCAGGTTTGCAATCGGACCGCCTGGCCGTGATGGCCGGCGTCAAGATCGACCACCAGATCATCCCGTTCCGTGGCGAATACTTCCGCTTGCCGGAATCGAAGAACACCATCGTCAACCACCTGATCTACCCGATTCCCGACCCGGAGCTGCCCTTCCTCGGCGTGCACCTGACCCGCATGATCGACGGCAGCGTCACCGTTGGCCCGAATGCCGTACTCGGCCTGGGTCGCGAGAACTACCGCAAATTCTCGGTGAACTGGCGCGACGTGGCGCAGTACGCGAGCTTCCCGGGCTTCTGGAAAACCATCTGGCAGAACCTCGGTTCGGGCAGCGTCGAGATGAAGAACTCGCTGTTCAAGTCCGGCTACCTGGAGCAGTGCCGCAAGTACTGCCCATCGCTCAACATCGAAGACCTGCTGCCTTATGAAGCCGGCATCCGCGCCCAGGCCGTGATGCGCGACGGCACCCTGGTGCACGACTTCCTGTTCGCCCAGACCCCGCGAATGCTCCACGTGTGCAATGCGCCCTCACCCGCTGCCACCTCCGCGATTCCCATCGGTTCGATGATCGCCGACCGCATGTTCAAGCCCCACTGACGCACCGCACCACGCCTCACTTTGACAATAAATATAATGACTCATAAGGAAGTACAGAATGACGGCTACAGCCCGCACCCCGGACGTTGAAACCCCCGAGCAAACCAGGAAACGCCTGCGCAAAGTCGCGGCCGCGACGATCTTCGGTTCGATGCTGGAGTGGTATGACTTTTACCTGTACGCCACCATGGCGGCGATTGTGTTCTCGAAGATTTTCTTCGATAACAGCGACCCGAAAGCCGCTACGCTGATGGCGTTTTCCACCTTTGCCATCGGCTTCATCGCGCGCCCGTTCGGCGGCATTCTGTTTGGCTACCTGGGCGACAAGTTCGGGCGTAAACAAGTGCTGGTGCTGACCTTCTGCATGATGGGCGTGTGCACCACACTGATCGGGCTGATCCCCAGCTACGCCTCCATCGGCATCTGGGCGCCGATCGTGCTGGTGTTTATCCGCATCATCCAGGGCCTGGGGGCCGGTGCCGAACTGTCCGGCGCGGCGGTTACCTCCTACGAGCACGCCTCAGAAGGCAAGCGCGGCAGCCAGGGTGCATGGCCGGCGCTCGGGCTGAACCTGGGCTTGCTGCTGTCGTCGCTGACCGTGTACCTGCTGACCATCAACGGCAATGAATTCCTGCTGGCCGGCGGCTGGCGGATTCCGTTCATTTGCAGCATCGCGCTGGTGGGTGTGGGCCTGTGGGTGCGCAACAGCATCCCGGAAACCCCGGAATTCAAGGAACTGAGCAAGGAAACCGCAAAGGCCAAGGCGTCGCCGCTCAAGGCGCTGTTCAAGAACGACCTCAAGGGCCTGGCCGTGGTGTTCTTCGTGGCGATTGGCTACAACGCGTTGAGCTACATCTTCAAGACCTTTTCCCTGGCTTACCTCACCCAGTTCAAGGGTGTCGATGTGCACGTCACGTCGCTGTCGGTGACCATTGCCAGCCTGATCGCCATCGTCGCCGTGCCATGCTTCGGCTGGTTGTGCGACAAGTGGAGCAGCAAGACCGTGCTGATGCTCGGCGGCCTGCTGTCGCTGCTGTTTGCCTACCCGTTCCTTGCGCTGCTCAATACCGGTGAAAGCCTGATGATCTACGTCGCCATTGGCGTGGGCACCGGCATCCTCGCGCCGATGATGTTTGCGCCGCAGGGTTCGTTCCTGAGCCGCCAGTTCCCGACCCAGACCCGCTCCTCGGGCTTTGGCACCGGGCGAGAAATCGGCACCGCGATCGCAGGTGGCCTGGCGCCATTAGGGGCGTTGTCGATGGTGGCGGCGTCGGCCACTCACTCCACTGATGGCGTTGTGATAATCCTCGCGATCTCGTCCCTGCTGGTGGTGGTGTTCGCCTTGTGCGATCAGGGCCGTAAACACTCGGCATTCAAGAACTGAGGCAAAAAGTTCGGACCAACGGGTGCATGGATGCCCCTTCATCGCGCATCATGGGCACTTTCAAGCTCAAGGGAAACGTCCATGCGCGTTCTGTCATTGATGATGGGTCTTACGACGCTGGCCGCCAGTCTGGTGTTTACCGCCCAGGCGCAGGCGGGTGAAGAAAGCCTGTTGGTCGACTCGATCAATCAATACCGCAGCCAGGTCCAGCGCTGCGGCAACCAGGGTTCCCAGGAATTGCCACCGCTGGCCAGCGACACGCGGCTGGTGTTGCCGGTCAACAGTGTCGGCGACTTGCAGCAGGCGCTGGCGAGGGCGGCGTACCCGATGGTCAACGTCCAGGCCATCAGCCTGTCCGGGCCCAGGAACGCCGAAGCCGCGATGAAAGCCGTGCGCGAAAGTTTTTGCCGGGTGGTGCTCGACCCGCAGTTCATTGATATCGGCGTGAGCAACAGCGGCCAGGACTGGCGCATCGTGCTGGCCCGCCCGCTGCTGACCAGCGGCCTGGGCGAGACCCAGACCGAAGGCAAGAAGGTGCTCGACCTGATCAACACCGCCCGCCAGCAACCACGCCAATGTGGCGCCCAGGCCTTTGCCGCCACCACACCCCTGAGCTGGAACGAAGCACTCGCCAACGCCGCCGCCGGCCACGCGCGCAACATGGCCAACGGCAACTTCTTCGATCACCTGGACCACGATGGCCGCACCCCGGGTGACCGGGCTGAACTGGCAGGCTACATCGGCCAGCAGATCGGCGAGAACATCGCCGCCGGCATGGACACCCCACGCAAGGTGGTCGACGGCTGGCTGGCCAGCCCCGGGCACTGTGCCAACCTGATGAACCCGCAGTTCCGCGAAATGGGCGCCGCCTACGCCATGGACCCGAAAAGTGATGCCGGCATCTACTGGACCGGTTTGTTTGGCGTGCAGCAGCAATAACGGTTTGTATCCCAACGTATCTTCCCGGCGAGGCGACACACTGCGAGGTGCAGGGCCCCGGCGATGACACATTGCGGATACGCCGGCGCGGTTTCCTGTGCACACCGGCCCACCCCGGGCCACTTGCGAGGAAACCGTCATGTCCCAGAACAGCACCGTGCTCTACACCGGCAAAACCCACACCACCGGCGGGCGTGAAGGCGCGTCCCACAGCGATGACCTGCACCTGGACATCAAGCTGTCGCCGCCCGGCTCCAAGGCGCCCGGCACCAACCCCGAGCAACTGTTTGGTGCCGGCTGGTCCGCCTGCTTTATCGGCGCAATGGGCAAAGCCGCACAAACCCTTCACATCCGCCTGCCCGCCGACACGGCAGTGAGTGCCGAAGTGGACCTGGTGAACAGCCCGGAAGATGGCTATTACCTACAGGCGCGCCTGCGGGTCAGCCTGCCGGGTATCGAACACTCGGCGGCGCAGGCACTGGTGGACCGTGCCCACCAGACGTGCCCGTATTCCAAGGCCACCCGCGGCAATATCGCGGTAACGATTACGGTGGCCTGAAGGGAGCTCAGCGAAGCATTATCCGGCCGAGACACTAAAGTGCCATCTAGTGGATAATCCCGCTGAACTGGCTGAGTCCCGGGATGTCTGTAGCTTGGCATCCCTACCTCAGCGAACCGTGGCAAGAAGGCGTTCACCGAATGACAAACTGGCTGCAAGGCGGCGGCGAAATGGCCGAACGGGTCCGGCATCACAACTGGGCCAATACGCCATTGGGGCCTTTGGAACACTGGCCGGACGTACTGAAGACCACCGTCGCCCTGTGCCTTGCCTCCAGTTTCCCCCAGGCGATCGTCTGGGGGCCTGCGCTGATCACGCTTTACAACGACGGGTTTATCCCGATTCTCGGCGACAAGCCTGATGCCCTCGGGCGGCCATTCAACGAGATCTGGCAGGAAGCCTGGCCCGAGATCAGTCCGATCGCGGATGCCGCCTTCGCAGGTGAAGCCACCTTTATCGAAAACTTCCCGCTGACGATCGAACGCGGCGGCGCGCCGGAGCAGGCGTACTTCACCTTCTGCTACAGCCCGATCCGCGACGTACAGGGCAAGGTGGTCGGCATGCTCGACACCGTGACCGAAACCACCGCCACCGTGGTTTTGTCCCAGCGCCTGGCCGAGCTGAATGCAAGCCTGGAGCAGCGCGTCACCGAAAGGACCACCCTGCTGACCCAGACCGAAGCCGCCTTGCGTCAATCGCAAAAGCTTGAAGCCATCGGCCAGTTGACCGGTGGCGTGGCCCACGACTTCAACAACCTGCTGACCATCATTCGCTCATCCGTCGACTTCCTGCGGATGCCGAGCCTGTCCGAAGAGCGTCGCCAGCGCTACATGAGCGCGGTTACCGACACCGTGGACCGGGCCGGCAAATTGACCAGCCAGTTGCTCGCATTTGCCCGGCGCCAGCCGCTGAACCCGGAAGTGTTCGATGCAGGCCTGCGGGTGAAAAACATCGGCGAGATGCTCGAGACGGTGACTGGCGCGCGGATTCATGTGCACGTCGAACTGCCCGGGCAGCCGTGCTACATCCGCGCCGACTCCAGCCAGTTTGAAACCGCCCTGATCAACATCGCCCTCAACGCCCGGGACGCGATGAACGGCCAGGGTAGCCTGACCCTGCGACTGGACGCCGATCAAGCACTGCCGAGCATCCGTGGTGACGCCGGTTCACGCCAGGCGTTCATCGCCATTTCACTCACCGACACCGGCAGCGGGATTCCCGGGGAGACGTTCGAGCGCATCTTCGAACCCTTCTTCACCACCAAGGAAGTCGGCAAGGGCACCGGCCTGGGACTGTCCCAGGTGTTCGGCTTCGCCAAGCAATCGGGCGGCAACGTCGATGTGGCCAGCCAGGTTGGCCAGGGCACGGTGTTTACCCTGTACTTGCCGCAAGTGGTACCTGAAGAGAGCTTCCAACGTGACACCCCGGACACCTGCGGGCTGATCACCGAATGCGCCCAGCGCCATATCCTGGTGGTGGAAGACAACCTGGAAGTGGGCCGCTTTGCCAATCAGATCCTCCAGGACCTCGGCTACCAGACCACCTGGGCAACCAATGCCGAACAGGCGCTGGAACTGGCCGGCGCAGACGCGTTGGGGTTCGATGCGGTGTTTTCCGACGTGGTGATGCCCGGCATCACCGGGGTGGCCCTGGCCAGGGAACTGCGACGGCGCCGGCCCGGCCTGCCGGTGGTACTGACCTCGGGCTACAGCGAGGAACTGGCGGAAAGCGGCTATGAAGGCCTGGTGTTCCTGCCCAAGCCCTACTCGGCCGACCAGGTCTCACAGGTGCTGGCCAAGGCGCTGCTCAAGGGCTGAGGCCTATTCCGCGACGGCCACCTGGTTACGCCCGAGGGCCTTGGCGCGGTACAGCGCCTTGTCTGCGGTGTTCATCAGGCCGTGCAGGTCCTGGTCCACCGCGCGAGCCCAGGCCACGCCGAGGCTGGCGGTCAACCCCTTGACCGGCTCGCTGGTCAGCCCGGCAATGGCCTTGATCAACTGCTCGGCGATGTCCCGCCCGGTCTCCAGCGACGTATCCGGCAGCAACACCGCAAACTCCTCGCCCCCCAGCCGCCCGTACACATCGGCCTGGCGAAACGACGCGCTGATCACCCCGCCGATCTGGCGCAGCACCTGGTCCCCGGCCTGGTGGCCGTAGGTGTCATTGATGTCCTTGAAGTGGTCCATGTCCATCATCAGCGCGCACAACGGCTGCTGGTTATGCCGGCACTGTTCGTAGAGCAACTGCGCATGCTCGAAAAACGCCCGGCGGTTCATCAGGCCGGTGAGTTCGTCGGTTTGCGCGACGCGGGCGGAGATGTTGTGGGCTCGTTCCATTTGCCGGGTCAGGCGAAAGGCTTTTTCCAGGGCATCCGACAGCTTGCGCGTGGCGCCACCGACAAACGAAGAGAACACCAGCACCGCCAGGGCCATGCCGACTTGCATCGACGACGGTTGAAACAGCAGCCACAGGGTGCACGGCAGCAGCACCAGGCCCATGGAGACCAGGGTCATGTAGCGATAGGCTGAATAACACGAGACTGCGCTGACCGACATGCCCACGGTGAACAACATCACCAGGGCCTGGGACAGGCGGTCGTCGGTGGGCATCAGGGCGAATGCGCCGATGCCCCAGACCCCGGCCGACAACATCAGCGTTACCCAGTAGCGCCGCTCCCAGCGCGCGGGAGTGCGTTCACTGTTGGGGCAGCGAAACCAGTCCATGAACATCCACACCCGCAGCAACGACGTCCCCGCCAATACCACCAGCCAGACCAGCATTACCCGGTGATCAAAACGTTCCCAGCACAGCCAGCACAGCATGGCGGCCGCCATATAACTGCCGAACACTGCAGAGAATGACTGGCGAAACAGCTGGTGCAATCGATCTGTTCGTACCTGCTCCTCGATGAAGCAATCCTGGTCCTGCCCACGCCCAAGGCCATTCATTTGGTCCGCCTGATCTTACTGCCGCGACAAAGTGCCATTGTGGCATCCTGCCAGTAGCCCTAACAACTGAATCAAGCGTGCTAGAGCGCCGAAAGCAGGATAAATATAGGTGAACACCTTCTCGCTCGCTCCAAGGATCAGAGTCCACCCATGAATACCCACCCGATAACCACCGAACGCCTGATTCTCAGGCCCGCAGCGGCCGACGATGTGGCCAGTGTATTTGCCATTTATGGCGATCCCGAGACCAACCGCTACAACCCGGCGGGCCCCTTGACGGACCAGGGCCAAGCCGAGGCCGCCCTGGCTCGCTGGCTGCTGCACTGGGCAGAACATGGTTTTGGCCAATGGGCGATTGCCACACAAGAGGCGCCGGACTGCGTGATCGGCTTTGGTGGCATCACCTTGTACCCCTACAACGACGTTGAGCGGATCAACCTGGGCTACCGCTTTGCGGTCAGCGCCTGGGGCCAGGGCTTTGCAACCGAGCTTGCCAGGGCGGCGTTGCAGTTTGCGTTTGTCGAGCTGGACCAGCCGCAGGTGTACGGCGTGGTGCGTCCGGCGCATACAGCGTCGATCAAGGTGCTGGAGAAAATCGGCATGCAGTACATCGATGAGCTGGACGATGTACCCGGTCAGGCGCCGAGCCTGGTGTATGTGGCCCGGCGGGCCCTCTGACCTTTGTATCGCAGTGTGTCCAAACACCGCTGCGATACAAAACCTTTAACCCACGGGTTTTCTCGAAACAGACGGGATACACAACTACGTTCAACTGTGAGCCAGGCACACCACCCGCCGCCGGAGACTCACCATGCACACACAGTTGAACACCCCACCCCGCCGCCTGATGGGCGCGTCGCTGCTGGCCTTTGCGCTGTTGCAGTTCGGTGCCCTCGGCGTCGCCAGTGCACAGGACGCGCAAGCACCGGCGGCTGCCAGCGCAACTGCCCACAGCGCGCTCGGCCCGTTGAAGCATGTGAAAGCCGGCTTGCTGGATGTGGCCTACGCCGAAGTCGGCCCGGCCGATGGCCCGGTGGTGATCCTGCTGCATGGCTGGCCCTACGACATTGACAGCTACTCCGAGGTAGCGCCGCTGCTGGCCGCCCAGGGCTACCGGGTGCTGGTGCCTTACGCCCGCGGCTATGGCGATACCCATTTCCTGTCGGCAAAGACCCTGCGCAACGGCCAGCCGGCCGCCCTCGCCGTCGACCTGATCGACTTCATGGACGCGCTGAAGATCAAGCAGGCCGTGCTCGGCGGCTATGACTGGGGTGCGCGCACCGCCGACATCGTCTCGGCGTTGTGGCCTGAGCGGGTCAAGGCGCTGGTATCGGTCAGCGGCTACCTGATCGGCAACCAGGCCGCGGGCAAGAACCCATTGCCGCCCAAGGCCGAGTTGCAATGGTGGTACCAGTTCTACTTCGCCACCGATCGCGGCGCCGCCGGCTATGCGAAAAACACCCACGACTTCGCCAAGTTGATCTGGCAGATCGCCTCGCCAAAATGGGCATTCGACGACGCCACCTTCGACCGCAGCGCCAAAGGCCTGGACAACCCCGACCACGTCGCCGTATCGATCTTCAACTACCGCTGGCGCCTGGGGCTGGTGCAGGGAGAGAAAAAATACGCTGCGCTGGAGCAGAAACTCGCCACCGCCCCGTCCATCAACGTACCCACCATCACCATGGAAGGCGACGCCAACGGCGCGCCGCACCCGGCCGCAGAGGACTATGCCAAACGCTTTACCGGCAAGTACGAATACCGCCTGATCAGCGGCGGCATCGGCCACAACCTGCCGCAGGAAGCACCGCAAGCCTTTGCCAAGGCTGTGATCGATGCGGACCACCTGTGATGAAGCGCCTGCATCTTGCTGCACTCGTCGCTGCAACAGCTGCCGTGGTGGCCACCGCTACCGGGTTCGCCTTTGGCGGCCCGGCTACCAGCGAGCCTTCGCCGATCTACGGCGTGACCATTCCCGACGGCTACCGTCAATGGGAGCTGATCGCGCCGGCCCAGGAAGCCGACCCGCTGAATGAACTGCGGGTGGTGCTGGGCAATAAAGTGGCGCTCAAGGCGTACCGCGACGGCACGCTGCCCTTCCCCGACGGCACCGTGCTGGCGAAACTGGCCTGGAAGCACGTGCAATCGCCCGAGTTCAAGACCGCGTCGATTCCCGGCGCGGCGACCACCGTGCAGTTCATGGTCAAGGACTCGAAGAAATACGCAGCGACCGGAGGCTGGGGCTTTGGACGGTTCATCAATTGCAAGCCGGTGGACCAGGCGCAGCATGAGACCTGCTTTGCCTGCCATCAGGCGCTGGTGAAGAACCATGATTATGTGTTCACCCGGCTGGCGCCTTAGCGCAATAGCCTTTTTCAACAACAAACGCCGTGGCGCTCACGCCCGGCTTCAGGCCCAACTCGGCCACCGCGTCGCGGGTCACGATGGAAAACACCTTCGAACCGCCCGCCAATTGCTCGCCGCCGGGCAGGGTCAACACCACTTCGGCATTGACCGCGCCGTGCTGGACCTGGCTGACCTGGCCTTTGAATACGTTGCGTGCACTGACTTTCATGGAAACGGTTCTTGTCTTGACTTGTAGGTTGGGAATTGCCGCGCATGGTTAAACGTTGCGTTGTGTAAAAACAACTGTAGCGCCCTGCTCTGGCTGGAACCCCACGCCAATAAAGAAGGCCGCCCAATGGGCGGCCTTCATCTGGAGCAGTTACCGACGACTGATTAAAACAGCGCGTAGGTGTAGTTGAAGATCAGGCGAGTCTGATCCTGGTCGGCGGTGCCGGTGTTATGGCCGTGGTAGCTGCCGGTACGGAACGTAGTACCGAAGCCTTTCAGCGGGCCTTCCTGCACGACGTAATCAAGACGGAAATCGGTTTCGCGTTCCGACTGATCGCTGCCACCGGCAACCTTGGCCTTGATGTCGCTGCCGTTGAGGTAGGCAATCGAGGCTTTCAGGCCCGGCACCAGGGTTCTGAAGTCATACAGGTACTGACCGAAATTGACCTGCTCGCCCGCACGGGAGAACTGGCCAACCACCGCGTCGGTGAACAGGTAGAAGTCGGAACCGGCCGCGCCTTGGGCGGTTGGATCGGCGATGCTGCCCTGGTTGACCCAGACGAAGCCACCGTCATCACTCACGCCGATATGGCCGAGCATCAACTGGCTGCCGCCCAACTGATAGGTGAAGGCAGCACTGTAGGTTTTGTTGTCGACTTCACCGGCGTGCTTGGCATAGCCGCCGTTGTTGTTGAACGCATAGCCGGCCGAACCGTTTTTGCCGTCGCTGGTGCTGTCGAAATAACGCAGGTCGGTCTTGAACGACTGGTCATTGCCCAACGGCAATACGTGGACCAGGCCGAAATAGTTCTGTTTGTAGAAGTCTTCCAGGTTGGCGTAGTAGTACTGCAACGTCAGGTTTTTAGCGATGACGTTGTCAGAAGAACCAAACGGCTGGTAGTCGACACCACCGAAACGGAAGCTGTCGCTGTCGCGAGTGGCACCGGCCACGCTCAAGCCCGTGGAGTTGCTCGATGCACGACCTTCAGCCTTGTTCAGCTCGCCGCCGGTGAAGGTGACGTTGGGAATGTCCTTGGAAGTCAGGATGCCGCCGTCAAAGGTCTGCGGTGCGGCACGGCTGTCGTTGGACACCAGGATCGGCAGGATCGGCGCCAAACCACCGCCCACGTGCAATTCAGTCTGGGAAATACGGAATTTAACGTTGCCGGCTGCGCGACCGAAGCTGTCAGCAGGCTCGGTGCCATTGTTCTTCACCGGGAAGAAGCTGTTGCCGTTACCCGACAGGCCATTGCCCGCTGCGTGGCCATCGCCACCGTCCAGACGCAACGCGCCGAAAGCCATCACGTCGAAACCTACGCCGACGGTGCCCTGGGTGTAACCGGATTTATAGTCGAAACGCAGTACTTGAGCCGCTTCCCGCAGGTCGTTCGCCGTGCCGGAGTGAACGTCGGCGTTGTAGTACATGGTGCGCGAACTGATCGAAGAATGACTGTCTTCGAGGAAGCCGCTATGGCCGTCACCCGTGCCGAGTGAGCCAAGACCAAAGCCGTCTGCGCTGGCGTGTTGTGCAAGGACAGCCGCCGTGATGGCCAACGCTAATGTAGAGAGTTTCATTTACTGCGCCCCTGTGAACATTATTTTTTTACTGTCCTTCGAGCGAATACCGTTGCGGCCCTGCAAACGCTGCGGATTGTGGCATGGGGCCGATGGCGCAGAATGTGAAATTTTTGTCATGTACCGATGAAAAAACCGTCATGAAAAGGCCGTACAAGCCGGCCTTTTTCGAGGGTTGAATGGCCTGCGGTTGTACGACAACCGCTACTGCGCCGTGCGTTGATCAGGCTGGAGTCGGTGGCGAAAATGCGAGAAATGGTAGGCAACCGCCAGCCACATAAACCATGCAGGCATCACGCAAAGGGCCAGGCGGGTATCTGGGCGAAGTGCCAGCAGGCAAAGTACGAACGCCAGGAAGCCAAGTGAAACCCACGCCAACGGTACGCCTCCGGGCATTTTGTAGAGGGATTTTTCATGTAGCTCCGGGCACTTTTTCCGATAGGCGATGTAGGACGCCAGGATGGTCGACCAGGTAAAGATCACCAGGATCGCCGAAACAGTGGAGACGATGGTAAAGGCCGTCATCACTTCCGGGACTATAAACAGCAGCAACAAGCCCAGCAGCATCAGGAAGGTGGTAAACGCCAGGCTGATAAACGGCACGCTGTTTTTCGACAGTCGTCGGAATATCCCGGGTGCGTCTCCCAGGTCCGCCAGGCCGAACAACATTCGACTCGCCGAAAACACCCCGCTGTTGGCCGAAGAAGCCGCTGAGGTCAGTACCACGAAATTCACAATCCCGGCGGCGGCGGGAAAGCCGGCCACCAGGAACAGCTCGACAAAGGGGCTCTTGCTGGGCGACACCTGCTCCCAGGATGTCACCGCAATGATGCAGGCCAAGGCCAGCACGTAGAACAGGATGATCCGCAGCGGAATCGAGTTGATTGCCTTGGGCAGTGTCTTCTCCGGCGAACGGGTTTCGGCCGCCGCCGTGCCGATCAACTCGGTACCGGCAAACGAGAAGATCGCCATCTGGAACCCGGCAAAGAAGCCGAACACGCCATTGGGAAACGCCGCCTGTTTATCCAGCAAATGATTCAGGGAAGCCGTGACGCCGGTGGGCGACACAAACGAGCTGGCAATCAACACCACGCTCACACTGATCAGGGTCACCACGGCGATGATCTTGATGATCGCAAACCAGAACTCCACCTCGCCGAACAGCCGCACCGTCAGCACATTCAAGGCAAACAGGGTCAGCAGCATTGCAATCGCCGGTATCCAGGCCGGCACGTGCGGGAACCAGTACTGGAAAAAGCCCCCGACCACCACCGCATCCCCCACCACCGCCACGCTCCAGCTCAGCCAGTACGACCAGCCAAGAAAAAACGCCGCACGCGGCCCCAGGTAGGCACCGGCAAAGTCGGCGAAGCTCTTGAAGTTCAGGTTGGACAGCAGCAGCTCACCCATGGCGCGCATCACGAAATACACAAACAGCCCGATGATCATGTAGATCAGGATGATCGAGGTGCCGGACAGCGCGATGATCTTGCCCGAGCCCATGAACAGGCCGGTGCCGATCGCACCGCCCATGGCCATCAGTTGGATATGGCGGTTGTTGAGGGTGCGTTGCAAAGCGGGCTTTTCAATCAGCCCGGGCACGGTTGTTTTCATCACAAAACCTCTTGTTATGTTTTTGAGTTTTGGCAGAAAAAAGTCAGGCGTTGTTTATTGTTGGAATGGCATCGGAGTCAGGCGTGTTTGTTCTCGAAACCGTGCAGCACGTTGACCGCGTTGATGCCGATTTCATCGACCATGTAGCCGCCTTCCATCACAAACAGCGTGGGCACGCCGACGCTGGCGATGATCTCGCCGATGCCGAGGAAGTCGCGGCTTTCCAGCAGGAAATGGCTGATGGGGTCGTCCTTGAAGGTGTCGACGCCGAGGGAAATCACCAGCACTTGCGGCGAGAACGTTCTGAGTTGATTGCAGGCGTCGAGCAACGCTTCTTTGTAGGTGCTCCACCCGGTGTTTTTCGCCAGCGGGTAGTTCAGGTTGAACCCCTCGCCCGCCCCGGCACCGCGCTCGGCACTGAAGCCCGAATAGTAGGGATACGACACGGACGGATCGCCATGCAGCGAGACGAACATCACGTCATTGCGGTTGTAGAAGATGTTCTGCGTGCCGTTGCCGTGGTGGAAATCCACGTCCAGCACCGCGACCCGTTTGGCGCCTTGGGTGATCGCCTGTTGCGCGGCAATGGCTGCGTTATTCAGGTAGCAATAACCGCCCATGTATTCCCGCGCCGCATGGTGGCCCGGTGGCCGGCACAGGGCGAAGGCGCTGTCGTGGCCTTCATCAATCAATGCCAGGCCGGTGAGTGCGATATCGGCGCTGGTCTTCACCGCTTCCCAGGTGGTGCTGGTAATCGGTGAACCGGCATCCATCGCGAAAAACCCGAGCTTGCCGTCGATGAATTCCGGCACCTGCTCATTGGCCAGGTCCCGCACCGGCCACACCAGCGGCAAGGCGTCATGGGCACGGCCAATCGCCGTCCATTCGGCCCAGGCGGTTTCCAGGAAGGACACGTAGCGTTCGCTGTGGGCATTGACGTAACAGGCCCGGTCGAACGTGCGCGGCACGATGATATCGCCCAGCCCAACGTGCTTGACCCGATCACGCACCGTGTCGGCGCGGCTGGGTTGTTCGAAGGACGGCTTGAGCACGCCATCCTTGAGTTCGGTGCCATGGTGCAAACGATGAGAGTCGCTGAAAACAGTCAACATGAAAGACATCCACCCGTGAAAGACAGGTGATTATTTTGTTCTGGCTGCGGTGGGCTTTCTTTGCTTTTACGTGCGCCGATGCTAGCGTAATCGGGAATTTTTACCCCAAAGAGCCGCCATGAAGAAAAATAAAACCAGACAGGTCGCACTTGACGACACCGATCTCGCCATCCTCGCCTTGCTGCAGGAAGACGCGAGTATTTCCAACGCCGAACTCAGCGAGCGCCTGTCACTGAGCCTCACCCCATGCTGGCGACGGCGCAAGCGGCTGGAGGAAGAAGGCGTGATCAAGGACTACCAGGCCAACCTCGATCGCAAGATGCTGGGCCTGGAAATCATGGCGTTTGTGCATGTGCGGTTTGCCGTGCATTCCGACCATACGCCAGAGGACTTTGAGGCCGTGATCAAGGAACTGCCGCAGGTGCAGTCCTGCCACAAGATCACCGGGGATGCGGATTATCTGCTGCAGGTGCTGGCGGAGGATCTGGACGCCTACAGCGATTTTGTGGAGAGCGTGTTGCGGCGGCAGTTGGGGATTGCGTCGATTCAGTCGAGCCTGGCGTTGCGGGAGGTGAAGGCGACAAGTCGGGTGGCCATTCCGGGGCGGGTGGGGAAGTGATCCAATGCAAATACCATTGTGGCGAGGGAGCTTGCTCCCGTTGGACTGCGTAGCGGTCCTGTCGTTGGAGGCGCTTCGCACCCCAGCGGGAGCAAGCTCCCTCGCCACGGGTTAGTGGTTTTCTGACAGCGCAGTGGCGTTTGGCGGATTGCCGGGGCTGCTTCGCACCCCAGCGGGAGCAAGCTCCCTCGCCACAGGCTGTGTGTTGTCCGAAGACATCTGACGGCTAGCGCAGTGACTGCTGCAGAAACTCACTGATCAAGCTGAGTACCTGCTGCTGGATCTGCGGCTTGGGACGAGCACCCTTGGCATCCAGGCAAATGAAGCCTTCGCCGGGGTCGCTCTGTTCAATCCGCTCCACCGCGCCCGGCTTGCAGATGGGCAGGAAGCTGAAGTGCGTGGCGTCGCTGATTTCCACGTAGCGCGAAGTCTTCTGCGGCAGGCGCTTGGCCAAGTCGGCCGACTCGAGTGCGGCGGGCAATTCCGGCGATGGCGTGCCCGCCGCAATCACCAACGTGGGACGGTTCAGCGCCGCGAGGCTGGCATCGCTGAAGCCGCGGGCGAATCCCAGGTCCAGGGAAACAATGGCCGCCACGCGCGGGTCGCTCAAGTCGCCGGCCAGTCGCTGCCTCGCCTGCTCGGTACGACCAACCTCAAGTTGTTCGTAGGCCTTGCAAGGGGCAATTTCCGGATGCAACTTGCAGTCCTCGGTAAAGCGCTGCGGATCAAAGCGGGCACCGCCGACTTCGAGTGCGGTCCAGCCACCGAGGGAGTGCCCGACGACGGCGATCTTGCGTTGGGCCACCGCGCCGAAGCGTTTCGGCTGGGCAATCACGGCATCAATCACCCGATGGATATCCAGGGGCCGTTTCCACAGCTCGGAAGCGGCAGGCTGTGTGCGGTCCTTGCTGGTGGTGCCGGGGTGGTTGGGCGAGGCGACGATGTAACCCTGCCCGGCCAACGCGCTGGCGAGCCAGGACTGGTTGATCCAGTTGCCGAAGATGCCGTGGGAGATCACCACCAACGGATGCTCGCCGGCGGCCGGTGCGGCGTCCTTCAAGGCCGGCGCGCCGTAGAAAACCGGATTGTCGGCGATCAGTTGTGGCGTGCCGGTGGCATCGGTCGGGTACCACACCGCCACCTGCAACGGCCTGCCGTGTTCAGCGTCGGGAATCACAATTTCCTGGAACCCGGTCCGCACCTCGCCGGCTTGGGCCAGCCCGGTGACAACCATCAACAACAGAGCAGCACACAGCGTTTTCATCCTTGAGTTCCCTAAGTGGCTAAGCGCCATATTCTGGCATCGCCGTCATGGGAAAGCAGGTGGAAAATCAATGCGCGTATAAATCATCAGGCTATGGCAACTATCCGAATGGTACGTCTACCATGTAGTCACACTCCTTTCAGATAGTCCCCAATGATCAAAGCCAGCCTGCGTAGTCACCTGACCCTCTGGTTTGCCGGTTTGTCGCTGCTCACCCTGGTGAGCGTAGGGTTCTACGTTGGGCACATCGCTACCGAGCAACTGAAACTGGCCAGTGGCAATGCCTTGTTGAGCACTGCCCGCTCCACCGCCGCGCTATTGGCGGTGCAGCTGCGTGAACGCCAGCTCGAAGTGTCGCTGCTCAGCCGCGCACCGCTGTTCAGACGGGGCAACCTGGACGATCCGGACATACTGACCTCCATGGAACAACGCACCCAGTCCCGCGCCGAGTACGCGTGGATGGGCGTCGCCGACACCGACGGGCGTGTGCGCCAGGCGGTGAATGGGCTGCTGGTCGACCAATCCGTAACGGCACGGCCCTGGTTCCAGGCCGGTTTGCAGGGCAACTACACCGGCGATCCCCACGAGGCGGTATTGCTTGCCAAGCTGCTGCCGGGCTCCAACGGTGAGCCCTGGCGCTTCATCGACTTTGCCGCACCGATTCGCAATGCCGGGGGCCAGGTGATCGGCGTACTGGGGGCTCACGCCCACTGGACGTGGGTGACACAAATTGTCGAAGCGGCCAAAGGCAATACGCCGGACATCGAGGCGCTGATCATCGACAACGACGGCAAGGTGCTCTACCCGGAACAACTGGCCGGCCAGCAACTGCCCCAGGACCGCCTGGCCAATGACACCGGCTGGTCGGTCGACAACGGCTACGTGACCAGCGCCGTGGCGGTGCCCAGCCCGTCGAATTCCAGCCTGACCTGGTACATCGTGATGCGCCAGCCGCTGGAAATCGCCCTGCACCCTGCCCGCGTATTGCTCTACAAACTGCTGCTGTTGGGCGTCATTGCCGCGGTGATTTTCGGCTTCGTGGCGTATTACCTGGCGTCGTACCTCAGCCGGCCCATCGAAGAACTCGCGCGTTCAGCCAAGCAGGTTCAAAACCAACAGCCTGGCGCGTATTTCCCTCAAGACCATTTCGTACTGGAAATCGCCCAGCTCGGGCGCTCCATCAAGGGCATGACCCAATCGCTGCTTGGCAAAGAGCGCGAGCTGCAGGACACCAATGCGTCCCTGGAAGCCACCGTCGCCCAGCGTACTGCCGCCCTCACCCAGGCCAATGCCGAGCTGTTGAACCTGGCCAGCCATGACGCCCTGACCGGCGTCTACAACCGTCGGCGCTTCGATGAAAAACTGGCGGAGTACAGCCTGCTGTTCCAGCGCAGCGGGCGCGCATTTGCCTTGCTGCTGATCGACGTTGATCATTTCAAGCGGATCAACGATACCCATGGGCATGCCGTCGGGGACGATGTACTGCGCCAGCTCGCGCAGTTGATTCAGGACGCCACCCGCGCCACTGACTTCGTCGCCCGTTACGGCGGTGAAGAGTTTGCGGTGCTGTTGCCGGAAATCGAAGCGCCGGACAGCCCGGATGTGGTGGCCGAGAAGATTCGCGCGGCAATTGCCGGAGCGTATTTCGAGACCGCTGGGCAGGTCACGGTGAGTATTGGCGTCGGGCTCGTTGAAGCGTCGGACAGCGACACCACAGTGCTGATCAAGCGTGCGGATCAGCAGTTGTATCGGGCCAAGTCGTCGGGGCGTAATCGCGTGGCGTGACGGTGTAGTGCGTCATGAGCCTTTCCAGAAAGCCACAACGCTCTTGATTAAATATCGACAGCCGCGCGCCCATGACCGTAATCTGCCCCACGAACGATGAATACAACGTATGCAGGTCATCAATGGCTGAGGTGCTGGACCGTTTCGACCAATGGCTGGTTCGGTTCGGCAAGCGTTAGGTTCATCTGGACTCGGGAGATGACGATTTCCAGGGCTTTATCATCGATGCTGAACAGGTCGCGGCAACCATCGAGCTGGCGCGTTTCGCCGGTATCAACGCCAGTCTTGAGAGTTTCTGATTTCAGGTAAATATCCATGTCCATCACCGACAACCTGCTCGCCTTCACCTTCGCCGCCACGTTGCTCACGTTGACGCCCGGACTGGACACGGCCCTGGTATTGCGCACTGCAACGGTGGAGGGCAAGCAACAAGCCTTGCGCGCCACCCTGGGTATCAATGCCGGCTGCCTGCTGTGGGGTGCAGCGGTGGCCTTTGGGCTGGGCGCGTTGATTGCCGTGTCCGAGGTGGCCTTCAACGTCTTGAAGTACTGCGGCGCAGCTTACCTGGCATGGCTGGGCTTGAACATGCTGGTGCGCCCGCGCAGTTCGCTGGCGTCCGTCGAGGCCGATGGAAAACCCGGTGCCAACTGGTTCCTGAAAGGCATGATGGGCAACGTGCTCAACCCCAAGATCGGGATTTTCTACGTGTCTTTCCTGCCGCAGTTCATTCCCCAGGGGCATCCGCTGGTGGCGTGGACGTTCGGGCTGGTGAGCATCCACGTGGTGATCAGCCTGGCCTGGGCACTGATACTGATCGGTGCCACGCAGCCATTGGCCGGTGTGCTGCGGCGTGAAAAGGTGATCAAGTGGATGGACCGCACCACCGGCATGATATTCGTGCTGTTCGCGGCCCGGCTGGCCTTCAGCAAGCGCTGAAGTCAGCGCCGGTCCCGATGCCGTACCAGGCCTTCCAGGGTAAACCGCGCCTGCATCAGCACCACATCCCGCACCAGTTCCATTTCCTTCTGGCTCACTTCGGTCCAGTTCAAGGCGGAGAGCAGCTTGGGTTTCTGCACCCGAAACGCCAGGCCCTGGGTGAACAGCGCCATCGAGTGGATCACCGTGCGTTCGTCGTCAACGGCAAGGCCGGCAACGCGCGCGATCAGCAGGCGGATCACGTTGGCGATGCGCGCCTTGAAGCGTTCCTCGAACGCCATGGTCGCGCTTTCGGGGCAGAGCCCGGCCTGATGGCGGTCAAGAAACGCCCGCCACGCGGTGGTCTGGGGACTGTCCTGGATCGTTGAAACCACCGCGCCGAGAATGCCCAGTGAGGCGTCGATCAACCTCTGATCGTCGACCCCGGGATCGGCCAGCGCACCTTCTGCGGCTTCAACGGTAGGCGCCATCTTCTGCCACAACAGCGCGATCAAGTGCTCGACGCATTCCAGGTACACGCCTTCCTTGCCATCGAAGTAGTACTGGATCGCGGGCGCATTGACGCCGGCAGCATTCGCGATGTCTCGCGTGGACGCGCCGTCGTAGCCACGCTCGCCAAATACCTCGACAGCCGCCTCGATAATGCGTGCGCGGGTTTCTTCACCCCGCTGATAACCCCCTTCGGCGGCCGGTTTGTGTCGTGCCATGTGCCACTCCATTTTTTTAACGTAACCAAAATATACCAGTTGACAAAAATTCGCGAAAAAACGAATTTATTCCAACTGATATAAAACTGGAGTGACTTGATGTCCGCTGCACCTCCCTCTCCTCAGGTCATTCCTGAAACCACCGTCAACGGCCAACGTGGCAAAGCCCGACGGATTCTACTGTCACTCGCCGGCGTGGCGCTGTTGGCCGGGCTGGCGTGGGGCGCCTGGTGGTGGCTCACCGGGCGCTTTATCGAGACCACCGACGACGCCTATCTGCAAGCCGACAGCATCAGCGTGGCGCCGAAAATCAACGGCTACGTCGCCGAGGTGCTGGTGGCCGACAACCAGAACGTGAAGCGTGGCGACGTGCTGGTGCGCCTGGATGCGCGCAAATACCAGGCAGTCAGTGACGAAGCCTCGGCGACGATTGCGGCCCGCGAGGCTGACTTTGCCAAGGCCCAGGCCGACCTGGTGCAACAGGACTCGACCATCGCCGAAGCACGGGCCCAACTGCAAGGCGCCCAGGCCGACGCCCAGCACGCGCAAACCGAAGTCGCACGTTATGCGCCGCTGGCGCGTTCCGGGGCCGAGCCGGAAGAACGCCTGGCGCAGCTCAACAACCAGCTCGCCCAGGCACGCAGCACCGTGGCCGCCAAGCAGGCCGCGTTGCGCTCCAGCCAGACCCGCTACGGCACCCTCGAAGCCCAGCTCAAGCAAGCCCAGGCGCAACTCGGCGTGGCCAAGGCCAGCGAAGCCCAGAGCCAGCTGGACGTGGACGACGCGGTGATTCGCAGCCCGCTCGATGGCCGCGTCGCTGATCGCGGTGTACGCGTCGGCCAATACGTGCAGCCAGGCACACGCTTGTTGACCGTGGTGCCGGTGAGCGCGATCTACCTGACCGCCAACTACAAGGAAACCCAAATCGGCGAGATGCGCGCCGGGCAGACCGTCACCGTGCATGTGGACGCACTGCCAGGCCATGATATTCAGGGCCATATCGACAGCCTGTCCCCCGGCACCGGCGCACAGTTCGCGTTGCTGCCGCCGTC
Organism: Pseudomonas sp. C6002; assembly: GCF_013385805.1. Taxonomy (NCBI): domain Bacteria; kingdom Pseudomonadati; phylum Pseudomonadota; class Gammaproteobacteria; order Pseudomonadales; family Pseudomonadaceae; genus Pseudomonas; species Pseudomonas sp. C6002. The sequence continues at coordinate 59,076 of NZ_JACAPH010000046.1, read as the reverse complement.
CAACGCCACCGGCAACTTCACCAAGATCGTGCAGCGGGTGCCGGTGCGGATTTCCCTGGATATACCGGATAACGACGTGCGCCAGGCACTGGTGCCCGGCTTGTCCGCCACCGTGGAAGTCGACACCCGCACCCACAAGGCAGACGCCAACCATGGCTGAAGCCATCTTGACCGAAGTGCCCGCGGACAAACCGCGCAACGCTTCGCTGACCGACTGGATCGCAGTCGCCGCCGGCTCGCTGGGCGCCTTGCTGGCGACCCTGGACATCTCGATCACCAACTCGGCGCTGCCACAGATCCAGGGCCAGATCGGCGCGACCGGTACCGAGGGCACGTGGATCGCCACCGGTTACCTGATGTCGGAAATCGTCATGATTCCCCTCGCCGCCTGGCTGACCCGGGTATTCGGCCTGCGCCGGTTCCTGATCGGCACCGCGTTGATGTTCACGTTTTTCTCGATGTTCTGCGGGTTGTCTTCCAGCCTCGGCGCGATGATCGCCGGGCGTATCGGCCAGGGTTTTGCCGGCGGCGCGATGATCCCGACCGCACAGACCATCGTGCGCACCCGCCTGCCTGCCCATCAGTTGGCAATCGGCACCACGATGTTCGGCATGACGGTGATCCTCGGCCCGCTGCTGGGCCCGGTGATTGGCGGCTGGCTCACGGAAAATATCAACTGGCGCTGGTGCTTCTTCATCAACTTGCCCGTCAGCATTACCTTGATCACCTTGCTGATCACCGGCCTGCCCAGCGATCGCATGAACCTCCAGCAATTCATCAAGGCCGACTGGCTGGGCATCATTGGCCTGGCCATGGGCCTGAGTTCGCTCACCGTGGTGCTGGAAGAAGGCCAGCGCGAACACTGGTTCGACTCGCAGTTGATCATCTGGTTGAGCATCACGATGGTGATCGGCTTCTTCCTGATTGCCGTCGGGCAAGTCCGCTCGAGTACGCCGATCCTGCGCCTGCAACTGGTGCTCAACCGCAGCTTCGGCAGCGTGCTGCTGATCGCCACGGCGGTCGGCGCCGGGCTCTATGGCACGGCGTACCTGGTGCCGCAGTTCCTCGGCATCCTGTCGGGCTATAACGCGCAACAGTCGGGTTCGATCATGTTGCTGTCGGGGATTCCGGCGTTCCTGCTGATGCCGATCCTGCCGCGAATGCTTGGCCGCCTGGACCTGCGGATGATGGTCGGCGTGGGTTTGTTGATGTACTGGGCCAGCTGCTTTCTCGACACCCAGCTCACCGCCCAGAGTGTCGGCCATGATTTCTACGGGTCGCAGATCCTGCGGGGCTTCGGGCAGATCCTGGTGATGATGCCCCTCAGCCAACTGTCGATGCGCTCGGTGGAAACCCGCGATGCGGGTGACGCGGCCGGGCTCTACAACATGTCACGCAACCTCGGCGGCACCTTGGGGCTGGCGCTGCTCGGCGTACTGATGGACCGGCGCAGCCACTTCCACGACGACATGTTGCGCGAAGGCATCCAGGCCAACACCCAGTTGACCCAGGATCAAATGGCGAGCGATACCGCCAGCTACCTGGCGCAAACCGGCGACCCGTCCACCGCCTCGCTGCAGGCCCTCAGTCATCTGGCCAACGACATCGCCCAACAAGCGGCGGTGATGGCCTACAACGACGGGTTCTACGTGCTGGGACTCGCCATGCTGGCGTGCCTTCCCCTGATCTTCATCCTGAAAAAGCGCGCGGCGCAGGCAGGCCAACGAACATGATTTATCGCTCACTTCCCTTGCTCTTCACCGTCGGCCTGCTGACGGCGTGTACCGTGGGGCCGGACTACCAGGGCGCGCCGGATGCCTCGCCAAAAACCCTCGCGGCCGGGCGCTTGCCCCACGCCGACATAGGCCTGCCGCGCACACCCGCGGTCGCCCAGTGGTGGCAAGCCCTGGGCGATCCGCAGCTCAACCAATTGGTGGCCCAGGCCCTGCAAAACAGTCCGGACATGACGACCGCCCAGGCGCGCCTCAAGCAATCGCGAGCCAGCCTGAGTGGCGCCAACGCCAACGCCCTGCCCAAGATCACCGGCGATGCAGCGATGCTGAAGCTGCGCTCCCCCGACACCTCGGCGCTGGGTGGCAGCAGTGGCGGTGGTCGCGGGCCATTGAGCCTTTACCTCGCCGGCTTTGATGCCAGCTGGGAGGCCGACCTGTTCGGCGGCACCCGGCGTGCAATCGAGGCGGCCCAGGCGGAAAACGACGCCTCGCAGGCGCAACTGGCCGATGCCCAGGTGCAACTGGCAGCCGAGGTGGTGCAGACCTATGCCGACGTGCGTGACCAGCAGGCGCGACTGGCGCTGGTGGACGCCAGTGTCGAGATTGAGGAACAGGCGCTGGACCTGACCCAGCAGCGACGCAGCCGTGGCGTGGCCTCGCAGTTACAGCTGGAGCAGGTCCTGACACAGGCCGAAAACACCCGGGCCCAACGCCTGCCGCTGCAAGCGTCAATCGTCGAGGCGATTGACCAGTTGAACCTGCTCTGCGGCCTGGAACCGGGCGAGTTGGACGCGAGCCTCAACACTCCCCGCGCCCTGCCCGCTATCCCTAGCCAGGTGCCATTTGCCGACCCGGCGGCGATCCTGAAAGCACGCCCGGATATCCGGGTGGCCGAGCGCCAACTGGCTTCCAGCAACGCGCAGATCGGCGAGAAAACCGCCGACTGGTTTCCCAAGCTCAGCCTGATGGGCGACTTGTCGTTCTCGGCGGCCGATCCCGGGCACCTGGCGCGCAAGGACAGCGGCACCTGGCTGCTGTTGCCGCGGCTGACCTGGAACGCATTGGATTTCGGCCGGGTGGCGGCCAGTGTCAAAGGTGCGCAAGCCGGGCGCGACGAGGCCCTGGCCCATTACAAAAGCGTGGTATTGAGTGCGTTGCGTGATGCGGATGTGGCCCTGGCGCGGTATGGCAACCAGCGGCAGAACGTGGTGCTGCTGCGCAACGTGGAATCTTCGGCAGTACGGGCCGCGGACCTGACGCGCCAGCGTTATAAGGCAGGTACGGCGAGCACGCTGGATTGGCTGGACGCGGAACGTACGCGGTACCAGGCGCAGGAAAGCCGGATTTCCGGGGATGCGCTGTTGCTCAAGGACTTTGCGTCATTGCACAAGGCGCTGGGGTTGGGATGGACGTTGTAAGAGCCAGAGCAAGCAACCAATAACCTGTGGCGAGGGAGCTTGCTCCCGTTGGACTGCGTAGCAGTCCCATTTTTTTGGGGCCGCTTCGCGACCCAGCGGGAGCAAGCTCCCTCGCCACAGGTCAATATCTTCCCTGACAGGTATGGATCAGCGCGCGGTATTGGCCCGCGCCGCGTGCAGCTTCTTGTAGCTGTCGATCAACCGCAGGTGCCGGTCCAGCCCTTCCAGCTTCATGCTCGTCGGCGTCAAACCATAGAACCGCACACTGCCATTCACCGACCCAATCGCCGCGTCCATCCGCTCGTTGCCAAACATCCGGCGGAAATTCACTTCGTAGTCCGCCAGTTCCAGGTCTTCGTCCAACTCCATCTCCAGCACCGCATTCACAGCCTGATAGAACAAGCCGCGCTCGACGGTGTTGTCGTTGTACTGCTGGAACATCTCCACCAGTTCCTTGGCTTCTTCGAACTGCTGCAGGGCCAGATAAATCAGCAGCTTCAATTCCAGGATGGTCAGTTGACCCCACGCCGTATTGTCATCGAACTCGATGCCGATCAAGGTGGTGATGTCGGTGTAGTCGTCCAGCTCGCTTTCCACCAGGCGCTCAACCAACCCCTTCAATTCCGCTTCGTCGAGGCGATGCAGGTTCAGGATGTCCTCGCGGAAAAACAGCGCCTTGTTGGTGTTGTCCCAGATCAGGTCGTCGATCGGGTAGATCTCCGAATAGTCGGGCACCAGGATGCGGCAGGCGGTCGCGCCGATGTGCTCGTACACCGCCATGTAGACTTCCTTGCCCATGCCTTCGAGGATGCCGAACAAGGTGGCGGCTTCCTCGGCATTGGAGTTTTCACCCTGGCCGGAGAAGTCCCATTCGACGAACTCGTAATCCGACTTCGAGCTGAAGAAGCGCCACGACACCACGCCGCTGGAGTCGATGAAGTGCTCGACAAAGTTGTTCGGTTCGGTCACCGCATGGCCTTCAAACGTCGGCTGCGGCAGATCGTTCAGGCCTTCAAAGCTGCGGCCTTGCAGCAGTTCGGTGAGGCTGCGTTCCAACGCCACTTCCAGGCTTGGGTGCGCGCCGAACGAGGCGAATACGCCGCCGGTGCGTGGGTTCATCAACGTCACGCACATCACCGGGAATTCACCGCCCAGGGACGCATCCTTCACCAGTACCGGAAAGCCCTGGGCTTCCAGGCCCTGGATACCGGCCAGGATACCGGGGAATTTCGCCAGCACTTCCTGTGGTACATCCGGCAGCGCGAATTCACCTTCGATGATTTCGCGTTTTACCGCGCGTTCGAAGATTTCCGACAGGCACTGCACTTGCGCTTCGGCCAGGGTGTTACCGGCACTCATGCCGTTGCTGAGGTACAGGTTCTCGATCAGGTTGGACGGGAAATACACCACCTCGCCATCGGACTGGCGCACGAACGGCAGCGAAACAATGCCGCGCTCTTCGTTGCCGGAGTTGGTGTCGTAGAGGTGTGAGCCGCGCAGCTCGCCGTCACGGTTGTAGATGTGCAGGCAATGCGCGTCGAGTATCTCCGGTGGCAGTTCGTCCTTGCGGCCCGGCTTGAACCAGCGCTCGTCCGGGTAATGCACAAACGCCGCGTTGGCGATGTCTTCACCCCAGAACTGGTCGTTGTAGAAGAAGTTGCAGTTCAGCCGCTCGATAAACTCGCCCAATGCCGACGCCAATGCGCCTTCCTTGGTCGCGCCCTTGCCGTTGGTGAAGCACATCGGCGAGTGCGCGTCGCGGATATGCAGCGACCATACGTTGGGCACGATATTGCGCCACGAAGCGATCTCGATCTTCATGCCCAGGCCCGCGAGAATGGCCGACATGTTGGCGATGGTTGTTTCCAGCGGCAGGTCCTTGCCCGCGATGTAGGTGCCCGCGTCGGACGCCGCGCTCGGCATCAGCAATGCCTGGGCATCGGCATCCAGGTTTTCCACTTCCTCGATGACAAACTCCGGCCCGGCCTGCACGACTTTTTTCACGGTGCAGCGGTCGATGGAACGCAGGATGCCCTGGCGGTCTTTATCGGAGATGTCCGCCGGCAATTCGACCTGGATCTTGAAGATCTGGTTGTAGCGGTTTTCCGGGTCGACAATGTTGTTCTGGGACAGGCGAATATTGTCGGTAGGGATGTTGCGGGTTTCGCAGTACAACTTCACAAAGTAAGCCGCACACAACGCCGACGACGCCAGGAAGTAATCGAACGGACCGGGGGCCGAGCCATCGCCCTTGTAGCGAATAGGCTGGTCGGCCACCACGGTGAAGTCGTCGAACTTGGCTTCAAGTCGAAGGTTGTCGAGAAAATTGACCTTGATTTCCATGCGGGATTACCAGAATAGCGAGCAAAATATGGCCGCCATTATCCGGGTTTCGAGGCGTAAGTCTTGTGCTTTCGGGCCTGGGCGATCGTTGGCGATGGGTATCAGCCGTGTTGAAAGTCCGCAATCTGCTGCCACATCGCGATCGGGTTGGAGTACATCGGGAAGTGCCCGCACCGGGCAATCGGCGCCAACCGCACGCCTTGCGCCTGGATATGCGCCAGGTACGACAAATGGGCATTCTGCTCGCCGTACATGAACATGCGCGGGCATTCCAGGCCGAGGAACTTGCCCATCAAGTCGGCGTTATCCGACAGTTCGACCATCGACTGGAAGATCCCCCGCACCGCCCCGGCACGCACCTTGTGCCGCAGGCTCGCCGAATACAGCGCGCTGGCGTATGCCGGTGCCTGCCGGGTGCGCTCGATAAAGGCGCTGAAAAACGCCTCGGTATCGTCCGCCGGGTAGTCGACGATCTGCCGGCTGAGAAAGCAGTCTTCCGGGGCGATATTGCCTTCGATATCGACAAAGCTCAGCACCCGGCCCGGGAACTGGTGCGCCAACATCAGCGCGGTAAGCCCGCCCATGGAGTGGCCTACCAGATGGAAGCGCTCGATGTTGAAATGCTCGAGCACCTGCAAGGCGGTTTGCAGCAGGAACGGGATGGAGATCTTCGGCAGGTCATCGCAATGGCTCTCACCGCAACCCGGGGCGTCATAAGCCAAAAATGGATGACCGTCGAAGGCAGGTTGCTGGACGATGTCGGCGTAGTCTTCCTTGGTCGAGCCAAAGCCATGCAGGAACACGATTGGCGCCAGGGTACCCGCGCGGTGGATCGCGGCGATGTTCAACGGCACATCGGCGACGACGATGGGGAGTTGTGTGTGGGTGAATGGCATGGTGAAGACTCCCTGAAAAACCGATTGGCGGCTCAAAAGCCGTTAATTTCAACGGTATTCAGGTTTCTGTAAATTCCTGATTCGGGAAGGTATTCATAGGCTGATCGTATGAGTCGTTCCATAACGCCCTACCCCGCACTCAATCCCCACAACACGTCCAACACATGTTGCGTAGGCCGCTCAACCTCCCCGGCGCGATGGGCGATCCCCAGTTGCCGCCACAGCAACGGTTGCAACGGCCGCATCGCAATCCGGGTGTCGTGCAAGGGCGTGGACGCTTCATGGGGCAACAACGTGGCCCCGTAACCGGCGGCCACCAGGCTTTTGATTGCGTCGTTGTAATTCAACTGAATACGCGCCGTCGGCTGGTAGCCGTCATTGGCAAACCACTCCGAGGTCAGGCGCGAAAGCCGGGTGGTGCCGTCATTCAGTATCAACGGTTGTGCGGCCAGCCAGGCGGGGGTCACCACTTCCGGGCATTCCCGACGCGCCGGCAAAAACGCCATGACCGGGTCGCGCCGCCAGGGCTCGATCCGCAAGCCCTTCACCGGTGCCTGGGGCAGCGCCACCAGGCCGATCTCCAGGGCGCCCTCGGCCAGCTTCTTCAATGTGTCCTGCGACGTGAGCACCGCCACCTGCACATCAATGGCGGGATGATGTTGGCTCAAGGTTTCCAGGGCTTGCGGCAGCAACTGTGCTATGGCTCCGGTTGAGGCTCCCAGACGCACCCGCCCCGCCAGCCCCTGCACCTGTCGCTCCACGTCTTCAAGCGCCTGCTCGGCATCCGCCAACAAGCGGCGGGCGCGCTCCACCAGGGTTTCGCCAATCGCTGAGGGCTGCACCCGCCCACGGGCACGCGATAGCAGCTTGCCGCCCACTCGCGCCTCCAGGTCGGCGATGTGCAGGCTGACGGTGGGTGGCGCCAGGTTAAGCATGCGGGCGGCCTCGGCGAACGAACCGAGGTCGGCAATCGCCACCAACGTACGCAGGCGGTCCAGGCTGATTTCGCGCATGGGTCAATCCTCGTTCATAAAATCTGAACTTCATCGTTTGGAAATTCAACTTTTCCTATCCTAGCGGCTGGCCGAAGATTGGAACACCTGATTTCCTATCCGAGTGCATCCCATGGCAAATCCTCTTGTATTCATCGACGGCGACCAAGGCACCACCGGGCTGCAGATCCATCAACGCCTGCGCGACCGCACCGATCTGCAACTGATCACCCTCAGCCCTGAACACCGCAAGGATCCGCAGCAGCGCGCCGAGATGATCAACGCCTGCGATATCGCGATTCTCTGCCTGCCCGACGACGCCGCACGGGACGCCGTCGCCAGCATCCACAATCCGGCCGTGCGGGTGATCGACGCGAGTTCGGCACACCGCACTCATCCCGACTGGACCTACGGTTTCGCCGAGATGAACCCGCAACAGGCGCAACGCATTGCCACGGCGCAGCGGGTGAGCAATCCCGGTTGCTATCCCACCGGCGCGATTGGTCTGTTGCGCCCGTTGCTTGAGGCCGGGCTGCTGCCCGGGGACTACCCGACGACCATTCATGCCGTCTCGGGCTATTCCGGCAAGGGCCGCGCCGGGGTGCAGGAGCATGAGGGCGCCGACGCTTCACAGGCGCCCGCGTTCCTGGTGTATGGGCTGGGACTGGCACACAAGCATGTGCCGGAGATTCAGCAGCAAAGCGGGCTGACGCAGCCGCCGCTGTTTGTGCCGGCCTACGGGGCGTTCCGCCAGGGCATCGTGCTGACCATCCCGCTGCAACTGCGGCTGTTGGCCCCGGGCGTGGACGCGGCGCGGTTACATGCCTGCCTGACGCAGCACTACCGCGACACCCGTCACGTACAGGTGCTGTCGATGCAGGCTGCGAGGGAGTTGACCTACCTCGACCCTCAAGCGCTGAACGGCACGGACGATGTGCGCCTGATCGTGTGTGAAAACCACGAGACGGGCCAGGTCCTGCTGGCGGCGATATTCGACAACCTCGGCAAGGGCGCCGCAGGTGCCGCCGTGCAGAACCTGGATTTGATGATCAAGCCGAGACCGTAGCGATAAAGGCGCGCAGGTCCGCCAGCATCAACGCCGGCTGCTCCCAGGCCGCGAAGTGACCACCGGCGGGCATCTCGCTCCAGTGCACGATGTTGAAGGTCTTTTCGGCAAATGAGCGCGGCGGCGGCACGAACACCGGATCACGAAAGGCGGCAAATCCGGTCGGCACCTGGATGCGGGTGCCGACCGGGAATTTTGACGATCCCTCAAGGCGCTTGCCGTGATACATCCACGTCGCGGTGACCATGGAAGATGGCGCGAGATACAACATGATGTTGGTCAGCAGTTGCTCCTCGGTAAAGGTGCCCCAGAGATCCGGGCTGCCATCGGCGGTAGTGGGCAGATCGGCCCATGTGCCGATTTTTTCGAGGATCCATCCCGCGGCCCCCACCGGGCTGTCGGCCAGCGCGACACCCAGGGTCTGCGGGCGGGTTTCCTGCTGGTGGTTGTAGCCGGTTTCCCAGTCGATCAGCACGTCACGCCGGGCGACGAAAGCCTCCTCCTCCGGCGTGGTCGCAACGGTGCCCTGGGCCAGCAGGTCGGCCATGTTCAGGTGAATCCCCAGTAACGCCTCGGGCCGATCGTGGGCCATCCAACCGGCGATGCCCGACCCCCAGTCACCGCCCTGAACGATGAAGCGGGTTGGCCCGAACAGCCGGGCCATCAGCCCATGCATGAGTTCGCCCGCCCGACGTGGGCCAATCACTCCGGTGATCGGCCTGGAGAATGCAAACCCCGGAAGCGACGGCACGATCACATCGTGTCCGTCAGCCGCCAGCGGTTCCAGCAGCGCCTCGAATTCCAGGTACGAACCTGGCCAGCCATGGAGCAGCAGGATCGGCGGCCTGGAACCGTCGCCCCGCACATGGACGAAGTGCAGGTGCTCGCCCTCAATCTCGGTGATGAAGTTGGGCAGTTGGTTGAGGTGTTTTTCGACCCGGCGCCAATCATAGGATTCCAGCCAGTAAGCGACCAGGCGCTGAAGGTCGCGCACGCCAACGCCCGACTTCCACCCTCCCAAATCGGGAAGCCGGGTCCAATCGTAGGCGGCGACTTTGTCGCGGATGGCCACAAGACGTTCGTCGGGGACATTGATGGTGTAGGGCAAGATCATGGGATTCTCCTGGTGAGTTTCCGTATTACATTGCTTTACGCAATACTGAACCCGACAAAAACCGATGTGAACCCCATTACGCCGCTAAAGGCCTTTGCGAAAAACGCACAAGTGAGTTTCCCGTGGACATAACGGACGAACTGGAAATCTTTACCCTCGTGGCCGAAACCGCGAGTTTCTCGGCGGCCGCGCGTCGCTTGAACCTTGCGCCCTCCTCCATCGCGCGGGTGCTGGACCGCATGGAGGCCCGGCTGGGCGTACGCCTGTTGCTGCGAACCACGCGCTCACTGACCGTGACCCCGGAGGGTGCCGCCTACCTGTCGTGCGCCCGGCGGATCCTCACGGACCTGCGGGAAACCGAACAGCAGATTACCGACCAGAGTTCACCCCGCGGGCGCCTGCGGGTCAGCAGTTCGCTGCTGTATGGCAGGACCTTCGTGATCCCGTTGTTGGGCGAGTTCATTCAGCGTTACCCGGACATCCTGGTGGACATCAACCTGACCGACACCGTGGTCGACATCGCCGCCGGGCAAGCCGACGTCGCAGTGCGATTGGGCCCGCTGCCCGACAGCAGCCTGACGTCCCGCCGGCTGGGCGCCACCCACAAGGTCATCATTGCTGCGCCGAGCTATCTGGCACGACGCGGCACGCCGCAGGTGCCGGAAGACCTGCTGGATCACGACTGCATTGGCTTCAACTTCAAGCGTGCGGCGCCCACCTGGCCGTTTCGCAAGGATGGCCACGACTATTCACTGACGATCAAGGGCCATGTCGAAACCAATAACGGTGACACCCAGGGCCAATTGGCGGCCGAGGGCATCGGCATCGCGCGGGTCTGCGCCGAGACCGTGGCGGACGCCATTCAGGCGGGTCGGCTGGTGCCGCTGCTGGAGGCATTCAATCCAGGCGATGGCGAAGAGATCCATGCCGTGTTCCTCGGCGGTACCCACACGCCGGCGCGGGTCCGGTGTTTTGTCGACTACCTGGTTGAGCGGTTCCAGTAGGCGCGAAATTGCATGATTACTCGGCAACGAGTTCGACGTAGCTCGACTCCCCGCCTCCCGTCGCGCCCGACAACCAGCCCCAGACGAAGGCCAGGGTGGTACGCCCGGCGTCATCCACGCCTAGCGTGCCCCGGGACCAGCCGGCAAGAATCTCGCCCTCGGTGGTCAGGCACTGGTACAGCAACTCGATGGTATCGGGGCCTGTGGCGCGCCCGACTTGATTGCCCATGCGAATCCGGCCGCCCTGGTAGGTGCCCCATATGGCGTTTTCATCGACGTGGTAATGAAACACGGTGCCTGTACCGGACACACCATGGGTGTTGCCCGCGACGATAAACCGGCGGTTGTCCAGGCGTTCGCTGATTTGGCAAAAGGCATTTGGCATTGACAGGCGCTTCCTTGGTCGAGAGGGTCCATTCCGGGGCGCCCAACCTACCTCATATGGCTTTTGTCGGTCATGTAAAACCTGCACAATTGTGGGCTTTCCCGCGACAGGACGTCCCTTCATGCAACGCATCGTGATTCTCGGTAATGCGGGCAGCGGAAAATCCACCCTCGCCCGCGCCCTCGGACAACGCCTGGGCCTGCCCGTGGTGCACCTGGACACCCTGTTCTGGTCGCCCGGCTGGGTCGAGCCCGACGCCGAGCAGTTCCGTACCCGCGTGCGCGACGCCGTTGCCGCCGATGGCTGGGTGTGTGAAGGCAACTATGCGCGGCGCACGTTCGACCTGCGCCTGCCCCGTGCCGATTTGATCATCTGGCTCGACACGCCACGGCTCACCTGCTTTACCCGGGTGATCCTGCGCAGTGCGCTGAACCGCCCGCGCCCGGATATTCCCGCCGGCTGTACCGAGAAACTCGACCGGGAGTTCCTGACATTCCTGAAGTACGTGTGGACGTTTGATCGCGGCCACCGGCCAGGTATCGAGGCGGTGCGGTTGGCGGCAGGCCCGTCGGTGCCCGTGGTGCACTTGCGCGGTGGCCAGCAGATCGCCGAGTTTCTCGAGCGCTTGCCCGCAGCATCTGAAGGCTGCCTTGAATAGAGGGAGCAGGAGCGTTGGCCGCGATAGTGGGTCGTCTTGCCAGTGAAGAAATCATTGATGGCAAGACTTCCACCGCCCTCGGGCCATGCCGTCCTGACAGGTTTTTTCAACTGTAGGATCTTGTTGGCAGCCGCTCCCTCGTGCGACCTGAAGAAGCCCCTATCTGGATCTCAAGTACCGATAGAGCGTCTGCCGACTGATTTCAAAATCACGCGCCAATTTGGATCTACTTTCTCCTGCAGTGGCCCGGTCAATCAAGTTTACAACCTGATTGTCAGACAGCTTTTTCTTGCGACCTCTATAAGTCCCACGATTCTTTGCACTGGCAATTCCCGCCGCCTGTCTTTCCCTCATCGCAGCGCGCTCGAACTCTGCAATCAGCTCCATTACCGCAATGATCGACTCCACGACTTCAAGACAGTCATGCCGGAAAACCAGGTTTTCGTTCAAACACTCCAACGTGACCTGCTTTTCAATCAACCGGCGAATGATGGCGCACAGCTGCTCCGTGCTTGAAGTCAGCGCTGCCATGCTGTCCACCACCACGGTATCCCCGCACTGCAGGTAGCGGAGTAGCCTTTCCAGGCCTGCAGGATTCGCGGCATTGTCTGCCGGCTCATCGCAAAACACGGCATCAAATACATCGTCGCTTGTTATTTTCTCTACGCCACCCTCGGGCTCTTTTAGAGCGCGCCGGACATATTTGATGCGATGCAATCTCATGGTGCCTCCTTGGCAATACTTGTACAGCGTCATTTTATACTTGTACAAACTGTAACTAAATCATCAATTCCTTACACCGCACTTGTAACACTGAACCCACCCAAAATACACAGTTGCAAAGAGTTGAACTTCCCTTATCATTTTGAAGCATGGAATTCTAACAAGCTTTTCGCAAAAAAGTCGATTTCGTATTCCTTGAATGCCCCGTGCAATTCAAGCAACCCATATGAGTATCTACTGTTTTACAGCTCCAACAATTGACATGACCGGCTTGACGCGGCTGTTAATTTCTCGATGCAATCAGAGGATGAATGGATGAATGTCTTGGAAGGCGCCATCGAAATTGATCGCCCAACTACCGATCAGGAAAAGATTGATAAGGTAACCCGCAGTATTACCGATCATGGGAACTACCTGCGAAAGCGTTATCCGATCCTGCAGCACCAGGATGCTCTGGGCGCGAGTGTCATGGCGTTTTCCCTGATAGGGATGGTCATTACGGGAGGGCTCTATCTAAAGGGTTTTATCCCCGCATGGATGTGTATTCTGGTCAATGCGTTGCTGACTTCGTTCATTCATGAAATCGAACATGACCTGATTCATCGCCTTTATTTTAGAAAACAGCCGCTGGCCCATAATGCCATGATGCTCTTCTGCTGGCTGGCACGCCCGGGCATGCCCAGCCCGTGGCTAAGACGCAGTCTGCACTTTCATCACCATAAGCAGTCCGGAACTGATTCTGATGTTGAAGCCTGGATCACCACGAGCGGCAGTCCTTGGGGAATACTGCGATTACTCAAACTGGTGGACGGATTTGTATTTGGTTTTCTAAATGCGGTGTTTGCCCCTGGATGGCGGCAAAAGGTAAAATTGTTAGGCAAGATCATTCGGCTCAATACACCATTCGGGCTTCTGTATTGGGGGTGCTGGTATGTGTTCCTCGGCTACCACCTGTATGTCTGGCTTGGGTCAATTACCGGGATGGAGGTTCACAGTTCAGCTACGACGCTGGAATTAATGGATATCGTCAATAGCGCAGTGGTTATTCTTATAGCGCCCAATATGATACGGCAGTTCTGCCTGTTCTTTATAAGTTCAAATATGCACTATTACGGCGATGTTGCCCCGCGTAACGCATTACAACAAACCCAGGTGATGAACCCTTGGTGGCTGTGGCCGTTCCAGTTGTTCTGTTTTAACTTTGGCAGCACTCACAGCATCCATCACTTCGTGGTGAGAGACCCGTTTTATCTGCGTCAGATGACGGCACCTTATGCTCATAAAGTCATGGCCCAGGCCGGTGTCAGGTTCAATGACTTCGGCACCTACAAACGAGCCAATCGCTTTTCCATGGAGCACTCCCAAACTCGGTCTCGTGGGTGAATTCCTCCACAACCATTATCGGTGTTCGGCAAGTATCAAGGGCCGCACTTCAAATACGAGGACGTTGAGGTATGAAAGCGCAAGGGATATGTGCGAAGCAGTTTGAAGCGGTCAAGCAGGCCTTCGAGGACATGTTCGATGATCCGCAGGAACGTGGGGCCGGCCTGTGCGTGCAGGTAGGCGCAGAGATCGTTGTCGACCTGTGGGCCGGCATGGCAGACCAGGCGGGGACGAAACCCTGGACCCGCGATACGCTGGCCAATACCTTCTGCGTAATAAAACCCTATGTCGCGGTGGCCGTCCTGATGTTGGTTGAGGCGGGCAAGCTGGAGCTGGATGCACCCGTGGCCCGTTACTGGCCCGAGTTCGCCCGGAGCGGGAAAGCAAAGGTCACCCTGCGCCAGGTGATGAACCATACCGCAGGCCTGCCGGCGCTGCGGGGGCCCGACCACAACCCCATGATGTATGACTGGGAGCATATGCTGCGACTGCTGGAGGCCGAGCCGCTGTGGTGGGAACCGGGAACAGACCTGGGCTACGGCACCACCACGTTTGGCTGGATCCTCGGAGAGTTGATTCGCCGGGTGGACGGACGAGATCCCTGTGTGTTTATCCACGAAGAGATTCTCGATCCCCATGAGTTGGACGTGCACCTCGGCGTGAACGAAGAACACTTTCACCGTATCGCGCGTTTCGACAGTGCCACGGGACGAGTCGGTGACCCTTACTCGCAGGCGTTGCGAACCGTGGTGAAAAACGAGCCGTCGCATATCGCGACGCTCGCCTTCACCAACCCCGGAATGGTGCCCAGACGAACCAGTGACCCTCGCTGGTGGGCCTACCGGCAACCCGCCGTGTGTGGACACGGTTCGGCTCACGGCCTGGCCGGTTTCTACAGTGCATTGATGGCAGGAAACTTTATCGGTCCCGAGCTGCTTACTGAATTCAGCCGTGAGCACAGTCATGGCATGGATCGAGTATGGATGCGCCCCATGCGTTATGGATTGGGTTGCATGCTCGAGCAGCAACGCGACCCGACGGCTTCCCATGCAATGGGCCCGAACACCTTTGGCCATATCGGGCTTGGTGGCCCGATCAGTTTCGCTGATCCCGAAAAACAAGTGAGCTTCGGTTTTGTCACCACGACTTCGGGCAGCCATTCGATGATTGATCCACGCCCCCGCCGACTTTCATCCCTTGTCTATGCGGCGCTTTGAAGGCAAGGGGCGGATCTGTTCATCTGAGGCTTTCAAGGGGGCGCACTACTGCCGAATGCAACGCAGCAAGTTTGTGGCAAGACACAAGTGGCTGATGGCAAACCGAAACCTTCCCCTCCCGGCCAACAATGAGTCATTGGCTTATGAACGAAGGCTGGTACAACGCCGACATGATTTATTTATAAATAAATTCATACGCCTCGATATAAGAACCTATCTCGTTTGAATGAGCAGTCACCCACACTGCATTCATGCCTGTCTTTCTTTGATCGTTGAATTCCGACTGAGTGGTACAAAGCGCAACCCAGCGCTCAGTCTTTAAATCCTTAATCCGCAGACCCGCCTCACAACGACTGAACTTTCCAACGTAGGGCCCCGGAGTCACCAGCTCGTAAGGTGACGCATACTGAACAATGTCGCCGGGCAACAGGTACGTAACGACGTCATAACTGTGCAAGGACAAAATCAGACCCACGCAAAAACCACCAAAAAAAGATTCTCCAACACGGTTCGGGTTTCTTACAGCCGGACGATAGTAGGTGGCCCTTGCAGCAAAAAAGAGTCCAACCAGACAACCAATGACTATATAGGTCGTCCACTCGGGAATCGATGGCATTAAAACCGTTCGCATTACAATGCGACCGGCCCAGAGCGTATAAGCAATCCATGCTCCAAATAACAGACACACCACCAACAACAAGGTTCTTTTCTTTGATTTGTTTTCAAATGAAGGATATTCCATTCCCTGCCTACTCTATTTTTAATTCCCGGGAAAAGCGCTTCGTGCTTCACGCCAACTTCCTTTACCCGATTGGCATGCCGGGCATATTAACGAATGAGCGTCATGGTGACCGATCTATTTACCCACGACTCACAGACATGGCCAGAGCGCCATCGGTTCTACCCATTAGCGCAAATTGTTCAACCGCCTCACATCCCTTATCCTCGTGGCCTTACCTGCCAGCGCCCGCCGGAGCCCCCCATGGACCTCGCCACCCTCACCCTCTTCCTCCCGGCCTGCTTCGCCCTGAACATGGCGCCAGGCCCGAACAACCTGCTGTCCGTGAGCAACTCCACCCGCTACGGCTACCGCACTTCGTGCCTGGCAGGCGTCGGGCGACTGCTGGCCTTTGCCGGGATGATCGCCCTCGCGTCCGCCGGGCTGGCGGTGGTGCTGCAAACCTCGGAGTTGTTGTTCTATGGGATCAAGATTCTGGGGGCGGCGTATCTATTCTATCTGGCGTATCAACTGTGGCGGTCCAATCCGCACGCGGAGGCTGAGTCGACGGCGCCCAAGGCGGGCTTGTGGGCCTTGGCGCGACAGGAGTTCCTGGTGGCCGCCGGCAATCCCAAGGCAATCCTGATTTTTACCGCCTTCCTGCCGCAATTCGTCGACCCGGCACATCCGATCACGCCGCAATTTGCCCTGCTGGGAGCGATGTTCCTGGCGCTGGAATGGTTCGCCATCAGCGCCTACGCCTATATGGGTTTGCATATGCGCCGCTGGTTCGCGCAGCCTCGGGGCAAGCGGATTTTCAACCGCTGCTGTGCGGGGTTGTTGTCGGCCGCCGCGACGGTATTGCTGATGGCGCGCAGGGCCTGAGCACTGCGAAAAACCGGCGAAAACGCTTACAATCGCCGTCTCACCGCAACTCAGGCAGGCCAGTTCGCCCATGGCGCTCGACCCCATCACCATACTGGTCCTCACCATCGCCCTGGCAGGCGCCGCCGCGCTGTACCTGGCGGTCGAGTGGCGCAACGTTCGCGAACCGTCGCTGCTGTACTGGACCGCCGGTTTCGCCATCATCAGCGTGGGCAGCACCCTGGCGCTGTTGCGGGCCAGCGGCCTGCTGTTGATCGGTATCTGGTTCGCCAACGGATTGCTGATCACCGCCCACTGGCTGTTCCTGCTGGGCGTTGCGCGTTTCACCCAGGTGCGCCTGTCTCGCGCCTGGTACCTGATGTTCGTGGCCTGGTTTGCCATGCTGCTGTTGCCGGAAGGACAGTCGTGGTCCAGGGCCATGCTGCTGGCCAACTCGCTGCTGGTTGCCCTGCCGACCCTGCGGGCCAGTTTCCTGTTGCGCCCCCATGGCCGATCACTCAGCGTGGGCGCGGTGCAACTGCGCTATGTGCTGCTGGCCCACGGGCTGTTCTATCTGGCCAAGTCGCTGGTGGCGATCGTGCCGGGGACACTGATCGACCTGACGGCGTTTCGTGGCGAGATCATTCAGGTGTCGCTGGTGGAAGGCGCCATGGCGATCATGCTGATTGCATTGTCGATGACCGGCACCGAGCGCTACCGCCGTGAGGAACAGATTGCACGGTTGGCCGCCCGCGACCCGTTGACCGCGCTGTACAACCGCCGCGCCCTTGAAATGCGCGCGCCGAGCCTGCTGAGCGAGGTCTCGCAGGCCCGGCCGGGTGCCCTGCTGTTGATCGACATCGACAATTTCAAGCTGATCAACGACCTGTACGGCCATACCGCGGGCGACCGGCTGCTGGTGGCCCTGAGCGAGATGATTCGCGCGCAGTTGCCCGATGATTCGCTGGCGGCGCGGTTGGGTGGCGACGAGTTCGTGATCCTGCTTAACGACACCTCGAACGCGCGCATTGTCGCGCTGGGCAGCGCCCTGCGCGAACAGTTTCATCAGGCTGCCTCGCAGGCGTTCGCTACGCCCGAAGCGGTGACATTGAGCATCGGCGCCAGCCTGTTCGACACGCCACCCGCCAGCCTCGCGGCCTTGATCGAACAAGGCGACGCGGCGCTGTATGAATCCAAGCGTGGTGGACGCAACCGTATTCGTCTGGTGGACCGGACGGCGGTGGGCGCCGATTGACTCAATCGGTGCATCAACCTTTGAGCGCCGCTTCAATCCCCGCAATATCAATCCTGATCATCCCCATCATCGCATCAAACGCCCGCTTGGCCGCTGCCGGGTCGGGATGGGTGATCGCCGCGCTCAGTACACGCGGGGTAATCTGCCATCTCACCCCCCATTTATCCTGGCACCAGCCGCAGACGTTTTCCTGGCCGCCATGGCTGACAATCGCGTGCCACAAGCGGTCGGTTTCCGCCTGGTCGTCGGTGGCCACCTGGAACGAAAACGCCTCGTTGTGCTGCACGCCGGAGCCGCCGTTCAGCCCCAGGCAAGGAATACCCATGACGGTGAATTCCACGGTCAACACATCGCCCTGTTTGCCCGCCGGATAATCCCCGGGGGCGTGATGGACCGCAGTCACTGCGCTGTCCGGGAAGGTCCTGGCGTAGAAGTTGGCAGCGTCCAGTGCACTGCCGTCGTACCAAAGGCACACCGTGTTTTTGCTGAGCATGAGTGTTCTCCAGCGTGGAGGTTCGGACTTGCAGTGTAGTACCGCTACCGACAAGAATGCGTTCGCGTCCTGACATGAACCCAAACGGTGCAGAGAATGAGTAATGGTGTAAGGATCGACCCGCGAATCATCCCGGCTCCGCGGTCCATCAGCCCCGAGGCCCAGGCGATGCTGCAACGCATGGTGAACGCCGATGGCGTGCCGCTGAACAGCCTGTACACCCTGCCCGCACCCGATGACCACGCTGGCTGGCGCCGCATGCAGGCCGCAGTTGCCCAACAGTACGCGGCGTCCCAGGCGGGACAGACAGCAGACCACGTTGAGACATTCACCGTGGAAGACGCCACGGTGTACCGGGCGACGCCGGCATACGGGGCCGAGTTCGCCTATATCGACCTGCACGGCGGCGCCCTGGTGTTCGGCGGCGGCGAAAACGCCCGCCTCGCCGCCGGCAAGCACGCCGACCTGCACAACCTGACCTGCTACGGCGTGGACTACCGCATGCCGCCTGACCATCCGTACCCGGCGGCACTCGATGACTGTATGGCCACCTACCGGCATGTGCTGAAGCACCACACCCCGGACAAGATCGTGATCGGCGGACGCTCGGCCGGAGGCAACCTCGCCGCTGCCATGGTGCTGCGCGCCCGCGACGAAGGCTTGCCGCTGCCGGCCGCGCTGGTATTGCTGTCACCCGAAGTGGACCTGACCGAATCGGGCGACAGCTTCCAGGTCAACCGCACCGTCGACGTGGTGTTGCCCAACCCGCTGATGAGCACCAACCTGCTGTACGCCGCTGGCGCGGATTTGTCTCACCCGTACCTGTCGCCGCTGTTCGGGGATTTCGCACCAGGCTTCCCGCCGACGTTCGTGCAAAGCGGCACCCGCGACCTGTTCCTGTCCAACGCCGTACGCCTGCACCGGGCGCTGCGCCAGGCCGAGGTACCGGTGGAACTGCACATCTTTGAAGCAATGCCCCACGGCGGCTTCATGGGCGCGCCGGAAGACGCAGAACTGTCGGCAGAGCAGGTGCGTTTCGTGCGCCACTGGTTGAACCGCGACTGATCGCCGTGAGTTGACACACCCTGTAATAATCCATAAAGATAAGCGCCTTCTTCAGGGTGTGTCCTCAATGTCTGCAACGACCTTCAACTTTTCCGTCATTGGCTTGATTGCCAAGGCGCAAGGTTGCGTTGCGCACGCCCTCAAATCGAAGAAACAGTCGCTCATGTGACCGGGGCGCGCTGTCCCGTCAGATGAGCTGACAGGACATTGAGCGCGAAGGCCCCCTCCTCTTGCTTACTTCCCTCTGCCCTTCTGACGGTGACGAAATCGGTCAACCATCAGGAGAAAGCGCATGTCATCGTTTCAAGGTATCTGGGTTCCCGTCGTTACACCGTTTCATAACGGCGCCATCGACTTCATTGGCTTGCGCCGCCTGGTCTGCCATCTGCTGGAACAAGGCGTGGCCGGAATCATGGTCTGTACCACCACCGGAGAAGCCGCAGCACTGAGCCGCCGTGAGCAATTGGCGATGCTGGATGCCGTACTGGAACTGGTACCGCCGCAGCAGGTGGTGATGGGCCTTGCGGGGTATAACCAGATTGAGCTGCTGCAGTTCCAGAGTGAAATCCTGCAACGCGCGGTGGCCGGTTTGCTGGTACCGCCGCCGAGCTACATTCGCCCGTCCCAGGCGGGCCTTGAGGCGTTCTTCCGCACCGTGGCCGATGCGTCCAGTGTGCCGATCATTCTGTATGACATTCCCTACCGCACCGGTATCGCCTTCGAACAGGCGACGTTGCTGAACATCGTCGCCCATGAACGGATCGTCGCGATCAAGGATTGTGGCGGCAACCTGGCCAATACCCTGGCGCTGCTGGCCAGCGGGAATGTGGATGTGTTGTGTGGCGAGGATGTGCAGATATTCAACGCGCTGTGCCTGGGAGCGACCGGCGCGATTGCCGCGTCGGCGCATGTGCGTACCGCAGATTTTGTGGCGCTGCATCGACAGGTTCGCGACAACCGGTTGCTGGCGGCTCGCGAGACGTTTTTCGGGCTGCTGCCGTTGATTCACACACTGTTCGTGGAGCCCAATCCGGCACCGGTGAAGGCCGCGCTGGCGATGGAGGGTTTGATCGGCAGTGAGTTGCGGGCGCCGATGTTGGGGGCGAGTGAGACGGTGACAAATCGGTTGCAGCACGTATTAGGCGTGCGGCAATGACCCGTGGCGAGGGAGCTTGCTCCCGCTGGGCTGCGCAGCAGCCCCAATTCAGGCACCGCGTTTTCGCCAGGTAAAATGGGGTGACCGGTTTTGGGGGCGCTTCGCACCCCAGCGGGAGCAAGCTCCCTCGCCACAGGGGGCGGGCTGACTCGTCGATACGAGGGCTTATCCTCTCGCCACCGCCAACCGATGCAACGTGATCTTGCGCACCTCCTGCTTGCTCACCTCGATGTGAGTCTTGAGCAGTTGCTGCGCCAGATCGCGGTGCCGTGCCGAGATCGCATCGAGGATGCTTGCGTGTTCCTCATAGGTCGCTGCAATACGTGATTGCTGAGTGAAATCCAGCCGCCGAATGATGCGGATTTTCTCGGTTATCTCGTAATGCATGCGCGCCATTTCAGCGTTGCCCGTGGCCTGCACCAACCCGCAGTGGAACTCCTCATCCAGCGCGCAGACGACCTGTGCGTCATCCAGCCGGGCACTTTCGTCCACCCGCCAGATCGCTTCAAGCCGTTCAAGCCCCTGCTCCGCCATGCCACACAAGCGGCTGACGGCGGCCAACTCCAGCACGATTCTTACGTCGTAAAGCTCTTCGAAATAGTTGAAGTCGAACGGCCGCACCTGCCAGCCACTCCTGAAAAACACCTCCAGGTACCCTTCCCGCTCCAGCCGATACAGCGCCTGGCGCACCGGCGTGCGGCTGGCCTGCATGCGCTCGGCCACGTCGCCTTCGCTGAAGCGATCACCCGGCAGCAGGCGAAAGCCGAAGATGTCGTCCTTCACCTGCTGGTAGACCCGTTCCGCCAGGCTGTCCGGCCGTTCGCCGGGTTTTCTCGTGGTTGAGAGCTGCATGCCTAGTTCCTGCTCGCCATGTACGCGCGCCAGCCGCCGAATTCGGTGATGTCGGTGGCGCCTGCCAGGGCCCAGGGCTCGCAGATAAAACCCTTCACGCTGCGCCCGTCCGCCAGGGTGAGGTTGCCGATGCCCAGCGGCGCAGGGATCTCGGCGACGAACTCACCAAAGCGGGCGACAGGCATGTCCCACAGCTCGACGATGATCGAGCGGCCCGAGTCATCCCTGGCCAGCCCCGGCTTGGGCGGAACCGTGCCCGGCAGTGCATGCAGGCGGTAGTTGCTCGCCGTCAGGGTTTGCTCCACCAGCACGGCGTTGCGGCTGGTCAGCTGGAAGTTCAGCGGCATCCCGGTGAGATGCGCCCCAACCACCGCCACCCGCACGCTGCCGGGCGCCTGTCGCGCCGGTGCCGGTTGCGGCAGATTGCGTTGGGTAGCGCCCAGCGGAAGATCAAGGCCGGCCTGCCAACGCTTGCCCAGATGCGCCAGGGCGGCGTCGTGCCAGGCCGGCGCGATAAGGGTGATGCCGCACGGCAGGCCGTCGCTGCGCAGCCCGGCGGGCACGGCCAGTGCCGACAGGTCGGCCAGGTTGGTGAAGTTGGTGTAGAAGCCAAACTGCGAGTTGTAGAGCACCGGCTCCACGGCCATTTCCGCCAGGGTGCGGATCGTCGGCGATGTCGGCACCAGCAAGGCGTCGAAACCGGCCAGGGTGTCGTTGATGCGGCGGCTCAGTTCGGCGCGTAGGTATTCGGCTTTATAGGCATCGCAGGCGCTGTACGTGTGACCGTTTTCCACAATGCCACGCACCACCGGGTTGATCGCTTCGGCGTTGCTGGCGAGCATGCCTTCCAGTGCCACCGTGCGCTCCGCAACCCAGGAGCCGTAATAGAGCTGCTCGGCGAGTTGCTGAAACGGGCTGAAATCCACCGCCGTGATTTCGGCCCCGAGGGACTGGAACCTGAGCAGCGCCTGTTCAAATACGGCCTGGTTCTGCGCGTCGCCAAAAAACTCCAGGCTGGCCGGAACCGCCAGCTTGATCGTGGCGCCGACCGCTACAGGAGCAGTGTTGGGATTGACGCGTGAATAGGCGTCGCTGGCGTCGTAAGCAGCAGCGAGGCCCGCAACCGTCTCGGCATCTTCAACCGTCAGCGCAAACACCGAAATACAGTCCACGGTACGACAGGCCGGCACCAGTCCGGTGTTGGACAAGCGCCCCTTGGTCGGCTTCAACCCGACAATATTGTTGAAGCCCGCCGGCACCCGCCCGGAACCGGCGGTGTCGGTGCCCAGGGAAAACGCCACCAGCCCGCGGGCAACCACCGAGGCCGAACCCGAGCTGGAACCGCCGCTGACATAGTCCGGGTTAAAACTGTTGCCCACCGCGCCGTAGGGCGAGCGTGTACCGACCAGGCCGGTGGCGAACTGATCGAGGTTGGTCTTGCCCATCAGGATCGCCCCGGCCGCCCGCAACCGCGCCACCACCGAGGCATCCGCCGCGGCGGTATAGGCAAACTCAGGACACGCCGCCGTGGTTTCCCAACCCGCCGCATCAATATTGTCCTTGATGGCAAACGGCACGCCATACAACGGCAACTGGTCGATATCGCCGTCGACCGCCGCAAGCCGCTCGGCCAACTGCGCCAGCTGGTCACGCAATTGCTGCGGTTGCACCTGGCTGATCCAGGCATTGTCCTCGGAGGGAAACGTGCTCGCCAGGGTCAACAGGATATCGGGAGTCAGCGACTGGCTGCGGTAGGCAGCTTGCCATTCACCCAGGGTCCAGCCGAGTTGTTCGTTGCGCATTGAGGATTCCATCTTGTATCCAAGTTTGGATTTCTTTTAGCAATCCCTGGGCCAATCAGCTGCAAGCCAATGAATACGTGAGGTTGACAGAAAACCCGCCGATGGATCGCCTCCAGCCGTGCTCCGTCATGAAGCAGCAATGCGCCAAAAAAAGACATTCTGGCGGCCGCGCGGTTGCGAGCGGCCCGATACCGGCCTATGTTCGAAACCATGTTGTAAACGCTGCTGTCCATCCCATACGCCCTTTCCGTAGCCAGGTGACGACATGCCCACCGCTTCCCGCCCCGCCGTGCTCGAACTGATTGGCAATACCCCGCTGGTGCGGGTCAGCCGCTTCGATACCGGCCCGTGCACGCTGTTCCTCAAGCTTGAATCCCAGAACCCCGGCGGCTCCATCAAGGACCGCATTGGCCTGGCCATGATCGACGCCGCCGAGCGCGATGGCCGCCTGCGCCCCGGCGGCACCATCATCGAAGCCACCGCCGGCAATACCGGCCTCGGCCTGGCCCTGGTGGGACGCGCCAAAGGCTACCGGGTGGTACTGGTGGTGCCGGACAAGATGTCCACCGAGAAAGTCTTGCACCTGAAAGCCATGGGCGCCGAGGTGCACATCACCCGCTCGGATGTCGGCAAGGGCCATCCCGAGTATTACCAGGATGTGGCGGCGCGACTGGCCAAGGACATTCCCGATTCGTTCTTCGCCGACCAGTTCAACAACCCGGCCAACCCCCTTGCCCATGAGACCAGCACCGCCCCGGAAATCTGGGCCCAGACCCAACATGACCTGGATGCCATCGTGGTTGGCGTCGGCTCGGCCGGCACCCTCACCGGCCTGACACGCTTCTTCAAGCGCGTGCAACCTGACCTGGCCATGGTGCTGGCCGACCCGGTCGGCTCGGTGATGGCCGAGTACAGCCGCAGCGGCACCATGACCGAGCCCGGCTCGTGGGCCGTGGAAGGTATCGGCGAAGACTTCATCCCCTCGATCGCCGACCTCTCCAGCGTGCGCCACGCCTATTCCATCAGCGACGAAGAAAGCTTCGACCACGCCCGCCAACTGCTGCGGGCCGAAGGCATTCTCGGTGGCTCCTCCACCGGCACCCTGCTGGCCGCCGCCCTGCGTTATTGCCGCGAACAGACCGAGCCCAAGCGCGTGGTCACCTTCGTCTGCGACACCGGCACGCGCTACCTGTCGAAGGTCTACAACGACCAATGGATGAACGACGCCGGCCTGCTGCAATACAAACACTACGGCGACCTGCGCGACCTGATCGCCCGTCGTTTCGAGGATGGCCGGGTGATCAGCGTCGGCCCCGACGACAGCCTGCTCACCGCCTTCCAGCGCATGCGCCTGGCCGACGTCTCACAGCTGCCGGTGCTGGTGGATGGCAAGCAACTGGTGGGGGTGCTCGACGAGTCGGATGTATTGCTCGGCCTGCATCAGAACGCCGCGCACTTTTCCATGACCGTGGGCAGCGCCATGACCAACGCCCTTCACACCCTCGCACCCAGCGCCAGCCTTGCGCAATTGCAGGCCGAGCTGGATCGCGGGCTGGTGGCAATCATTGCCGACGCCTCGGGCTTTCACGGCCTGATCACCCGCGTCGACCTGCTCAATCATCTACGGAGATCCCTTGCATGACCCAGCACGATAAAAGCGCCTTCGCCACCCGCGTGATCCATGCCGGGCAATCCCCGGACCCGACCACCGGGGCGCTGATGCCGCCGATCTACGCCAACTCCACCTATCTGCAAGACAGCCCCGGCGTTCACAAGGGCTTCGACTACGGGCGCTCCCACAACCCGACGCGCTTCGCCCTGGAACGCTGCGTGGCCGACCTGGAAGGCGGCACCCAGGCGTTCGCCTTCGCCTCCGGGCTGGCGGCGATTTCCACCGTGCTGGAACTGCTCGACGCCGGTTCCCACGTGGTTTCCGGCAATGACTTGTACGGCGGCACCTTCCGCCTGTTCGACAAAGTGCGCCAGCGCAGCGCCGGGCATCGCTTCAGCTTCGTCGACCTGACAGACCTGTCGGCCTTCGAAGCCGCGCTGCAGGACGACACGCGGATGGTCTGGGTCGAAACCCCGAGCAACCCGCTGCTGAGCCTGACCGATCTCAGTGCCATCTCCCGCATCTGCAAGGCCCGGGGCATCATCTGCGTAGCCGACAACACCTTCGCCAGCCCCTGGATCCAGCGCCCGCTGGAGCTGGGTTTCGACATCGTGGTGCACTCCACCACCAAGTACCTCAACGGCCACTCCGATGTAATCGGCGGCATTGCAGTGGTGGGCCAGAATCCTGAACTGGCCGAGCGCCTGGGCTTCCTGCAAAACTCCGTGGGCGCGATTGCCGGGCCGTTCGACGCATTCCTGACCTTGCGCGGGGTGAAGACCCTGGCGCTGCGCATGGAGCGCCATTGCAGCAATGCGCTGGAACTGGCGACGTGGCTGGAGCAACAGCCGCAAGTGGCGCGGGTTTATTACCCAGGCCTGGCATCACACCCGCAGCATGAGCTGGCACGCCGGCAGATGCGCGGGTTTGGCGGGATGATTTCGGTGGACCTGAAAAGCGACCTGGCAGGAGCGACACGCTTCCTGGAAAACGTGAAGATCTTTGCGTTGGCTGAAAGCCTGGGGGGCGTTGAAAGCCTGATCGAGCACCCGGCGATCATGACCCATGCGAGCATCCCGGCAGCGACCCGGGCGCAGCTGGGGATTGGTGATGGGTTGGTGCGGTTGTCGGTGGGGGTTGAGGATGTGGAAGACCTGCGGGCGGATCTGGCGCAGGCGTTGGCAAAAATCTAACGCGCAATCTGCCGGAGCGAGCATGCCCGCTCCGGCAACACCTTAAATAGCGTAATTGACCTCAACCATTCGCCCGGTCTTGATGGACTCCAGCGCACAGTCCGCCAAGTGCAACGCATACAGCCCATCGCGCATGTTGGTGGGCAGCGCGCGCCCCGCGCTCAGTGCCTGGATAAACTGCCCCAACTCATTGCGGTAGGCATCCGCATAACGCTCCAGGAAGAAATGCTGCAACGGCTCCAACGCCTCGGTGTGCTCGTGGTTCCAATGGCGCAAGGTGCTGGGTCGATGGTTATCCGTGAGCAGCACCCCCTTGGCCCCGGATACCTCAAGTCGCTGGTCATACCCGTAGACCGCCTCCCGACAGCAGTTGATATGGCACTGTTTCCCGGATGCGGTGCGCAGCAGCACCATCACGCTGTCGAAGTCGTCAATCTGCGCCAGGCTCGGATCTACCAGCCGGCTGGCTATCGCGCCGACTTCAATGGGCTCTTCACCCAGCAGGTGCCGCGCCATGTCGAAGTCATGAATGGTCATGTCCCGCAGGATGCCGCCGGAATGTGCCAGGTAATCCCGTGGCGCCAACCCCGGGTCGCGGCTGGTGATGATCACCTGCCGCACAGCACCAATTTGCCCCGCGTCGATGGCCTGGCGCAGGCGCAGCGTGTCGGGATCGAAGCGGCGGTTGAAGCCCAGCATGACTTTGCCGCCCTCGCGCTCCACAGCTTGCGCCGCCGCCCGCGCCTTGGCGAAATCCAGGTCAATGGGCTTCTCGCACAGCACGGCCTTGCCCTGGGACACGGCCGCCAGCAGCAAATCGATATGAGTGTCGGTGGGTGTGCCAATCACCACCGCGTCGATATCGTCCCGACTTAGCACTGCTGCGCAGTCATAGGCCGCCTCGCAACCCAGCTGCGCAGCCAAGCCATCGACGCCCTCCCGCCAGGGGTCGGCGACCACCACCAGAGTGGCATCAGGATGGGCCGCGACATTGGCCGCGTGAATGTTGGCGATGCGCCCTGCACCAAGGACAGCGATACGTAGCATGGTCGAACTCCTGGGATTGTTATTGGGTGTGGAGATTCAGTCCGGCAGGTTGAACGGTGTGACGATCTGTACCTGTGACGGCGCAATCGGCCCAGCCTTCCACAGCCGATGAAATTGCAGGATGTGCAGAAACACATGGCGCGCATCGATCTGCAGGTTGTGATCGATAATCGCGGCGAC
The DNA here is from genome assembly GCF_013385805.1 of Pseudomonas sp. C6002. Taxonomy (NCBI): domain Bacteria; kingdom Pseudomonadati; phylum Pseudomonadota; class Gammaproteobacteria; order Pseudomonadales; family Pseudomonadaceae; genus Pseudomonas; species Pseudomonas sp. C6002. The sequence continues at coordinate 31,907 of NZ_JACAPH010000046.1, read as the reverse complement.
TTTTTCTTCAGCCAACAGCTGGCGATTCTCTTCGTCGAGGTCGTGAGCAATAAACACGTCCAACGGGCGATCCAGAGCCGCAAAGGCGTCGACAATTGCGCGGTTGCCACCGCCGACGCTGTACACCGCCTTCAGTTCGGGATGCTGCTTCAACGCATCGGTGACCCGGGCAAACGTTCGGTCATACACGCCGTACCCACCGCTGATATCCAGTACCCGCAGGTGCGTCGCACGGCCGCGCAGCCACATGCGAAACCCCATTTCGCGTTCTTCCTCGCCCCGGAACAATTCACTGCCAATCACCACCGCCACTTCCTGGGGTTGGGGTGACATCCAGCGGGACAGAAGGTACGCGGCGGTTTTTCCGGCGGTGCGGTTATCCATGCCTACGTAGCCGATGCGCTCGCTGTGGGGCAGATCGGTGACCAGGGTCACCACCGGAATACCTGCGGCCGCCAGGTGCTTGACCGCCAGATTCACCGCCGGCTCGTCCGCGGCCTTGAGCACCACACCCTGGCTGCCGGTCTCGAGGCAGCGCAGCAATTGGTCGTGCATCGCCTGAGGCTCGATCTCTTCGAACACATGAAACCGCGGGGCGATACGAAACGGTGCCAGGCTGCCCAGTTGGGCGGTGATGGCGGCCTGCACCGCCGCACTGAAGCGCTTGGGCGTGTGCATGATCACATCGACATGAAAGGTCCGGCCTACTGCCAAGCCATTTTTTTCCTGGGATTCCAGCTCATCCAGAGCCTGTTCGATACGCCGCCGGGTTTGGGCGTGCACGCTGCCGCGCTCATGCAAGACGCGATCGACCGTCGCCTTGCTGACGCCCGCCTGGGTGGCCAGTTGCTTGATGGAAAAGTGTTTAGCGCGTTCGAGCATGCCGTTGAGCCTGAGGTTTTTTTGAGGTCTTTTTGAGACTCATTGAGGTGACCGCAATGCTAGTCTCAGTTTTGCCCGGCGTCGAGCCCGGCCTTCAAAACAACAAAAACCCAGGAGACCCCGATGCCTTCAACCGACCTCAGCCATACCTTCAAAGGCCAATACTTTGTCGTCACCGGCAGCACCCAGGGGTTGGGTGCTGCCGTCGCCCATACCCTCGCGCGGCGCGGTGCTGCCGGCCTGATCATCTGCGGACGCCGCCCGGACCAGGGCCAGGAGCAAGTACGGCAGTTGGCAGCGCTCGATTGCCGCGCGGTGTTTGTCCAGGCGGACCTGGAACAGATTGGCGACTGCCGCGCCGTGATCGAGGCGGCCCGTGCCCACTTCGGCACCCTCCACGGGCTGATCAACTGCGCCGGGATGTCGGATCGCGGCACCATTCTCGACACCTCCCCCGAACTGTTTGATCGACTATTTGCGGTCAATGTGAGGGCGCCGTTTTTCCTGATGCAGGAAGCCTTGAAGCTGATGATCAGCCAGAGGGTTGAAGGTGCAGTGGTCAATATCCAGAGTGTCACCGGCCACGGCGGGCAATCGTTCTTGAGTGCCTACGCGGCGTCCAAGGGCGCTCTCGCGATTCTGACCAAAAACGTGGCGTTCAGCGCCCTGCGCAACCGGATTCGGGTCAACGGCTTGAACATCGGCTGGATGGACACACCGCACGAGGATGAAATCCAGCGGCACTACCACGGTGCCGGGGATGCCTGGTTGGAAGCCGCCGAAGCCGCACAGCCCTTCGGCCGCCTGCTCAAACCTGAAGAGGTGGCCCGGAGCGTGGCATTTCTATTGTCACGCGAGTCGGGAATGATGACCGGCACGGTGATCGACCTGGAGCAAGGCGTCATCGGCTGTGGCGACGGCGGCACCCCACGCCCCGATCAGGCCTTGAGCCTGGTGGAGGGTGCGTGATGCCTGCCTTTGTCAGCGCCGATGCGGTGCAACTGGAAGATTTTCACTCGATCTGTGCCCAGCAGGCTGCTGCCGAGGACTACCCGCACTGCGCCGAAGTGTGCAGCAACATCCCGATCTATCAGGCCCAGGCACTGCGCAACGGCGATCGTCACGCCGTGCTGGACGAACTGCATCGCCTGTTCAGCCAGGGGCCGGGAGTGATGGTGGTGCGCCAGGGCTACGCCGACCTGGACGTGGTCGACCGTCACAGCCAGGTATTCGAAGCGATCTTTGCCCAAGAGGCTGCGCAAGGTGTGGCCGCCGACCACTTCGCCAAGGCCGGCAGTAACGGACGTATCTGGAACTCATTACAGAAGGCGGCACTGCAGTCGCCGGCATCCTTTGTCGAATATTACGCCAACCCACTGCTGGGGTTGATCGCACAAGCCTGGCTCGGCCCGGGCTACCAAGTCACGGCCCAGGTCAACGTGGTGCACCCCGGTGGCCAAGCCCAGCAACCGCACCGTGATTATCACCTCGGGTTCCAGACCATCGACGTGGTGGAGCGCTTTCCGTTGCCCCTGCACACGCTGTCCCAATACCTCACGCTGCAAGGGGCCGTGGCCCATAGCGACATGCCCCTGGAAACCGGCCCGACCCAACTGCTGCCGTTTTCCCAGCAATACCCACTGGGCTACCTGGCCTGGAGGCGCATTGAATTCATCGAGTACTTCCAGCAGCATGCCGTGCAATTGCCGCTGAACAAAGGTGACCTGCTGTTCTTCAACCCGGCCCTGTTTCACGCCGCTGGCACCAATCGCACACCGGACCGCCGGCGCATGGCCAACCTGCTGCAAATCTCCTCGGCGTTCGGCAAAACGATGGAGGCTGTGGACCGCGACCGGATGATGCTGGCGCTGTACCCCTGCCTGTTGGAGCGCCTGGCGGACAACGTCATGGATGGCGAGGCGCTGCACGCGGTGATCGCCTGCACCGCCGATGGCTATTCCTTTCCCACCAACCTGGATACCGACCCACCCTTACAGGGCCTGGCTCCGCAAACCGGGCAGCAACTGATGTTGCAGGCACTGAACGAACGCTGGCCCTGCGAGACCTTTGCCGAACGCGTTGCGCAACTACACGCCAAACGCCAAGGCTGAGGAATGTTTTCAACGTCTTTCAAAACAACAAAAAAACGGACTGACACCATGAAAAAACAGCTGCTGACCTTGCTCCTGACCCTCATCGTTACCCCGCTCGCCCTCGCCGAGACACGCATCGGCGTCAGCATCGCCCAGGTGGACGATGTGTTCCTCGCCCAGATGCGTGACTACATGGCGGCCCACGCCAGGGACCTCACCGACGTGACCCTGCAATTCGAAGACGCCCAAGGCGATGTGGTGCGCCAACTGAACCAAGTGCAGAGCTTTTCTGCCCAAGGCATGGACGCGATTATCGTCAACGCGGTCGACACCGCCGCCACCCAGAAAATGACCGTAAATGCCCAGCAGGCGGGTATCCCGCTGGTGTACGTCAACCGTCGCCCGGACATCCCCGGCTTACCGGCCGGGGTGGGTTATGTCGGCTCGGACGAGATCAAAGCGGGCGAGATTCAGATGCGCTACCTCGCGGAAAAAATGAACGGCAAGGGCAACCTCGCAATCATGCTCGGCTTGCTCTCCAACAACGCCACCCACAACCGCACACAGGGCGTGAAAAACGTACTGAAGGATTACCCCAACATCCATATCGTCGAAGAACAAAGCGCCGACTGGCAGCGCAGCAAGGCCATGGACCTGATGAACAACTGGATCGTCTCGGGCAAGAAAATCGACGCCGTGGCGGCCAATGCCGATGAAATGGCTATCGGTGCCGCGATGGCGATTACCCAGGCCGGCATGCACCCTGGCAAGGACATCCTGGTGGGCGGCAGCGACGGCGGACCCGCCGGCCTGGATGCGATCAAAAAAGATCTATTGGTAGTCACGGCCTATCAGGACAACAAGGGCCAGGCCGTCGGCTCGATTGACCTGGCGCTGAAGATGATCAGGAAGCAGCCCTACACGGCGGAGCTGACCATTCCCTATCAACAGATCACCAAGGACAACTATCAGGCCTTTCTCACCCCTTGATTGTTATCAGCCCAGCGCCAAGCAGACCGGCCAGCCCCGACAAACAGAGCACTCCCACTCCATAAGCGAGGGTGCGCCAGGGCTGGCGGCCGCTCAGATACATCACCGTATGCATCACACGGGCAGCGGTGAACAGACAGAACAACCCCGCGGTAGCGGTGCCTGGCGTTTCCATCGCCAGGCACAGGCCACCCAAAATGAAGAACAACGGAATACTTTCCAGATCATTGGCCCAAGCCTTTTCGGCCCGGGAGACTTGCGGTAACTCCTGGGGATTCGCATCGCGATGGAAGAAAGCTGCATCCTCGTGGTTAGTGAATGCACGGAATCTGAGTCGAAAGAAACCCTGGTAACAGGAGATCGCCAGCATCTTCAAGAACAGCACCAGTACGCACAACGCATAAACCTCCATCACCGGCCCCCTGAAGGTTCGCGGAACCCGTTGACCACGATATACAGCAGCGGACCGATGGATACGAAAACCGCCGTTACCAGTAAATAGGGCAACACCGACGCCAGGGATTTGCCCCTGGCCCGCGCATCCCGGTACATCCATACGCCCGCCAAGGCCGCCATCAGATACAAGTCAATCACCACCTGGGCAGTATCCGGCCTCGATATCAATTCACGTCCGAACGCCATGAGCGATTGTTCGGCGATCAGCATCGTGATCAATGTGTACAGGGCAAAAGCCAACAGCCCGGCCAGGGCAATCCAGGGTCTGCGCATGTTCTCCTCCTTGGAGACAACGGTTCGGGAAGCTGCACATTAGTGATAACGTCGTTCCCCTCTCAATGACCTCGAAGGTCATCGACACCACCGACCCGCACGGCCAGAGTCAACCCATGAGCAGCCAACCTTTCCCCCGCGCCAACCCCGACACTACCGCCGGCACGCAACTGCGCGTGCTGCGTCGGCACGCCAGATTGAGCCAGCTGGAACTGGCGCTGATCACCGGGGTTTCCCAACGCCACCTGAGCTGCATCGAGACCGGGCGCGCCAAGCCGAGCCCGGGCACCTTGCATAATTTGCTGATGGCGCTGGAGGTTCCGCTGGAGCAATGCAACAGCGTGTTCCTCGCTGCCGGCTTCGCCCCGCGCTATGAGGCAACCCCGCTCTCCTCGCCCTCCATGGAGGCTATTCGCGAGGCAATCAGCCATGTGCTCCACGCGAACAATCCTGCACCGGCGATCGTGCTGGGCAGCCACTGGGAAGTGCTCGCCGCCAACGCCAGTACCCAGGTGCTGTTCGAGCTGGTGGGGATCAAACCGGAGGCGGCTGATGGGCTGAATTTGCTGGTCACCCTGCTACAGCCTGGCGGCCTGGGTGATCATTTGATCAACGCTGACGAAATCCGCACCATCGCCTGGCAACGGGCGACGCGCGAGGCGTTGGGCAACTCCGAACTTGCCAGGCTTCTGGACAGCCTGCCGGCCCCGCAAAGTACCGAAGCCTTGGTCAATGAACCGCCGCCACTGGTGCTGACACGCGTCAACTCCCGTGAAGGTGAGCTGAACTTCATGTCGACCTTCACCACCTTCGGCATGCCTCAGGACATCACGGTAACGTCGTTGCGCATCGAGCATTTGATTCCGGCGGATGCGCAGACGTGGCAGGTGATGACCGCGGCGTATGAGCGGTCATTGGTGAGGTAGAAAGCCGCGGCGGGGCCATTAGTTATTTGTCGTATTTTGCCCGCCATAGCTATTGGCACGGCTCTTGGAGGAGGAGCCGTTGCTGTATTGGGTGTCTTGCCCGCCGTAGCTATTGGAGCGGCTCTTGGCTGAGGTGCCGTCGCTGTATTGAGTGTCTTGCCCACCATAGCTATTGGAACGGGTCTTGGCCGAGGTGCCGTCGCCGTATTGGATATCCTGCCCGCCATAACTATTGGAGCGGCTCTTGGAGGAAGTACCATCGCTGTATTGGGTGTCTTGCCCACCGTAGCTATTGGCGCGACTCTTGGAAGAGGTGCCATTGTCGTACTCGCAATCGGACCCACCATAACTGTTCGCCCTGCACGTCTCGGCAACCGCTTGGTAAAGCGGCGCAGCCAACAAAACCGTGCCCAGCAAAACGACCTTAAGCTTCATGTTAATTCCTTGTAGAGGTGGCGATACGCTATTACAGACTGGAGATTCTGAACTTAGTTTCCAACGTTCTGAAATGCGCTCGCGCGAGCCGACGTGGCAACCCTTTGCCAGCCCCGGCAACTCCTGGCCTGCGCCCTGCCCCGGCAATACCACCCAGCCCGCGCCGCACAAGGCATGCAGCACATGGCCCGGGTTTTGCTCTGTTGCTGCTACCAATAAGGGAGCGGCACCATGATAGGAAGCACGACAAGTCTGTTAGCGCTGGGACAGAAGACTTTTACACAATCCATGGAAAACGGCACCCTGCGGGCCGGGAGGATTGAAGTCACCAACGCCACGCCCGAGATCAAGACCAAGCTGGAAGCCAGCTATCAGGAGCAAGTGCGCTCGACCGCGCAAACCGTTGCCACCGCCAGGGCCAACCCTTCATGGGCGACCTTCGACGATAAAGGCAACGCCGTCGAACTGCCCGATGTTCAGTCACTCAGCAAAAGCGACGCCACCCATGTGGCCAACGGTCTTCAGTACCTGCTCGATATCGGGCGCCTGGACGGCAAGACTGTCACCGCGAAAAATGGCGACCAGTCGACCGATAACATCGCGGTCTACAAAGACTGGCTCCAGGCCCACATCGGCGTTGATGTACAGGCCTGAGACGGTTCACACCATCGGCACGGCAATCAGCAAGATCGCCGTGCCATGGGTGGCCGTCGCCGCCACCACACCGTAGCGCATCCGCACCAGCCCGCAGGCCACGCCTTCAATCAGGGTAAAGGCCAACACTGGCCAGCCCAGTTGCGTCACGCTCAACGCCAGAAATGAATGGCACGCGGCGAACGCCAACCCGCTGAGCAACGCCGCACGCAGCGGCGTAACGTGCTGTTCGAGATAACCCTGCAAGAAGCCGCGAAACAATACCTCTTCCAGCGCATTGGCGCAGTAGGCAAGCACCAGCATGCCCATCAGCCAGGCCCAGTAAACCGGCTCAATGCCTTGATACAGCCGCAATGGCAGGCCGATCAGACACCCGGCCCCGAGTCCCACCGCCAGGCCCGCCCAACGATTGCCCTTGAACAGCACCGTCAGTTGCCACAACTCCGGTGCCAGGCGCGCGAGCAGGGCAATCAGCCCAAGGGATAACCCGCCCAGCGCGGCCAGCACCCACGGGTTGGCCGTGAATTCGATCTGCACCTCGCGGCTCAGCGACCACATGCCCAGTGGCGTCATCGCATCGCGCATCAGCACAAAGGCCAGCAGCAGGATAACGATGCGCAAGCCCGGCAATGTTTTTGGCGTGAGACCGAACCACAGGCCAAACAGGATCAGTCCTGGGAGCAGGTAGATTCCATAGTGGACCAGTACCGCAAACGCCTCGGCGATCACCCGGTTTCAGTCCCGTGCCACGGCGATCATGTCGATTTCCACGGCCGCGCCCTTGGGCAATTGCAGCACGCCCACCGAGGTGCGCGTATGGGATCCTGCGGCCCCCAGGATCTCGTTCAACAGGTCCGACGCACCGTTGGCCACTTCGCTTTGCTGGTCGAAGTCATCCGCGCTGCGCACGTACACATTGATCTTGAGGATCGCCTTGACCTGGTCCAGCGAACCCAGTGCCTGCTTGAGCAAGCCCAGGCAACGCAGTGCGCTGACGCCCGCGGCAATCTGTGCGTCGGCCAGGCTGAGGCTTTCGCCGACCTTGCCGGGCAACACGATGGCGTCACCCACCCGCGGAATCTGGCCACTGATGTAGACGTGATTGCCGTCCCTCAGCAGCGGCGTGTAGTTGCCGCCGATCTTGAACTCGTTGAGTTGGTAACCCAGGCGCACCATAGCCGCCGCGTATTTTTGATCCGGTGTCATTTTTTTGTTTTCCTCAGTCGTTGCGAATCCACGCCATGAAGTCGCCGGCCACAGCATAGCCATGTGCCATTTCCACGGGAAGTGCCGACCGCTATTTCGCAAGTGATACGACAACCAATACTGGCAAACAGCGCTTATCTTCTAGCCAAGAACAAATTTCACTTTCCTTGATCCCGGTAAATACGGCATGGTTGTACGACGACTTAAAAACACAGACCGAGTCGTCCCGGTACCCACAACAACAAGGAAACACCCATGCAAAACGTCAAGGTTCTGATTGGTTTTCTGTGCCTGTTCAGCGGTTACGCGGCCGCCGCGCCTGCCGCAAGTGACAAGGATGTAGCCGCTGCGGTCGATCATCTGACCCAGGCCATGCTGCACAAGGACATCCCGCAACTGCAGGCCCTCACCGCGAACAACCTCACCTACGGCCACTCCAGCGGCAAGGTCCAGAACAAGCAGGAATTTATCGCTGACATTGAAACCGGCAGAAGTGGTTTCAAGACCCTGGAAATGCAGAAACAGACCATCACCCTCAATGGCGACACCGCCCTGGTGCGCAACCACTTTTCCGCGCAGGCGGTGAACAGTGGCGTCGAGGTGCCCACCGAAATTGAAAACTTCCAGGTCTGGCAGAAGCAGAAAGGCAAATGGCTGCTGATCGGGCGCCAGGCCTACAAGTTCTGAGTCCCGCCTGGATCGTTCCCACGCTCTGCGTGGGAATGCATCCGGTGACGCTCTGCGTCACTATCGCGCAAATCTACAGCGGGACGCGGAGCGTCCAAGGCGGCGTTCCCACGCAGAGCGTGGGAACGATCCGGCCCCCTAGCACGCCTCCACCGCCCAGCGCACTTTCACCAACGCCTCGCGCAGCACCTCCCGGTCCACCGACCCCAGCGCCACACGCAAGGCATGGGGCACGTGGGCCGAGACGGCAAACGGCTCGGCGGTGGACACCGAGATATTTTCCCGTGCCAGCGCCATGGTGATCTGATCGGCGCGGGCATCTTCCGGCAACGGCAACCACAAGAAATACGAAGACGGATGGCGGATAACATTCAAGCCCGCCAACACCTCATCGGCCACCGCCTGGCGCGCCTGGGCGTCCTTACGTTTTTGCGCTTCAAGCTGCCGCACCGTGCCGTCGTCGATCCACGCGGCAGCCACCGCAGTCATCACCCCCGGGGTGTTCCAGGTGGTGGCCATGACCGTACGTTCCAGCGCCGCCATCCACTGCTGCGGAGCGGCGACAAAACCCACCCGCAGGCCGGTGGCAACGCTCTTGGAAAGCCCCGACACATACACCGTGCGTTCCGGTGCCAGCTCGGCCACCGGCGGCGGCGGGTCCTCGGCTAAAAACGCGTAGGCCGCGTCCTCGATCAGGATCAAATCATGCTGGCGGGCAATCGCCACCAGGTGCTCGCGCTGCTCCCTGCTCATCACCCAACCCAACGGGTTATGCAGGGTCGGCATGCTGTACACGGCGCGTACCGGGCGCCGGGCGCAGAGTTGTTCAAGAAAGGCCAAGTCGGGGCCCGTCGCGGTCACCGGGATCGCGACGATTTCCAGGTGCAGCGTCTCGGCCAGCACCTTGAACCCGGAATAGGTCAGCGCATCCACCGCCACCACATCGCCGGGCTTGAGCAGCGACATCATGGTCACCGCCAGCCCATGCTGGGCACCGCTGACGATCAGCACCTGCTCGGCCTGCACCGTCAACCCACGACTCAGCAGATGACGCGCCACCGCTGCCCGCTCATGCAGCCGGCCGGCGTGAGGCTGATAGCGCAGCAGCGCCGCCAGGTCGCCGGACAACGCCAACTGGCGCAATGCGGTGCGCAGCAGGTCGGTCTGGCCCGGCAGCGACGGGTAGTTGAAGTTGAGATCGATCATGCCCGCCGCCACCGCGATCTGGCCGACGCCCTGCCCCGGCGACAACGCGATTTCCCGCACAAAGGTTCCGCGCCCGGTTTCACCACTGACCAGGCCCATGGCCTCAAGCTCGGTGTACACCCGGCTGGCGGTGACCAGCGCCAGGCCATGGCTGGCGGCCAACTGGCGGTGCGTCGGCAACCGGGTGCCCGCCGCCAGCGCGCCCGAACGGATATCCCGGGCGAAGGTGTCCACCAATGTCTTGTAGCGGGCGCGGGGCATAGGCGATGTATCCATGACAATTTTTTGATTGTCTTGATAGTGAATCATAGGATGCGCAGGACGCAACTTATCCCTATCGAGCCCTACACTCATGGAACGAACCACCCACCTCAACACCCGGGAAAACAACGCCAGCGGCTGGATCAACGGTTTGATCGGCGTGGTGATCTTCAGCGGCTCGCTGCCGGCCACGCGCCTGGCGGTGCTGGAGTTCGATCCGGTATTCCTGACCGTCGCCCGCGCCACCATCGCCGCCCTGCTCGGCCTCTGCCTGCTGTGGCTGTTCAAGGAAAAAAACCCGGCCCGCAGTCAGTTGCTGCCCCTGGCAATCGTCGCGCTGGGCGTGGTGATCGGCTTTCCTTTGCTCACCGCACTGGCCTTGCAGTACGTCACCAGTGCCCATTCCATCGTATTTGTCGGCCTGCTGCCTTTAGCCACTGCGGTCTTCGGCGTATGGCGCGGCGGCGAGCGGCCCAAGTTGGTGTTCTGGCTGTTTTCGATCCTGGGCAGCCTGCTGGTGGTGAGCTACGCGGTTGCCCAGGGCCTGAGCGCTGCGCCCGCCGGGGATTTGCTGATGCTGTTGGCAATCCTGGTGTGCGGCCTCGGTTATGCCGAAGGAGCCAGGCTCTCACGCACCCTGGGTGGCTGGCAGGTGATCTGCTGGGCGCTGGTGATCTCGCTGCCGATTGTGGCCCCGCTGACGGCGATCCTCGCCCCGGGAACTTTCGTGAGCATCAGCCTGCCGGCCTGGCTGAGCCTGGCCTATGTGTCGCTGTTCAGCATGCTGATCGGGTTTGTGTTCTGGTACCGCGGGCTGGCCCAGGGCGGCATTGCCGCCGTCGGGCAATTGCAGTTGCTGCAACCGTTTTTCGGCCTGGCACTGGCGGCCACGCTGCTGCATGAGCAGGTGAGCCTGGGCATGCTGGGGGTGACCGTCGCGGTGATTGCGTGCGTGGCGGGGGCCAAGAAGTTCGCCCGCTAGCCATCAGCGCTCAGGCGCAACCATCTTGAACTTGATGACAATCGCATTGGACACCACGCTGTCCGCCCACTCCCCCGCGCCGATCCTGAAGTCATCGCGCTTGAGCACGAATTCGCCGTCGAATATGCCAATGCCGCTCTGCTCCTTGAGGGCCACCTTGACCTCCACCGGCCGGGTCTGGCCCTTGAGGGTCAGGTTGCCGCTGAACAGGTAACGGTTGTCGCCCAGGTCAGTGATGTGGGTCGAGGTGAAGGTGCCCACCGGGTAGGTGGTCATGTCGAACCAGCCGGGCTTGGGCAGCTCGGTGTTGGCGTCGTCGCTGCCGGCATTGATGCTCGGCAGCTGGATGGTCAGTACGGTGCTGGCGGCAGCCGGGTTTTGCGTGTCGAAATTCAGGGTCGCCGAATAGGTGCCAAACGTGCCGTACACCTCTTGGCCCATCTGGTCATAGGTGAAGCTGATGGTGCTGGCCGTCGGATTCACGTCGGTGTATTCCACGGCGTACGCGTTAGACAAGGTGGCGAAGGCAAGGAAGACCGCTGGCAATCGAGATTTCATGGGATTCTCAACCGGGAATGAACACGCTGTGCACTGCTAACAGCGTAGGCGCTGGATTTATTCACGCGCCTGGCATTAGGCTCGTGCCTCGACGGAACTCAAACAACAAGGAGCCACGATGCCCGCGCTTTCCCTGCAAGACACCACCGCCCCCGAAGGCGTCTGTTATGGCTGCGGCAGCAGCAACCCCCACGGGCTGCACATCAAGAGCCGCTGGGACGCCGACGGCATCCACGTGATCGCCGAGCACCAGCCCGACGCCCGATACAGCGGCTGGCCAGATCTGGTCTATGGCGGGTTGATCGCGATGCTGGTGGACTGCCACTCGAACTGGACCGCCATGGCCTACCACTACCGGGCCGAGCAACGCGAACCCGGCAGCCTGCCGCGTATCGACTGCGTCACCGGCAACCTGGGAATCAAATTCATCAAGCCGACACCCATGGGCGTGCCGCTGACCCTGCGCGCGAAAGTCGAAGGTGACGTGGGGCGCAAAAGCCGCGTGGTGTGCGAGGTGTACGCCGATGGCGTGCTGACGGCGATTGGCGATTCGGTCTTCGTGCGGGTGGACACCGGGCAACTGGCCGCCACGGCCCATGGCCGGGAAGCCTGATACTGGTCTACATTCAGTCCCACCGCTAATCGAGGACGCTACCGATGACTCGTCTGACCGCCAAAGACTTCGCCCCTGAACTGCTGGAGCTTTACGACGGCTACGCCCACGGCAAGATCAACCGCCGGGAATTTCTCGACCGCGCGGCGCTGTTCACCTTCGGCGGGCTGACGGCCTCCGCCCTGCTCGCCGCCCTGAGCCCCAACTACGCCCTGGCCGAGCAGGTGAAATTCACCGACCCGGATATCGTCGCCGACTACATCATCTACCCGTCACCCAAGGGCAACGGCACGGTGCGCGGCTACCTGGTGCGCCCGGCCAAGGCCAGCGGCAAGGTGCCGGCGGTGGTGGTGGTGCATGAAAACCGGGGGTTGAACCCGTATATCGAAGACGTCGCCCGTCGGTTGGCCAAGGCCGGATTCATTGCCCTGGCGCCGGATGGCCTGACCTCGGTGGGTGGCTATCCCGGCAATGATGAGAAAGGTGTGGAGTTGCAACAGAAAGTCGATCCCGAGAAGCTGATGAACGACTTTTTCGCGGCCATCGAATGGTTGATGCACCACGATGCAAGCACCGGCAAGGTGGGCATTACCGGGTTCTGTTATGGCGGCGGCGTGACGAATGCGGCGGCCGTGGCTTATCCGGAGCTGGGCGCGGCGGTGTCGTTTTATGGGCGCCAGCCGGAAGCCAAGGATGTGCCACGGATCAAGGCACCGATCATGTTGCATTACGGTGAGCTGGATACGCGGATCAATGAGGGCTGGCCGGCGTATGAGAAAGCGTTGAAGGCGGCCGGCACGACCTATGAGGCGTTTATCTACAAGGGCGCCAATCACGGCTTCCACAACGATTCGACGCCGAGGTATGACGAGGCGGCGGCGAATCTGGCGTGGGAGCGGACGTTGGGCTGGTTCAAGAAATACCTGGTGTAACCCGCCCTCCAAAACACCACCCAACTCATGTGGGAGCGGGCTTGCTCGCGAACGCGGTGTGTCAGTCAGCAGATGTTTGACTGATCCACCGCTTTCGCGAGCAAGCCCGCTCCCACAGGGGACTTTCAGCTTTCTTGAGGTCAGTGCTCCAGCGCATACCGCCGGCAATGATTCAAATACCCTTCCTCATGGCTCCCCACCAACTGCACCACACTGGTCCACAGCCACGAAGGCGCATCCAGTTGCCTGGAGCGATTCTCTTGCAACAGCGCCATCCAGTCCTTGCGCGTATCCCGGTCCATCTGCCGCGCATGGGCCACGCCGACCACCCGCGCCAGGTACCCGGCCGCGTGCATCGCATCAATCTCGCTCAGCTCATCCAGCTCCAGCTTCATGTCCTGGGGCAGCAGTTCGCGGATGAAAAACCCGTGATCCAGAAACCGCGTGGCCAACATCCGCTCCCCCAACGCCGGTGACAGGTGCCGCGCGCCCTCCACCACCCGCCGGCCGTTATCCCGAGGCATTTTTGCCCGAGCCGCACGCGGCGCCGCAGCGCCTACCGCTTCCTTGATGTCGAGCAGGCAGTATTCCTGATCAGACTTGTCCCCTACTCCCAGCAACACCGCATAACGCAGCAACCCAAGGGAGCTGCAACCCTTGACCCAATAGGCCGAGTCCAGCAGCTCAACCTCGGCGTCGTTGGAGCGGCCTTTGAGCGAAGTCACCAGCCGGTGGATTTCATCCGACGCGCACAACGTTTCAAGGGCTGATTTTTCCGCCCGCGACAACGACCAGAAATGCTTGCCCAATGGAATTGTCGGCCGGGTGTTTTCAATACGTTCGCGAGCCAGATTCTTCCAGGTGCGCTCCACCGCACTGCGCATCCCGGCCTTGACCTGGGACGGGCGCGGCGGTGCCTCGTCGGGCTTGTCTTTAAACGCCTGCGCGTAGCCCACCATCATCTCTTCAAGCATGCGGGCGGTGGTCACCCCCGGCAGGTCCGAACCCCGCGCAGCGGTGGCCAGGGACAACGCCAGGCGCACCAGGTCATGGGCCGGATTGCCGATCACCGCCTGGTCAAGGTCACGGATATGCATATCGATCCGGCCCTTGGTATCGCCCGTGGGCCCGAGGTTACCGGCGTGGCAGTCGCCGCAGATCCAGATCGCCGGCCCGTGGGGCAAGCGCCGGCCGCGCTGGCTGTGCAGCCACTCGTAGAACTGCACCGTACTGCCCCGCACATAAGCGTGGGCGGAGCGCGCCATCTTCAGGTTGCGCAGTTGCGTGAGGTGGGGCATTCGCGAAGAGGGACGCGGAATTTTCATAGAAGTACTCGTCGTGGAGATACGGTAGAGGCTGGCCCGCGACAAATGTTTCATTTTGTTTCAGAGGATTCTATTAATAAGCCACGCCAATCAATCCCACTGCAATCGGTCTTTCTATTCCTCCCGTCTCCGGGACTAGCATCGGGTCAACTCGATGCAGCGAGTCACAACCCTAACTGCACACATCCCCAAACACTGCCGCCCTAACAAAAGAGATAACGCAGATGAATGAAGTGATGAACACCGCACCCGCCAAGATCAACCTGGTCAAGGCCCGAGGCTCGCTGGTATGGGACGATCAGGGCAAGGAATACATCGACTGTACCGCCCAGGCCTGGTCGAACAATTTGGGGGCCAATGACCCCCGGGTGGTGGAAGCCGCCGTTGCGCAATTGCGCGAAATGACTCACATCCGCCCCAACTTTGGCTCACCGGCCCACACCCGGCTGGTGAAGAAGCTGCGGGAAGTCTCCCCGGGCGCCCTCAACCAGATGGGCTTTGCCCTGCATGGCAGCCTCGCCGGTGAAATGGCGATGAAACTGGCTTTCAAGAACCGCCCCGGCGCACAGAACCTGCTGGTGCTGCAGGACGGCTACCACGGCCGCTCCCTGGCCACCCTCGGCGCCAGTTGGCCGCACCCGAACAATCCGTTCCTGGCGATCCAGCCACGTTTCACCCGCGTCCCCCACCCCAACCCGTACCGCACGCGCCTGGGCATGGACCCGGAAACCGAGTCGCAGCTGTGCCTTGGCCTGCTGGAAGAAACCATCCTCAAGGGCGTCGACGGTGGCGTGGCAGCAGTGATGATGGAACCGATCCAGGGCAATGGCGGGCATATCGAGTTCCCCCGCTCCTACTACAAAGGCGTGCGCGAGATCTGCGACCGCCTCGGCGTGCTGCTGATTTTTGATGAAGTGCAGACCGGTTTCGGGCGCATGGGCACGATGTTCGCTGCGGACTATTACGACGTGCTGCCCGACATCATCGTGTTCGGCAAAGGCGTCGGCGGCGGCTTCCCGCTGGCCGGGATCCTCGCCGATGACAAGCTCAAGTGGTTCGACGAAGGTGAAGAAGCCCTGACCTTCGGCCACTTCCCGGTCTCGCTGGCCGCCGGCTACGCCACGGTGGAAGCGATCGTCGCCGACAACCTCTGCGAAAAGGCCCGCGACTCCGGCGACTACATCACCGCCCGCCTCAAGGACATGCAAACCCGCCACCCGCTGATCGGCGACGTGCGCTGCCCCGGGCTGATGGCGTCCATCGAGCTGGTCAAGGACCGCACCACCAAGGAACCGGCCTGCCGCGAATCCCAGGAGGTGTATCGCCTTGGGGTGGAGCGCGGCGTATTGTTTGGCGAAAGCCGCTACGCCGGGCTGGGTAACCTGATCAAGGTCAAGCCTCCGCTGGATATCGAACGCCCGTTGCTGGCCAAGGCCCTCGACGTGCTGGACGAGGTGATCGGCATCATCGAGGAGCAACGGCCATGAGCACATTCGTTGAAAACACCGTGACCGCCCCGCCGAATGCCCAGGCCCCGCTGTCCAGCGACGACGCCGACCTGGCCAGCCTTGGCTACGAGCAAAAGATGCACCGCACCATGAGTTCGTTCACCTCGTTTGCCCTGGCCTTCTCCATGGTCTCGATCAACACCGGGGTGGTCACGCTGTTCGCCGACCCGTTCAACCGCGTCGGCGGTATCGGCATCCTTTTGTGGCTGCTGGTGATCCCGCTGGTGTGCTGCATCGTCATGGTCTACTGCCACCTGGCCGGGCGCATTCCGCTTACCGGCTACGCCTACCAATGGTCCAGCCGGTTGGCGGGCAATCACTTCGGCTGGTTTACCGGCTGGGTCGCGTTCACCTCGTTTGTCGCCGGTACAGCCGCCACCTCGGCGGCCATCGGCACGGTGTTCGCGCCGGAGATCTGGGCCAACCCGACACAGGGCCAGATCCAGGGCCTGAGCATCGGTGCCACGCTGGTGGTAGGCCTGCTGAACATCTGCGGGATTCGCCTGGCCACGCGGATCAACGACATCGGCGCGATCATCGAAATCATCGGCACGGTGCTGCTGGCGATTGCGTTGTTCTTCGGGGTGTTTTTCTTCTTCGAGCACACCCAGGGCGTGGCGATCCTGACCTCGGCACAACCAGTCAGCGGCGGCACCCTCAGCTTCACCACCCTCGCCCTCGCCACCTTGCTGCCGGTCTCGGTGCTGCTGGGCTGGGAGGGCGCCGCCGACCTGTCCGAAGAAACCAAGGACCCACGCCGCGCCGCGCCCCGGGCGATGCTGCGAGCGGTGCTGGTGTCCAGTGTATTGGGCTTCGTGGTGTTCGCCTTGCTGAGCATTGCGATCCCGGGGTCGGTCAGCGAGCTGCTCAGCCACAGCGAAAACCCGGTGATCAATATCGTGCGCCTGCAACTGGGCAACGCCGCCGGCGTGGGCATGATCGTGATCGCCTTCGCCTCGATCCTCGCCTGCCTGATCGCCAACATGGCGGTGGCCACGCGCATGACCTTCGCCTTGTCCCGGGACAACATGCTGCCGGGCTCCAAGGTGCTGGCGAAGATCAACCCGCACTTCGGTACGCCGGTCGCCGCCATCGTGCTGATCACCGCCATTGCCGTGCTGCTGAACCTGGCGAGCGGCGGGTTTGTCACGGCGATCTACTCGATGGTCGGCCTGACCTACTACTGCACCTACCTGCTGACGCTGATTGCCGCGTACCTGGCCTATAAAAATGGCCGGATGCCGGGGGCGCCTGCGGGGGTGTTCAGCCTGGGCAAGTGGTTGTTGCCGATGATCGTCCTCGGTGGCCTGTGGGCCATCGCGGTGATCCTGACCCTGAGCGTGCCCGAAGAAAGCCACACCGGCGCCATCACCACCGGGGTTACACTCGGGGTCGGCGTGCTGTGGTGGTTGTTTTCGCTGCGCACGCGCCTTAACAATGGCACCGCCGGGCCGAGCGGCAAATTGCTCGACCACTAGCCGCTGATTGCAGCCAAACAACAAAACCCCGGGCGCCGGGGTTTTGTCTTGTCACCGTCAAGGAGCTTCCCGATGTTTGAACAGGCCAGCTGGCTCAATCAACCCCAGCAATGGAGCCGAGAAGGCCAGCGTCTCAAGGTGCGCACCGATGCCAGCACCGATTTCTGGCGCGAGACCCACTATGGTTTTGTGCGCGACAACGGGCATTTCCTGTTCGTCGAAACCGACGGTGACTTCACCGCCCAGGTCAAGATCCACAGCGCGTTTACCCACCTGTATGACCAGGCCGGGTTGATGGTGCGGGTGGATGAAGCCCATTGGGTGAAGATCGGTGCAGAGCTGTCCGACGGTGTGACGCTGTTGAGCAGCGTATTGACCGATGGTGTGTCGGACTGGGCCACCGGTGTGTTCCCGGGTGATCCCGAGGCGTTCTGGATTCGCGCCACCGTGGCCAAGGGCGTGCTGCGCGTGCAGGTGTCGGTGGATGGCGTGAGCTGGCCATTGGTGCGCCTGGCGCCGTTCCCCGTGGCTGCGTCGTATCAGGTGGGACCTTATTGCTGCACGCCGGAACGTGGCGGGCTGGAGGTGGAGTTTTCCGAACTTCAGGTAAGTGCGCCCAACGGCAAATCCCTGCACGACCTGTCCTGACTAACCCCGGCTGCTCGCCACTTCCATCGCCAACTCGGCAAAGTTGCGCGCTGCCACACTCGGTTGTGGCGGCAAGGCGACCGCCACTTCACACATCGGCATATCGCTGATCACCGGGAAGGCCAGGCCGGGCCGTGCATAAAAACGTGCGGTGGACAGCGCGGTGATACTGATCCCGCGCTCCGACGCCACCGCCTGCAACTCGGTCTCCACCGTCGAAGCTTCATGGACGATCCGCGCCGGCTGGCCATCGCGGTACGCGTCGGCGGTCCAGAAACTGCGCCACACGCCCACCCCCGGTGCAGCAATGATCGGTTCATCCAGCACGTCGTAGATGCTCACGCTGCTCTCCCCGGCCAACCGGTGGCTGGACGCCAGGCACGCCACGCAGGGTTCGGTCACCAGGGTGTGCAACTCGATGTCCGGCAGGCCCAGTGGCGGGCGCAGCACCGACACGTCCATGCCCTCGTCGATCCCGGCATGGGGCGAGCCGAAGTCATACTCGCGCACCACCAGTTCGATCTCCGGGTAGCGCCTGGCGAACACGCTGAGGATTTGCGGCATCAAGTCCACACCCGCGCCGATCAGGAAGCCGATATTCAATGAGCCGCGTACGCCGCGTGCATGTTCGTGGGCGGTGCGTACCAGGCGGCTTACCCCATTGACGATTTCCCGCGCCTCTACCAGCAAGGCCAGGCCGGCTTCGGTCAGTGCTACGTTGCGGGTGTTGCGTTGGAACAGTTGTACGTCCAGCAGCGCCTCAAACTGGCGGATGGTCTGGGACAGCGCCGGTTGCGAGACATGCAGGCGGGTCGCGGCGCGCACGAAGCTGAGCTCCTCGGCCACCACCACGAAGGCCTTGAGTTGACGGATGTCTACGCCGGAAGTTTGCATTGCAGCCTCTTATGATCAATGGGCAGACCGAGTGGGAGAATAACCTGTGGCGAGGGAGCTTGCTCCCGCTGGGTTGCGCAGCGACCCTGAAACCATCCGCCGCGTTCTTGCTGAACTAACACCGCCGCTTCTTTGGGGCCGCTTCGCGGCCCAGCGGGAGCAAGCTCCCTCGCCACAGCGTCGACCCAACCTCAGTGCATGGCCACTTCACGCAACCACGTCTTGAACGCCAGCATCGCCGGCGTCTCGGCCCGTGACTGCAAGCGCGTCAGCCAATAACTGCCGGTGGTGATGCCGATCTCGAACGGCTGGCGAATCACGTCCGTCGCCAACTGCCGGCTGAACATCATCGCCGGCGCCAGGGCCACCCCCGCCCCTTGCAGCGCCGCCTCCATCATCGCCAGGGACGAGTCGAAAACGATACTGCGCGGCACCAGCGTGTCGGCTGGCAATCCCGCGGCCTGGAACCATTGCGTCCACTCATCCGCACGATATGAGCGCAGCAGCGTGTGCTTCAACAGGTCCGCCGGAGTCTGCAATTGCCGAGCAAGTTGCGGCACGCACAGCACCGTCAGCGGCGCCTCCAGCAATTGACACGCCTCGGTGCCGTGCCACGCGCCGGAACCAAACCGGATTGCGTAATCCAGGCCTTCGGCCGCCACGTCGACGCGGTTGTTGTTGGTGGACAGGCGCAAGTCGATAAACGGGTAGCGCGCCTGGAAATCCGCAAGCCGCGGCAACAGCCAGCCCACCGCAAAGGTGCCCACCGCGCCTACCGTCAATACTTCGCGGTAATGCCCACCTTCAAACTGGCCTAAGGTTTGAGCTATCCGGTCGAAGGATTCGCGCAACACCGGCAGCAGGGTCTCGCCCTCGCTGGTGAGCATCAGGCCCCGGGGCAGGCGTTTAAACAGCGTGACATTGAGCTGCGCCTCCAGGCTTTTCACCTGGTGACTGACCGCCGCCTGGGTGACGCACAGTTCAATCGCCGCCCGGGTAAAACTCAAATGCCGCGCAGACGCCTCGAAGGCTCGCAGCGCGTTGAGTGGCAAATGGGAACGGAGCATGGCTTGACCCTAATTTTTCTAATGGCTGTTGCGAGATATCATCGTTTGCCGCGGGATCACAAACTGCCTAGATTTGCGGCGCCTGCGCAGGCAACGGTATTCACCCGATCACCTTCATGGAAGTCACGTCATCATGTACACATCCCTTTTTCCAACCGTGCGCAACACCGCGATATTCGCCTTATTGCTCGGCGCCGGCAACTGCATGGCGGCTACCGACATGCGCCAGGTCGTGGACAGTACTGTCCAGCCCCTGATGCAGCAACAGGACATCGCCGGCCTGTCGGTGGCAATCGTACAGAACGGCAAGGCGCAATACTTTAACTACGGCGTTGCCAGCAAGGAGAGCAAGCAGCCCGTCACCGAAAACACCCTGTTTGAAATCGGCTCGGTGAGCAAGACCTTCACCGCCACCCTTGCCGGCTATGCCCTGGCCAACGGCAAGCTGAAGCTGTCGGACCCGGCCAGCCAATACCTGCCGGCATTGCGCGGCGCCACGTTTGACCACATCAGCCTGCTCAACCTCGGCACCTACACCGCAGGTGGCTTGCCCCTGCAATTCCCCGATGAGTCCGATAACGCCGGCAAGATGATCAGCTACTACCAGCACTGGAAACCGGACTTCGCTCCCGGCACGCAACGCCTGTATTCCAACCCGAGCATCGGCTTGTTCGGCCACCTGGCAGCGCAAAGCCTGGGCCAGCCGTTTGACCGGTTGATGGCGCAGACCCTGCTGCCGAAACTCGGCCTCAAGCACACCTTTATCAGCGTACCCAAGTCACAAATGAACCTTTACGCCCAGGGTTACGACAAGGCCGGCAAACCGGTGCGTGTAGGGCCTGGCGCCCTGGACGCCGAGGCCTACGGCATCAAGACCAGCACCTCGGACCTGATTCAGTACGTTGAAGTGAACATGCACCCGGCGAAGCTGGAGAAGCCGCTGCAACAGGCGATTGCCGCAACTCACACCGGCTACTACACGGTGGATGGCATGACCCAGGGCCTCGGCTGGGAGATGTACCCCTACCCAATCACGCTGGATGCATTGACGGAAGGCAACTCGGCACAAATGGCCTTTCAGCCCCACAAGGTCAACTGGCTGACACCACCGCAAGCGCCCCATGCCGACACGCTGGTGAACAAGACTGGCGCCACCGGTGGTTTTGGCGCCTACGTGGCGTACGTGCCGAGCAAAGGCCTGGGGGTGGTGATCCTGGCGAACAAGAACTACCCGAATGCCGAACGGGTAAAAGTGGCCCATGCGATCTTGAGTGCGATGGATAAATAAATCCCTGCACACCTCAAATGTGGGAGCGGGCAAGCCCGCTCCCACATTGTTTTGTGGCGTGATTCAAGTTGGGTTTACATCCCCAGCCAATGCGGCAAGGCCAGCGATATGAACGGCAGGTAAGTCACCATGATCAGGAACACCAGCAGGATCATCAGCCACGGCAACGCCGCGCGGATGGTCTGCCCCAGCGTCAGCCCGGTCACCGCCGAGGTCACAAACAGGTTCAACCCCACCGGCGGATGCACCAGGCCAATCTCCATGTTGACCACCATCACAATCCCCAGGTGAATCGGGTCGATCCCCAGCTTCATCGCAATCGGGAAAAAGATCGGCGCCAGGATCAGCACGATCGCCGACGGCTCCATAAAGCTGCCCGCCACCAGCAACACCACGTTGACCATGATCAGGAAACCAATCGGCGTCAGGCCCTCGGAGATCACCCACGCGGTGATTTCCTGGGGAATCTGCTCCGTGGTCAGCACGTGAGCGAAGAGCATGGCGTTGGCGATGATAAACATCAGCATGATCGCCAGGCGCCCGGACTCCAGCAGCACCTTGGGGCAATCCCTGATCTTCATGTCCTTGTAGATGAACAGCGCGACAAACGCCGAGTACACCGCCGCCACCGCCGCCGCTTCGGTCGGGGTGAACATGCCGCTGTAGATCCCGCCCAGGATGATCACCAGCAGCAACAGGCCCCAGAATGCCCGGCGGGCGCAGGTCAGCCACTCGCGAAAGGTCGCCCGTGGCTGGGCCGGCAGTTTCTTGATGCGCGCGACGATGTAGATCGCGACCATCAACATCAAGCCCAGCAGCAGGCCCGGAATCACCCCGGCCATGAACAGCTTGCCCACCGAGGTTTCCGTGGCGGCCGAGTACACCACCATCACGATCGACGGCGGAATCAGGATGCCCAGGGTACCGGCGTTGCAGATGATCCCGGCGCCGAATTCCTTCGGGTAGCCCGAGCGCACCATGCCCGCCACGGCAATCGAACCCACCGCCGCCACTGTCGCGGGCGAGGAGCCCGACAGTGCGGCAAACAGCATGCATGCCAGCACCGCCGCAATCGCCAGCCCGCCGCGGATATGCCCGACGCAGGCGTTGGCAAAGTCGATCAGCCGCTGCGCCACGCCACCGGTGGTCATGAACGCACCCGACAACAGGAAGAACGGAATCGCCAGGAAGGTATAGGCGTCCGAGGTTTCAAACAGCTTGATTGCCAGGGAACTCACCGAGTCCGGGCTGAACATCAGGATCGACACCGCGCCCGACAACCCCAGGGAAATCGCGATGGGCACACCGAGGAACATGAACACGAACAGCAGCAAAAACAGACACAGAACGGCCATCAGTGACGCTCCTCATGGCTGCCGGCCAACTTGCTGGCTTCACCGGCTTCGTCGGCCAGGCCCAGCCCGGTTTGGCGGTGGGTGAAGATGCGGTAGAAAATTTCCAGGTAGCGGATGAACACCAGGGCAAAGCCGATGGGCACGATCACCACGATGTCGTCGACATCGATGCCGAACTTGTCGAGGTCTTCGGCGCCGATGTGCGCGGTGGTGACCGCACTCAGCCATTTGTAGCTGGCAACCATGAACAACCCGGCGTAGGCCAGGCAGCACAGGCAAGCCAGCATGCCCAGCAGGCGCTGCACCCGGCGCGGCGTCAGCTTGACCAGCGCGTCCAC
The DNA here is from genome assembly GCF_013385805.1 of Pseudomonas sp. C6002. NCBI lineage: Bacteria > Pseudomonadati > Pseudomonadota > Gammaproteobacteria > Pseudomonadales > Pseudomonadaceae > Pseudomonas > Pseudomonas sp. C6002. Next base: position 8,852 of record NZ_JACAPH010000046.1, on the reverse strand, counting down.
GCCCAAGTGGCCGGCGGTGCGCACGCCGTAGGAGATGCCAAAGAAAATCAGCCAGCCGAACATGGCCTTGGTCAGCGCCACGCTCCAGGTCATGTCCTGGGCCCAGCCCATGGTGTGGTCACCCAGGGCGTTGAAGAAACCGCTGCTCCACGCCCACTTGTCGGCAAGGGCAAAGAACAGGGTGTAGATGTTGTTGAGCATGACGTAGACAAAAGTCACCAGGGTCATGGCGGCCAGCAGGATGGCGATAAAGCCTTCCTCCAGGTGCTCCCAGACGCGCCTTAGCGTTTGCATGGCAAAACCTCGCGAAGCGGAGATAGGTGTGTGCAAGGCTTGGAGGCGGGAACCGGATCAACATGTGGGAGCGGGCTTGCTCGCGAATGCAGTCTTTCAGTTGATGCATTCGGTGACTGATACACCGCATTCGCGAGCAAGCCCGCTCCCACATTTGATCTCGGTGCTCTCCAAATTACTGGTTCGACGCGTCGGCCGCCTTGATCAGGTCAGCGCCGATTTCACCTTCGAACTTCTGCCACACCGGGCGCATGGCTTCGCGCCAGAGCTGGCGTTGCTCCGGTGTCAGCTCGATGATTTCGCTGGTCTTGGCGTCGATGATCTTCTGCTTGGCCGACTGGTTCAGCGCCTCGGCCTGCTTGTTCACCTCGACGGTGACTTCAACCATGACCTGGTCCAGGGTGGTGCGCACATCCGGCGGCAGGCCGTTCCAGAACTTGGCGTTGGTGATCACCATGTAGTCGATCAGGCCATGGTTGGATTCGGTGAAGTACTTCTGCACTTCGTTGACCTTCTGGCTTTCATAGTTCGACCAGGTGTTCTCGGTGCCGTTGACGGTGCCGGTCTGCAAGCCCTGGTACACCTCGGCAAAACTCATCTTGCGCGGGTTGGCGCGGATCGCCTTGAACTGCTCTTCCAGGACGCTGGAGGCCTGCACGCGGAATTTCAGGCCACGGGCATCCTTGGGCTCTCGCAATGCCTTGTTCGCCGACAGTTGCTTGAGGCCGTTGTGCCAATAGGCCAGGCCGAGGATGTTCTTGTCTTGCATCGAGGTCAGCAACGCCTTGCCCTGGGCCGCCTGGAAACGGTCGACCGCCGCCAGGTCGTTGAACAGGAACGGCAGGTCGTAGATCTGTACTTGCTTGGTGTACTGCTCAAACTTGGCCAGGGACGGCGCCAGCATCTGCACGTCGCCCAGCAGCAGCGCTTCCATTTCCTTGCCGTCGCCGAACAGCGAGGAGTTGGGGTACACCTCGACTTTCACCCGGCCGGGCAGGCGTTCTTCAGCGAGCTTCTTGAACAGCAAGGCGCCCTGGCCTTTGGGGGTGTTTTCTGCGACGACGTGGGCGAACTTGATCACGATGGGGTCGGCCGCCTGGGCCAGGCCCGCGGCAAACAAGGTGGCGGCGCAGAACAGCGCCCGAGAAAGCTTGAGCATGGAAAATCACCTTCTTATTGTTGTGTTATAGGGCAAGGTGCCTGATGTCACGCGTATAGAGAATTTCGAATTTTAGATACCTGCGTTCGGCGTGGACGAACGCCGATTTTGCAAACGACAGAGATCCAATGTGGGAGCGGGCTTGCTCGCGAAAGCGGTGTGCCAGTCACCGGATGCACTGGCTGACCCACCGCTTTCGCGAGCAAGCCCGCTCCCACATTTCTACGGTTGCGCGGCTAATAATCGTTGGGCCCGCAACAACACCGGTGCATCCACCATCTGCCCGTCCAGCTGATACGCCCCGGCCCCATGGGCACCAGCGTCCACCACCCGTTTGGCCCAGGCCAGATCCTCGGCACTGGGGGCCAACGCCTGGTGAATCACCGCCACCTGCTTGGGATGGATACACAGCGCGCCGGAAAAGCCCATTTCATAGGCATGCCGAATCGAACGGCGCAGGCCTTCGGGGTCGTCGATGGCCGGGTGCACGCCGTCCAGCGGCGCCACCAGCCCGGCGGCGCGGGAATGCACGATCAAGGCAAGGCGAGCCTGGTCCAGGGCAAATTGCGCGGCCGGGGAGCCGCTGCTCAGGTTCAAGTCCAGCGCCAGGTCCAGGCCACCAAACGACAGGCGCTCCACCAGCGGCGCATGGGCGATTTCCGCCACCGCCAGCAAACCCCGCGCACTCTCGATAATCGGCCAGATAGCCTTGCCCGTTGCAGCCACCACGGCCACCTGGGCCGCACTTTCAACCTTGGGCAGCAACACCCCCGCGACCCCGGCGTGGGCCTGACAGAACGCCACATCGGCAAAATGCTCGGGATGCTCCGGCGCGTTGATCCGCACCCACACCCGCGCCGCCGGCGTCGCCTGCAAAAACACCCCGAGGTTGTCCCGGGCCTGACGCTTGAGCGGCTCTTCCACCGCGTCTTCAAAATCCACAATCACCGCATCGGCGCCACTGGCCAGGGCCTTGGCAAAACGTTCCGGTCGGCTGCCCGGTACAAACAGCGCAGAGCGCACAAGAGAGGTTGGCATCGTTCGATTCCTTGTCAGATAACGCCGCGGATACGCAGGCCGTCGATGGCTTCAGCGGAGTAACCCAGCTGGTCGAGAATCCCCTGGCTGTGCTGCCCCAGCCCCGGCACCGCATCCATCCGCGGGGTGAACGCGGCATTGCGTGCCGGTGGCAGCAACGACGGTAATTTGCCCGCCGGGCTGTCGACTTCACGCCAACTGTCCCGGGCCTTGAGCTGCGGGTGGTCCCACACGCCTTGCATGTCGTTGACTCGTGCACTGGCGATTTGCGCGTCTTCCAGGCGCTGGATCACGCCCTCGGCGCTCATCTGCGCAAAACTGTCGACGATGATCTGGCGCAGCACGTCGCGGTTTTCCGAACGCTTGAAGTTGGCCGAGAAACGCTCGTCGGTGGCCAATTCCGGGGTGAGCAGCACCTTGTCGCAGAACGCCGCCCACTCGCGCTCGTTCTGCAACCCGAGCATCACCGTGCCGCCGTCGCCGGTGGGAAACGGCCCGTAGGGGTAGATCGTCGAATGCGCCGCACCCGCGCGCGGTGGCTGGGGCGCGCCGTCGAACGCGTAATACATCGGGTAGCCCATCCACTCCACCAGGCTTTCCAGCATGCTGACGTCGATACGACTGCCCTGCCCGGTCTTGCCCCGCAGCAGCAGCGCCGAGAGGATGCCGCTGTAGGCGTACATCCCGGCGGAGATATCGGCGATGGAGCAGCCCGCCTTGGCCATCTGGTCTTCACCCGGGCCACCGGTGACCGAGAGAAAGCCGCCTTCGCTCTGGATCAGCAGGTCGTAGGCCTTTTTCTTTTCATACGGGCCACCCTCGCCATAGCCGGAGATGTCGCAGACGATCAGCCGCGGGAAGCGCTCATGCAGCGCCTCGAATGACAAACCCATGCGCGCGGCCGCGCCCGGTGCGAGGTTCTGTACCAGCACATCGGCATCGGCCAGCAGGGTTTCCAGGATGTCCCCGGCATCGTCGTGCTTGAGGTCCAGGGTCAGGCTTTCCTTGGAGCGGTTGGTCCACACGAAATGCGAGGCCAGGCCGCGCACGCGCTCGTCATAGCCCCGGGCAAAGTCGCCCGCCCCGGGACGTTCGATCTTGATCACCCGCGCGCCCAGGTCGGCCAACTGGCGAGTGCAGAACGGTGCGGCAATCGCGTGTTCCAGGCTGACAACGGTGATGCCGTCCAGCGGTCGTTGATTAGCGGTCATGACAGTTCCTTAAAGCCAGTGAGCCAGGGACGCGGCGTTGCGCAGGTCCCAGACTTTTTCGATCAGCCCGGTGGTTTGCGCGGGTGTGCGGGCACCGCTGAATTGAGTCAGGCGCTGGAACTTGTCGGCCAGCTCCGAGCGGTTCAGGGTGTTGCCCGGGTCGCCCTTGGGTTCGTCGATGGCGCCGTGCAGGGTGCGACCATCGGCGGTGGTCACGATCACCCGGCCCAGCCAGCGCTGCGGATAGGCACCGTCGACTTCGGCGTCGAGGGTCATGGAGACCTTGTCGCGAAACGCCGCCACGTCCCCGTCGCTCAGCGCCAGCTCGTGAAACTCGGTCAGCCCGGCCTTGCCATGCACGGCAATCAACCCCAGCACGGTGCCCATGGAAAACTTGGCCTGGTGCACGGTCTGCGGCAGCGTCACCCGGCCCAAAACGTCGATGGCGCCCTGGTGAACGCGGGTTTCCACATGGGCGATCTGCTCATGGCCCAGCCCTTCGCGCTGCATCAGATCCAGCAGCGCATCGGCGGCCGGATGGGTATGTCGGCATGAAGCATGGAACTTGAACGACGTTTCCAGCAGCGCCCAGCGACTGCCGAGGCGATCCGCCAATTTGCCTGGGTCGGCGTCGGTGGACATGCCCGCCGCCATCCCCTGATCACCTTCCAGAATATTGCGCGCACCGGTCAGCCCGTCCGCCGTCAGATACGCCGCCAGCAAACCATCGGCAGCGGCCTTGGCAGTGTGCAGTTGCTTGGAGTCGGCGGCATCCCGCAGGAACTCCCACAGCCCGGCCGCCTGAGTGCCGGCACTGCCCAGCAGGTTGATGAATTGCTCTTGGTTGAAGTCGAGCAATTTGCCCACGGCCACCGCCGCCGCGAGGGTGCCGACGGTGGCCGTGGTGTGGAAGATCCGGTAATGGGAACGGCCCATGAACTCACCGATGCGAATCCCGGCTTCGTAGCCGGCCACCGAGGCCAGCAGCAGCTCGCGACCGGACTTGCCGAGGTCTTGCGCCGCCGCCAATGCCGCCGGAAACACCACGGTCGCCGGGTGCAATACCGAGCTGTTGTGCAGGTCATCCTGCTCCACCAGGTGCGACGACGCGCCATTCACCAGCGCGGCGAAATAGGCACTGCTGCTGCCGCCGTTGACGATGATCTGCGCCGGGCCATCAGCCGGGCCCATCCTGCGGGCATAACGTTCGAACAGCGGGATCGGATGCGCGCCCTTGCTGGCCAGCGCCGAGGCGAGCCAGTCGAGGAACAGGTCTTCGGTGCGGGCGAGTACGGCGTCCGGCAATTGTGCGTAATTCAACTCGGCGAGGAACCGGCACAGCGCTTGGGTATGGCTCATGGTCGGGCCCTCAGAAGCTGCGTGGCAGTTCGAGCAGATGCTCGGCCACGTAGGACAGGATCAGGTTGGTGGAGATCGGCGCAACCTGGTACAGGCGGGTCTCGCGGAACTTGCGCTCCACGTCGTATTCGCAGGCAAACCCGAAGCCGCCGTGGGTTTGCAGGCAGGCGTTGGCCGCCTCCCAGGAAGCCTTGGCCGCGAGGTACTTGGCCATGTTCGCGCTGGCCCCGGCATTGGCGCCGCTGTCGTATTCCTCACAGGCACGCCAGCGCATCAAGTCGGCCGCTTCGATCTCGATATGGGCTTCGGCAATCGGGAACTGCACGCCCTGGTTCTGTCCGATGGGCCGACCAAATACCACGCGGTCGCGGGCATAGGCGCTGGCTTTCTCGATAAACCAGCGGCCATCGCCGATGCACTCGGCGGCAATCAGCGTCCGCTCGGCATTCAAGCCGTCGAGGATGTAGCGGAAGCCCTTGCCCTCCTCGCCAATCAGGCTGTCCAGCGGCAACTCCAGGTTATCGAAGAACAGTTCGTTGGTCTCGTGGTTGACCATGTTGGCGATGGGCTGCACGGTCAGGCCATTGCCGATGGCTTCCCGCAAGTCCACCAGGAAGATCGACATGCCTTCGGATTTTTTCTTCACCTCGGCCAACGGCGTGGTGCGGGCCAGCAGGATCATCAGGTCGGAATGCTGCACCCGCGAGATCCAGACTTTCTGGCCATTGATCACGTACTTGTCGCCGCGCTTGACTGCGGTGGTCTTGATTTTGGTGGTGTCGGTGCCGGTGGTGGGCTCGGTCACGGCCATCGACTGCAGGCGCAATTCGCCGCTGGCGAGCTTGGGCAGGTAGAAGCGTTTCTGTGCTTCGCTGCCGTGACGCAGCAAGGTGAACATGTTGTACATCTGGCCGTGGACGGTGCCGGAGTTGCCACCGCAGCGGTTCACTTCCTCCAGTATCACCGAGGCTTCCGCCAGCCCCAGGCCGGAGCCGCCGTAGGCTTCCGGGATCATTGCCGACAGCCAGCCGGCGTCGGTCAGGGCCTTGACGAAGGCTTCCGGGAAACCTTTTTCTTCATCGACCTTGCGCCAGTAGGCAGCGTCGAATTCGGCGCAGAGTGCGCGCACGCCTTCGCGGATGGCATTCAGTTCTTCGTTGTCATTCGGGTTCATTAACGGCTCTCCGCCTGTTGTTCTTGGAGGTTTATTCGAAATGCAGTTCGGCGCGCTGGGCCAGGCCGTCGGCGTTGCCCGCCCACAGTTCCGCGACGCCCGGCGCGGTGACGTGCCCGCCCACTTCAAAGGCTTGCGGGGCAATCAACGGGCGCACGCCGCGATACGAGAAACGGCGCAACGTGGCCGCGGGGTTGGCGCGGCAAAATGCGCGCAGGCTCAAGGTGGCGATCAGCGGACCGTGCACCACCAGCCCCGAATAACCTTCGGTGCCGGTGACATAGGGGTAGTCGTAGTGAATGCGGTGGCCGTTGAAGGTCACGGCGCTGTAGCGGAACAACAGGGTTGGCGTCGGGTCGACCGCTTCACGCCAGGCGCCTTCGGGGAGCACGTCACCACTGCCCTGCTTGGGCGGCGTGGGTTCGCGGTAGACGATGTCCTGTTCTTCGCGCAGGGCCAGGCGGCCGTCCTGGGAATAGTCGTGGCGCACGGTGACGAACAACAACGAGCCGGTGCGACCGGTTTTTTCTTCCACCTGGGTGATGGTCGAAACGCGGGTGGCGGCCTCACCGGCACGCAATGCATGGAAGAACTCGATGCGCCCGCCGGCCCACATGCGGTTGCGATTATCGGCCGGCGGCAGGAAGCCGCCACGGGCCGGATGACCGTCACCGCCCAGGGCGGATTCGGGCAGCGGGTCCTGGAAAAAGCACCATTGCCACAACGGCGGAACCGGCTCGCCATCTGCCGGTACCGCTTCGCCAAAGGTGGCGGCGATGCGTTTGAGCAGGTTGTGGCTCAAGTGGTCGTGGGCTGTTTCGCTACGGCCGATCCAGTCTGTGGCGCTCATCAGGTGCATGTCCTCGGGCAGGGAATCTGAACCGGATCATGCTGGGCCCTGGCCGTTCTGAGAATTTGCATTTCAATAAAGCAGCGTTCGGCTATGCTGAACGCCATCGCCCATAATAAAGATCTCAAGAACCCGGATGATCAATGTGGGAGCTGGCTTGCCTGCTCCCGCATGGGTTCTTCGTCGCTGCCCCGGAGCCTTGCATGCACTTTGATCTGGCTGACTTACGCCTGTTTATCCATATCGCCGAATCCCCCAGCCTGACCCAGGGCGCCAAGCGCGCGTTCCTTTCGCCGGCCGCCGCCAGTGCGCGGATCAAGGCCCTGGAGGGCCAACTCGACACCCGCCTGTTGTACCGCGACAGCCGTGGCGTGGAGATCACCCCGGCGGGCGAACGGCTGCTGCACCATGCGCGGCTGATCATGCGCCAGGTAGATTACCTGAAAAGCGAGTTCACCCAATACGGCATCGACTCGGCCGGGCATATCCGCATTTTTGCCAACACCACCGCCGTGACCGAATTTCTCCCGGAGGTGCTGGCCGGCTTCCTGTCCCAGCGCCCCGGCGTGACGGTGGACCTGCAGGAGCGGCTGTCGCGGGATATCGTGCGGGGCGTGCTGGATGGCACCAGCGACATGGGCATCATCGCCGGGCCTGTGGAAGCGTCGGGTTTGCAGGTGCTGCACTTCAGCACCGACCACCTGGTGCTGACGGTACCGGTGGGGCATCCGCTGGCGAGCCTGCCTTCGGTGACGCTGGAGCAAACCCTGGCTTATCAACATATCGGCTTGCATGACGGCAGCACGTTGCTGAGTTTCCTGCGTGAGCATGTGGAGCGGCTGGGCAAGCACTTGTCGTTGCGCATTCAAATGTCGAGCTTCGAGGCGATCTGCCGGATGGTTGAGGCGGGCGTGGGGATCGGCATCATTCCCGAGTCGGCGGCGGTGCGGCACAGCCGGACCATGCAACTGGTGACGGTGAAGCTGGATGAAGTTTGGGCAGTGCGCGAGCGCAGTATTCTGGTGCGGGAACTGGAGGCGTTGCCGGGGACGATTCGGGCGTTGATCGCGACCTTGATGCCCGAGATGGAACCGCCCCGGCTGCCGGGCGCCTAAGCTAACGTTGCCCTTTTGCGAAGGAGATCTGGTCATGCAGCTTGAAGGTTCCTGCCATTGCGGCGCGGTTTCGTTCAGTCTTGAGAGTGCGCATCCCTACCCTTATCAGCGGTGTTATTGCTCGATTTGTCGCAAGACCCAGGGGGGTGGCGGGTATGCGATCAACCTTGGGGGGGATGCCAGGAGCCTCAAGGTGCGGGGGCGCAAGTTGATTTCGATTTATCACGCGCGGATGAAAGAGCCGGGGGATAGCCGGGCGCATGCGAGTACGGCTGAGCGGCATTTTTGTTCGCAGTGTGGGTCGGGGTTGTGGTTGTTCAGTCCGCAGTGGCCGGAGTTGATTCATCCGTTTGCTTCGGCGATTGATACGCCGTTGCCGGTGCCGCCGGAGCATACGCATTTGATGCTGGGGTCGAAGGCGCCGTGGGTTGAGGTGAGTGTTCGCGCGGGGGACCTGGAGTTTGAGGAGTATCCAGAGGAGTCGATTGCCGAGTGGCATGAGCGGTTGGGGCTGGGTTGATTGATTAAGTGAGTGAGTGAATATCCGTTATTTGGGTGATGGCTGAGATTGGTTCCGCTCTTACAGCGGCTCACTTTTGAAAAGCGCAAAAGTAAGCAAAACGCTCTTGCCCCACCACTCGGCACCTCGCCT
>NZ_JACAPH010000045.1:91079-136696 GCF_013385805.1 Pseudomonas sp. C6002 | reverse complement strand
ACCCGGCAGGACGCCGGGTTAGCCGTCCTGGGCCAAGGATGGCCCATGACGGCGGCCCACGGTCCAAAGCCGGAGTGAGGGCACACCGAGCCTAGGCGAGGTGCCGAGTGGTGGGGCAAGAGCCTTTTGGTTACTTTTGGGCTCCTTTCAAAAGTGACCCGCTGTAAGAGCGGAACCAATACAAGCCATCCCCCAAAAACGGATATGCCCCCAAAAAGAAGCATCACCCATTAGCCAGCTCTTCCAGATGATCCATCAACTCCTGCGGCTTAAGCACCAGCACATCACTGTCCACCGCATCCAGCACCACCTCCGCCGTATTCCCGATCAACGCCCCGGAAATCCCGGTGCGCGCCACCGTACCAATGATGGTCACCGCCGCCTGCCACTTGTGCGCCGCGTGAGGAATCAACACATCCGCCGGCCCTTCCTCGATATGCAGATGAGTGTCGTCAATATCAAACTCCGCCTGGAACGCCTTGCACTGCTCACGATAGCGTGCCTCGATCGTCTCCTTGAGCTGAAACACCGGATCCGCCGCCGAGAGCATCGGCGACGGATGCGCACTGATCACATGCAACTGCGCCTTCGCCAAACTCGCGATATCAAAACCATGATCAATGATCGAGTTATGCAGCGCCTGGTGCTCCGCATCAGAGTTCCCCACATCAATCGCCGCCAGAATCACCCCGCCAGCCCAAGGCCTGGACGTCTTCACCAGCAGCACCGGAGTCGGGCAGTAGCGCATCAACTTCCAGTCGGCAGGCGTCAACAGCGCCTTTTTCAGCGGGCTGTCAGCGAAATGCTGCTTGACCACCAACCCACACCCCTCTGCCTGCTGCACATCGATGATGGTTTCATGCAAGCTGTCATTCCACGCCTGTTCGGTGGTGACGCTGTAGCCATCCTCCTGCAAACCGGCCTTCAGCAGGCTCAACATCGCAGAATGCTCGTGCTTCTTGTCACACACCAACAAATGCAAATGTGCCCCGGTGACGCCGGCAATCAGCTTGGCGCGCTTGAGGGCCAGGCTTTCCGAATGCTCAGGCTCGATGACCACCAGGATGCTGCGTATGGCTTGCATGGTCGGGTTCTCCAAAAAAGGGTGGGCGTGGAACAACTATAGTTGCTGCCCGGCACACGTCATGTTGATGCACATCAAGCCCGGTAGCTGGCGGTCTGCGGCGCGGTCGGTATAATCGCCGGCCTTTTGTGAATCTTTGCCCGTGAGCCCGATGAACCTGCCAGAAATCCACGAATTCCTCGGTTGCCGCACCCCCGACGGCTGGGTCCAGGCCGCGTTGGCCAACCAGGAAACCCTGCTGATCGACCACAAGAACTGTGAATTCAAGGCCGCCAGCACCGCCTTGAGCCTGATCGCCAAGTACCATTCCCACGTCGACCTGATCAACCTGATGTCACGCCTGGCCCGGGAAGAACTGGTGCACCACGAGCAAGTCATGCGCCTGATGAAGAAGCGCAAGATCGAGCTGCGCCAGCTGTCCGCCGGCCGCTACGCTTCGGGTTTGCGCAAGGTGGTGCGCAGCCATGAACCGGTCAAACTGGTGGATACCCTGGTGGTCGGCGCGTTTATCGAAGCCCGCAGTTGCGAGCGTTTCGAAGCGCTGGTGCCGCATTTGGACGAAGAACTCGGCAAGTTCTATTTCGGCCTGCTTAAAAGCGAGGCCCGGCATTTCCAGGGTTACCTGAAACTGGCTTACCAGTACGGCGACGCCAAGGACATCGCCCAGGTCATCGACCGTGTACGCGCCGCCGAGCAGGAACTGATCGAGTCACCGGACGTCGAGTTCCGCTTTCACAGCGGCGTGCCAGCCTGACGCAACCGCTGCACCGAGCAACGCGGTGATCCCGGCGAGTATCAGGATCACCGCCTGCGTCCCCAGCGGCGCCGCCAGCAGTGCGATCAGCAAACCGGCCAGCGGCTGCGAGAGGTTGTTGAGCAAGGTCAGCACGCCCACCGTCTTGCCAAAGTCCCGGGCCGGGATTACCCGTTGTCGGACGCTGCGGATGTACACGTTGAACATCTTGTCGAAACCGGTCAGCAGCAGGAAACCCACGGCATAAGCCCACACATTCGGGCTGATGGCCGTGATCAACGCTCCCACGGCAATCATCGAATACGACAAACCGCCCAGCACCTTGAGCGGCAGGGAAGCGCGCGCCAGGAAAAACAGGATGGCGATGGTCACCAGCGCGCCGGCCGCCTGCAACCCGGCGTAGGTGTCCTTGCCGGCGGCGTATTGGCCAATGACCATCGCGGCGGAAGTGGCGAGGGTGACGCCGATGATCAGGTTCACACCCACCGCCAGGGCGATAATCCTTTTCAGCTCCGGCAGGTCGCGGATATGCCCGAAGGCAACGCGCAACGGCTGCAGCCAGATGTCGTTGTGCTGCTCGAAGGTTTCAAGATTGACCGTGGTGTGGCGTTGCCAGATGCGCATCGCCAGGTCCGCCAGCAGGAACAGCCCGGCAACCCCCAGCACGACCCAGTGCCAGGCCCAGACGCCCAACATCAGCGCGGCCACCAGTGGGCCCAGCACCAGCCCGGTCTGGTCGGCAATCTGCGAGTAGGACAAGGTCTTGGCGTAGGTGTAATGCTTGAAGATATGCGGCAGCAGCACTTCCCGGGCCATGATGCCCTGGGTGGTCAACACGCCGCACAGCGCCGAAAGCATGACAATCCAATAAATCCCGTCGAACATTCCATACAGCAGCACCGCCGCCACACACGCCAGCGCCCGGTACACCTGGCTGATATGCAGGACGCGCACGGCGGGATATTTGTCGCACAACGCCCCGCACACCGGGAACGACAGGTACCGCGGCAAGGATTCGACAAAAAACGCCAGGCCCGCCCAGGACACGCTGTTGGTGGTCTGGAACACGATCAGCGGCACGATGAACAACAGAATCTGGTCGGCCAGGCGTGACAGAAACAACGAAATGAAGAAAGCCAGGTAATCCTTGCGCATGGTGTGCTCGTGTCCGTGAGTCAAATCGTCGTCAGTAGCCGGAGCCGGATTTATCCGTGAGATTGTGGCGCTCGTCGCCCTTGAGCGGCGGGTTGAATACGCTGACCAGCACCAGGTCCTGCTCCTTTCCGCCTCTTAGATAATGGCAGTCGTGTTGGTCCAGCGCATAAATATCACCGGGGCGGATCGGGTAGACGTTACCGTCCATATCTTCGACTTCACCCTCACCGGCGATGCAGTAGCAAGCCTCCAGATGATTACGGTATTGCAGCAGTGACTCGGTGCCGGCACGCACGACGGTGTGGCAGACGGTATAACCCATCCCGTCCTTTTCCGTCAGCAACCGATGGCTGGTGCCAGCGCCCCATTCGACAAAGTGCGCGGTGTTTTCTATGTCTGATTTGTGACGAACGAACATGGTTTTCTCCCGCTATGTAGGTGGAGGGCCATGATTCTCTTGTGTTTGCGGTGTTGTCATCAGCGACACTTCCGAAAAGCGTGTGGGGCGCATCTGGCGGACGGTACCGAGTTAAAGACTGCGGTGAAACTGTTAAAAACTCTTAAAAGCATGAAGCTTCGTCGGCCAGTGATGGCCAGCTGCTTTAGTCTGCCGGCTTGCCACCTATAATGCGCACACTTCAATCCGCGCGTGCACTGGAAATTTATGGATAACTTGGGTCTCGGCAAGGTCTTGCTCGTGGAGGACGATGAGAAGCTGGCAGGGCTGATCGCCCATTTCCTGTCCCAGCATGGCTTCGAGGTGCTGGCCGTGCACCGCGGCGATCTGGCGCTGGCGGCGTTCCTGGAGTTCAAGCCGAAGATCGTCGTGCTCGACCTGATGCTGCCCGGCCAGAGCGGGCTGCATGTGTGCCGTGAAATTCGCAACGTGTCCGACACACCCATCGTGATCCTCACCGCCAAGGAAGACGACCTCGACCACATCCTCGGCCTGGAGTCCGGCGCCGATGATTATGTGATCAAGCCGATCAAGCCGCCTGTGCTGCTGGCTCGCCTGCGCGCCCTGCAACGTCGCCAGGCGCCGGAACCCACGGTGCGCGGCGCCCTTGAGTTTGGCCGCCTGGCCATCGACCGCAGTTGCCGGGTGGTGAGCCTGGGCGGGGAGAAGATCGACCTGACCACCATGGAATTCGAACTGCTGTGGTTGCTGGCCAGCGCCGCCGGGAAAATCCTCTCCCGCGATGACATTCTCAACCGCATGCGCGGTATTGCCTTTGACGGGCTCAACCGCAGCGTCGACGTGTACATCAGCAAGCTGCGCGGCAAGCTCAATGACAACCCCCGGGAACCGGTGTGCATCAAGACCATCTGGGGCAAGGGCTACCTGTTCAATCCGTTCGCCTGGGAGGTCTAGATGTTAAGGCTGTTTCTGCGTCTGTATATCATCCTGGCCATTGGCTTGGCCGGGGCGATCTGGCTGGTGAACTATACCTTCGATGAGCTGTTGCCGGAGGCCAACGAAACCTACAACCGCGAGGCCCTGCGCGGCCCGGCGTATGGGGTGGTGGAACAATTGCGGCCGGTGACGGGGGAAGCGCGCGCCGCCCGCCTGGCCGAGTTGCAACCGCACTATGGGCTGCGCCTGGCGCTGGTGCAGCGGGACAAGCTGAAACTGACCGAGCGTGAGCAGCAGCTGCTGGCCAGTGGCGAGTTGGTGGTGCGTGGGGATTTCATGGAGTTCATCTCCAACATCGACGGCGGCCACCAACTGCTGGAAATCAAACTGCCGGAAGAGCCCAAGTGGCTGTACATGTGGGCCTATGGCTTCCTCGGCCTGTGCCTGGCGATTGTCCTGTACTTCTGGGTTCGGCCCCATTGGCGTGACCTGGAGCATATCCGCCTGGCCGCGCAACGTTTCGGTGACAACGATCTCGGCTCGCGCATCCTGCTGCCGCGCCGTTCTACTGTGCGCGAGCTGGCGGGGCACTTCAACCAGATGGCCGAGCGCATCGAAAGCCTGATCGCCAATCAGCGCGAGTTGACCAACGCCGTGTCCCACGAGCTGCGTACGCCGATTGCGCGGCTGTCGTTTGAGCTCGACCAGCTCAGGCAACAGGCCGATCCACGGGAGAGCCGCGCACTGATCGCCGACATGTATGCCGACCTCGGCGAGCTGGAAGAAATGGTCTCGGAACTGTTGACCTACGCCAGCCTGGAACGCGGCGCCACGCAGATCACCCGGGAAAGCATCGAGGCCCACAGCTGGCTCGACAGTGTGATCGGCAGCGTCGCCCTGGAGGCCGAGGCGGCAGGCGTGCAGTTGCTGCTGCGCACCTGTGAAGTCGATTACATCCGTATCGAGCCGCGCTTTATGGCACGGGCGGTGATCAACCTGTTGCGTAATGCAATTCGCTATGCAGACCGGCGTGTGGAAGTGTCGCTGGTGAAGTTTGGCACCGGCTATGAAGTACGGGTCAATGACGACGGTCCCGGTGTGCCGGTGGAAGGGCGAGGGAAGATTTTCGAGCCGTTCCTGCGCCTGGACGCCAGCCGTGACCGCCGCACCGGTGGCTTCGGCCTCGGCCTGGCGCTGGTGCGGCGGGTGTGCCAATGGCATGGCGGGCAGGTTGAAGTGCTGGATTCGGAGTGGGGCGGGGCATCGTTTCGGATGACCTGGGCGTATGCCGAGTAATCATCCAGGAGCCATGGAGATCAAATGTGGGAGCGGGCTTGCTCGCGAAGGCGGTGAATCAGTCGCCGGATACATTGACTGAAACACCGCCTTCGCGAGCAAGCCCGCTCCCACATTTTGATTGGATTACCAAAGTTAGAACGTGTATTCGACCATCCCCATCACCGACGTCTGCAAGCGTCTCTCCACAATCGGGCTTTGCCCGGCCTTGTCTGCCAGGTACTGCACATCCAACAGCGTCGAAAACTGTGTGTGCTCGCTGATCGGCAAGCTCCACACCAGATTCATCCCGTTGCTGATGTTGCCGCCGCTGGCCTTGTAGGCCTTGAAGCGACTCTGTGCGGCCTGGCCGGTGGTCACGCCGTACCAGGTCTGCAGGTAGTTGCTGTCGCCAAAATGGCTGCTGAGGCTGGCATCCAGCGAACCGTAGTCGCCGTCGTACAGGTTGGTGCCCAGGCTCAGCTCCAGGTGGGTGAACGCCTTGCCGGAATCCTTGTGATCATCCTCCTCAAGCGCATGCTCCAGGGTTGCGCCGAGAATCACCCCGCCCAGGTTATAGCTGCCACTGACACCCACCTGGGCGCGAGTCTTGATCTCGCCCATGCCCTTGAGTTTCTTCGAGCCCGGGCGCCCGGTCTTGCTTTCGTCCTTGCGTGAGCCGCTGGCGCCGACGTAGGCGCTGAAGCTCGCACCGCCGCCGTCATAACCCCAGCCCAGGCCCTTGTCGGTGTCGAGGAAAATCCCCCACGGGCTGACGATGGCCGCCCCCAGCACCGGCGCGGTGACTCGCTCGTCGCTGCCGCTGTAGCGGGGCAGGTTGGCCACGCCGGCTTTGAGGGTGTATTCCCAGTCGTCGGCCAGCAGGGTGTCGGCGCTGGCCAGCAGGCACAGCGACGTCAGGGACAGGCACAGGTGTTTTGAACGCATGATGGTCTTCATGTGAGGTCAGAGACTCAAGGGGTTGTGGGGAGAATCGGTACGTTTGAAGTGGTAGCCGGAGGCGCTCAGGCCGTTGACCTGGCGACTCACGGTATCGCCCAGGCCATAGCCGTTGCCGGCCAGCACCGCATGGGCGTTGTCCACGGGCAGCAGGATGTAGTCGGTCAGCGGCTCGTCGTGCAGTTGGCCGCGGATCACCAGGAAGCCGTTTTCCAGGCGCACGCTGATGCCGCTCAGGGGCGCGTCGGGCTCATGGGTGTTGAGCACTTGATAGGTGCCGATGGTGTCGGCCCAGGCATTGCTCAGCGGGGTCGGTTCGATGCGTTCGCCCACCGGCACGCGTTGGCCGTGGCTGCGGGCGGTGAGCATCTGGCGCCCTTGCACCGTTACCACATCCAGCTGCACACGGCCCAGTTCGCCGAGGTCCTTGAGCCAGAAGCCGAGGAACTTCTGTTGTGCCCGCAGCCAGCCCTGGCCGTCGCGCAGCAGTTCGAAACGGGTGTCGGCCAACTCGCCATACAGCTGGCCGTTTTCGTCCTTGATACGGAAAATGCCCCAGGCCGTGGCGTAGAAACCCGCCAGGCGCCTGCGGTCGATCGCGGCGGGCACCTGGCGGATTTTCAGGCCGTGGGCGGGCGCCTGACAGTTGTCGGCACACACCGGGTCGCCGGTCTGGGCCTGGAGCATCAGGCGCAGGGTGTCGGTGGTCAGGGACACCACCATCTCTTCGGCGTTGCTGTCGTTGGCCATCACGATCACGGCCAGTTGCTGGTCAGGCAGCATCGTCAGTTGCGCCGCGAAATCATCCCCGCCACCGCTGTGCTGGAAGGTGCGAATGCCGGGGCCCACCGGCTCATCGCCGCAAGGGGCGAGAAACCACCCCAGGCCCATCTGGCAGTCGAAGTCCAGGGCGTTGCCGGTGTTTTGCTGGCTGAACATCTCGTCAATCGACTGGCTGCCCAGTACCTGTCTGTCTTTATAGAGGCCCCGGGCGAAGAGCATGCGCACGTAGTGGCTGAGGTCCTTGGGGCTGCTCCACAAGCCACCGGCCGCAAGGTCGCGCACCTGGGCGTCGGCGCTGACGGTGCCGCCTGCATAACCCCGGGCGCGAAAGCCCGGTTGCGCGCCGGTGCCGACGAAGCTCGACTGGTTCATCTCCAGGGGCTTGAGCAGGCTGCTTTGCAGTCGGGTTTCGAAATCCTGCCGACTGCTGCGTTCGATGGCGGCGCCGACCAGGGCGTAGCCGAGGTTGGAATAGGCCACCTGGGTCCCCGGTGGCGTGCTCAGCCAAACCCCTGAAATACGCATTGGCATCTGGCCCATGGCGAAGGTGTTGCGCACGTCCCGCAGGTGTTCGCTGGGCAGGCCGGACTGGTGGCTGAGCAGGCGGCGCAGGGTGATGTCGCGGTCGGCGGCAGCCTGGTCGGAATGAAAGCGCGAGCGTACGTAGAACTCCCGCAGCGTGTCCTGGATCGGGGCGTCGAGGGCCAGGCGCTGTTGCTCCACCAGTTGCAGGGCGGCGGTGGCGGTCAGCAGTTTGGAGAGGGCGCCGGCGCGGAACGCGGTGTTGGGGGTGACGGGTTTGCCCAGGGCCTTGTCGGCCAGGCCAAAGCCCTGGGCCCAGATCAGTTCCTGGCCGTTGACCAGGGCGATGGACAGGCCGGGTATGTTTTGCCTGGCCATTTCGCTGGGAATGCGTTTTTGCAGGTAGCGGATAATTGCGCTGTAGTCGCCCTTGGGAATGGGCGGCGGGGCCGGCGGCTGGCCGTGGCAGCCGAGGCTGCCCAGCAGGCAACCCAGCAGCGGAATACTGCGCAATGTGCGAAACATGATGAGCACCCGAGGGGTGGTTTGGATGCTCGAATGCTAGGGGCGGGCCGTCGATGAGTCTTTGTGAGCTTTGTCGGGAAACTGTCAAAGACTGTTAATCGGCTGCCGGCCCAGGCCGGTTTATTTCAACGCCGGATCTCCTGGGTTGAGCTTCTTCCACGACTGCATCACCACCTGCGCCTTGGGCTCTTTTCCGTTTTCCAGGTAGTACTGGATCAACGACAGCCGCGCATTGCGGTTATACGGCTGCAATGCCAACAGCTTTTCCAGTTGTTCACAGGCCTGATCCACATGCCCGCTGTCATGCAGCGCCACCGCCAGTACATAGTTGTACTGCGGATTTGCGGGCTCCAGTCGCGCCGCTTCACGCAGGTGCGGCATGGCTTTGGCCGATTCCCCGGCGCGAATCAGCATCAACCCCTGGGTGTGCTGCAACAGTCCCGCCTCGGGGTGCTGCTTGAGGTTGTCCGCCACCAGCGTCCGTGCCTCCTCGGCACGACCGTTGGCCTCCAGCCATTGCGCCAGGGTCACCAGCGCCGGGAAGAAATCCGGGTCCCGCAGCAACGCGGTACGCAGTTGCGCTTCTACCTTGTCGCCGCGACCGCTGGCCTGGTACAGCATCGCCAGGTTGAGATTGGCTTCGGCCCGCTCCAGCAAGCTCAACTGTACATTTTCGTACTCGGCGATCGCCTTGTCCCAGTCCGGCCCAAGGCCCTGGCCCGAGGCGCTCAGCAGGTCACGGGCGGCAATGATCCGCACCGCCAGCACCGGGTCCCGCAGCAACGGCCCATACAACGCTACCCGTTCAGGCGGCGGCAGGAATGCACTGATCGCCCGCACTGCGCTCTCACGTACGTGCGGCGCCGGGTTGCCAAGGTCCCTGGTCGCCAGTTTCAACGCCTGTTCACTCGGGTAGTTCGGCAGTTCAGCCAGCAGCGTCGCGCGCTGGATTGCCGGCAGGTTGTTGCGTGCCAACTGGTCATACAGCGCTTGCGCCGCGCCTGGCTGGCCACCCCGGATCAGCAGCATACTTTCGGCGTAACGCGGTGCATGCTCGGGCTCGCTGGCACTCCAGAGCTTGAACTGTTCGCTGACCTTATCCCCGGGCCGGGGAATGCTGAAACTGTGGTCGTGCCGGAAGTCATTGCCCATGTAGAACTTGCCGGGCATGTGGCAATCGACGCAGAACGAACCGGGCTCGCCGGCCGCGTGGCGGGTGTGTTCGGGGGAGTCGTAGTTCTTGGCCTGCAACCCGCGACCATCCACCGTGGCCACGGCGGTTTTGCCCGCAGTGTTGTGGCATTGCAGGCACAGGCCATTGCCCGGTGCTTTCAGTTCGGCGCTGTGGGGGTTGTGGCAGTCACTGCAGCGCACGCCCTTGTCGGCCATTTTGCTTTGGGCGAACGAGCCGTGTTCGAACACTTCATCCTTGATCTTGCCGTCCAGCGCATACAGCTCGCGGGTCAGCACGCTGGGCAGGTAATCGTCCATCAGGCGTTTGCCGACGGTATAGCCGTCCCCCAGTGGCGCGCGGCGGGCGTGGCAGCGGGCGCAGGTCTCGATCTCGAAGGTGGCGTCCTTGTCTTTCAAGTCCACGGCAAAGCCCGCGTGCAGCAGATCGCCTTTTTTCGCCGCCCACTCCACATGGTTCGACGCCGGGCCATGGCACGCCTGGCAGCCGACGCCCAGGCTGTTCCACTGGCTGTCGAAGCTGTTTTTGGCGGCATCGAAATTGCGCTTGTAGCCGGTGGTGTGGCACTCCACGCACATGAAGTTGGCGTTCTGGCTGGGCTTGCTCCAATGCAGCGGGTTCTTGAAGTTCACGCCCTGGCCGGGGTAGAGGTGAAACCAACGGTTCTTTTGCGTATCCCACGCCACGCCCAGGGCCTGCAAGCGCCCGTCGCCAACCTCGATCAAATACTGCTGCAATGGCGCGATGCCGAAGGTATAGGCGACCTTGAAATCCGCCGCCTTGCCGTCGGCGCCGGGCGTGTTGACCCAGAACTCATCGCCCCGGCGCGAGAACCGGGTGGTCTCACCCTCGCTGCTGAAGGACACATCGTTGAAGTCGGCCAGTACCGTCTCGGCGGTGGCGACCTGCATCGCCAACTTGTGGTGCGAGCCTTGCCAGTCCTTGACCTGTGCCTGGTGACAACCCTGGCACTGCTGCTCATCGACCATTTTTGCAGGCGGCAGAACGGCCACCGGCTTGACCACGGGGGCAGGCGCCGCCACTGGCAGCCGAGGCGTGCCGGCCTGGAGGAAAAACCAGATTCCGGCCATGGCCAACAGCAGCAGGGCGATCAGTACGGGATACAGGTAACGACTGGGGGAATCACGGCGAGGTACGGCTTTATTGTCAGGCTTGGGCATTACGACTTCCGATGTCCGATGCATTGACGCTCTGGTGGCGCGCTTAAGCTCTGTGCAGCTTTGACGTTGGGCGCTTGCCTGTCAAATAGTCGCTGTGAAATACCCCACAACCTGTGTTGTCTGCCGGGTTATTTTCCCAGAGTTGGCTATACCTACAGCTCAACGTTCCTTCGATGACAACCAGGGAGTTCGACGATGAAGCTAGGACTAATGATCGGCACGGTGTGCATTGCCTCGATCGGGGTGATGGGGTGTTCCAGCAAGGTGACGCAGCCGGACGAGTATTCCGGGTTTCTCTCCGACTACAGCAACCTGAAGGAAGCCAAGTCCCCCTCGGGCGCTGACGTGATGCGCTGGGTGGACCCCAACCTGAACCTGAGCCGTTATACCGGCGTGTATATCGAGCCCACCCAGTTCTACCCCAAGCCACAAGCCACCACCAGGATTCCTGAAAGCACCTTGCAGGGCATCAACACCTACTACAACCAGGCGCTGAAGCGCGAGCTGGAAAAGTCCCTGCCACTGGCCAACGGGCCTGGCCCGGGCGTGATTGTAGTACGGGCGGCCATCACGGCCGTCAGCAGCAAGACCGAAAGCCTCAAGCCGTATGAGTACATTCCTGTCGCGCTGGTGGCCGCTGCGGTCAGCACCGGTACCGGGATTCGTGACCAGGAAACCACCCTGGGCACCGAGGCCCAATTCCTCGATGGCGACAGCGGCAAGGTAATCGCCCAGGTCGTGCGTAAAGGCACCGGCAAGCCGTTGTCGAACGACTCCCAGGTGATGAAGGCCGATGACGTGAAAAGCGTGATCGACGGTTGGGCGTCGGACCTGCACCAGTCGTATCTGAAGCTGAAACGCTGATGTGTCAGGCCCGGGGTTCGCGCCCCGGGCCGCATGAGCCCCCGACTACTGGCCGATGAACCAGCGGTAATAAGGGTTGGCGCTGTCTTGTTGCAACACCGCCTGGATATCCCGGCCCCAGGCGGTGCGATCGCCGTCATAGGCATGCAGGCTGGCGCGATAGAACTGCATCAGGCGCTGCTGTTCGCTGGACAGGGTACGGGTGAACGCCGGGTCCGCACTCAGCAATGGCGCAGGCACCCGCAGATCCAGCAGCGCCGGGAGCACCCGGGCGATCTCTTTGCTGCGTACCCACGGTGCGTATTCGATACGCGGCTGGTCATCGGTGACCGGCAGCGCAGTGCCCGCAAAACGCTCCAGGCCCTGGCGATCGGTGACCCAGGTAGCGAGCAGGGTTGCCGCGGAATCTATGCCTACATCACTCAGGGCGCTGCTGACGGTCGGTTGCTCAAAGCGCTGGCGAATCCGCGTGGCGTCCAGTTCGATGGGCTCCATGGAGCCCACCAGCAGCATTTCGTGGAATTCGCTGGTCCACAGCGTCGCGTACGGAAACACGTCGAGGAAGCTGCGCACCAGGGACTGTGAGTCCTCGATGTTTTGCGTCGGCAGGGGCAGCCATTGGGCCAGCAGGCCGTTTTTCTCCAGGCGCCGGGCAGCCAATTGGTAGAAGTCGCGGGAATACAGGTTGACCACGCCAGCCGCCGACGGTGGCGGTGGTTCGAGGGTGATCAGGTCGTACGCCTGCGGGTTGCGCAGCAGTTCCTGGCGACCGTCCCGCAGACGCACGTCCACTCCCGGATCACTGGCAGCGTTGAAATTGCCCTTGAACAGCGGCGCCGCCTGGATCACCGATGGCAGCAACTCGGCGACTACCCGGTGCTCGAGCCCGGGATAACGCAGCAAGGCCCCGGCGGTAATCCCGGTGCCAAAGCCAATCACCAGCGCCGAGCGGGGCTCGCCGTTATGGATCAGCAGCGGCAGCAGTGCCTGGATCCGCATATAGCGCAGGGATGGCATGGCGTCGCCGGTGTTGGACACGCCCTGGATGTACAGGCGCTGAAAGCTGCGGGCGCCCTGGCCCTGGGTGACCACGGCGACCGTGGCGCCGCGACCTTCCTGGTAAAACGCCAGGCTCGCATTGCGTGCCCCGGGCAGCAGCTTGGCCAGGCGATCCACGGGCGTCAGTAAACCTACGGCCACAGACAGCAAACCGAGAGCGACTACTGCCTGGCGTCGGCCTTTTTTCACCCCGTGGCCACGACGCACGGCCATATCGCCCACGGCACCCGCGATCACCGCGAGCAAGCCCAGGGTACGCACCAGCCCAAGCCAGGGAATCAGCACAAAACCGCACAACATCACCCCGACAATCCCGCCGAGGGTATTGAATGCCACCACCGCGCCCACATCCCGGCCCACGTGCTCGCTGCCCACGCTCAAGCGCAGGGCCAGGGGAAAGGCTGCGCCGAGCAACAGGGTTGGCACAAACACGATGCACAGCGCTGCCACCGCAAAGCGTGCGCTCATGCCCGGCAGTTCGGCGCCGCCCAGGCTCAGCACCAGGGCTTCGGCCTGGGTTTGCAGCAGCACCAGCCAGCGGCCCAGCAGGGCGATTTCCAGCAAGGCCACCAACCCGGCACCGGCGATCAGCAGGCCGAAGATGCCCCATGGGTCGCGGACCCGCTCGACCCGCCGCGCCATCAACTGGCTGCCGATAAACAGCCCGGCCAGATACGTGGCGAGTACCACGGCAAACGCATAGGTGCGGGTGCTCATGAACTGCACGATGGACTGCGACCACACCACCTCGTAACCCAGGGCCACGCCACCGGCGACGGCGTACAGCACCAGGGCCAGGCGCGCCGGTTGCGCGCTGCGGGTGTGGCTGGTCGGCGCAGGCGTGTGATGCCGCACATACAACAGCGCGCCGACGGCGGCCAGCAGATTGAGCATCGCGGCCACCAGGGCACTGCCGCGCACGCCGAACGTGGCGATCAGCACGAAGGCGCTGAGCAAGGTGCCGGCAATTGCCCCGGCGGTGTTGGCCGCATACAAGCGGCCACCGGCCTGGCCCAGGGCCTTGGGGTCGATGTCCAGCGAGCGCACCAGCACCGGCAAGGTGCCGCCCATCAGCAGGGCCGGGATGCCCACCAGCACAAATGGCAGGACCCAGGCCAGCAGGCCGACCTGTTGTTCCAGCCAGGCAAACGGGCTGGCGGCCATGCTCAGGGCCACGGTGGCAGCCACGCCGAGCACGGCGACGAGAATTTCGAGGATTGCGTACAGCAGCAGCGGGCGTGACAGGCGATCGGCCCAGCGTCCGAACAGCCAGCCACCCAATGCCAGCCCGGCAAAAAACGCGCTGATGCCGGTGGTGATGGCGTACACCTCCACCCCCACGACCAGCGACAGTTGCTTGATCCACAGCACCTGGTACACCAGGGCAGCCATGCCGGAGATGAACAGCAGCAAGGCGGGAATCAGCGTGGTTGAGGTGTGAGCCAGTGCAACGGGTTTGCTGGCGGTGCGTGACGACATTGCAGATAGCCTTATGGAAATACCGATCAAAGTGTGGCGAGGGAGCTTGCTCCCGCTGGGGTGCGAAGCGCCCCCAAAGCCAGACACCGCGACTTACCTGAAAAACCGCGCTGTCTGGATGGGGGCTGCTGTGCAGCCAGCGGGAGCAAGCTCCCTCGCCACGGGTTGGGCGCCACCCATAAGCGCGGCGCCTACGGCTATTGCGCCGGGTTAGCCTTCATTTTTTCCGCAATCTTCTTGTCCACGGCTTCGCGGATCTGGTCGATGCTGAAGCTGGCCGGTTTCTGGCTCGGCGGGTACTCGATGAACGTCTCGAGGAACTTCGCCGATTTGGTCACCGCCACCGCACCCAGGTAGATGTTTTTGGTGCTCCAGTCGTAATACTGGTCAGACACCACATCCGCGCGCTCATACGGGTCCATCCTCAGGTTGAAGATTTTCGGCACCCGCAGTTGCACGAACGGCTCGCTCCACACCCGGAAACCGCCCGGCTGGCGCTGTTCGGCAAACACCACCTTCCAGTTGTCGAACCGCACTGCCACCAGTGCACCGTCATCGTTGAAATAGAAGAACTCGTTACGTGCGCCTTTGGGTTGTTGGCCGGTCAGGTAGGGCAGTTGGTTGTAGCCGTCCAGGTGCACCTTGAAGTTGGTACCGCCCGCCGTCGGAGCCCAGCCCTTGAGCAGCTTGTCCTTGACGTCCGCATCGCCTGCGGCGGCCAGCAGGGTTGGGAACCAGTCCATGCCCGAGACCATTTCGTTGGAGACTTCACCAGGCTTGATCTTGCCCGGCCAGCGGATGATCGCGGGCACCCGGTAGGCGCCTTCCCAGTTGGAGTCTTTCTCGTTGCGAAACGGTGTGGTTGCCGCATCCGGCCACGAGAACTGGTTCGGCCCGTTGTCGGTGGTGTAGACCACAATGGTGTTGTCGGCGATCTTCAGGTCGTCGAGGGTTTGCAGGAGTTTGCCCACATCGCCGTCATGCTCCAGCATGCCATCGGCGTACTCGTTGCCGGGCATGCCGCTCTGGCCCTTCATCGAGTCACGCACGTGGGTGAACACGTGCATGCGCGTGGTGTTCATCCACACGAAGAACGGCTTGTTGGCTTCGGCCTGTTTCTTGATGAACGCCTGGGCGGCGGCCGTTGTTTCGTCGTCGATGGTCTCCATGCGCTTGGTGGTCAGGGCGCCGGTGTCTTCGATCTTGCCGTCGGCAAAACTGTGGATCACCCCGCGCGGGGTGTTGGCCTTGACGAAGTCGGCATCGTCCTTGGGCCAGTACGGGCGCTCTGGCTCTTCTTCGGCATTGAGGTGGTACAGGTTGCCGAAGAACTCATCGAAGCCGTGGTTGGTGGGCAGGTATTCATCCCGGTCGCCCAGGTGGTTCTTGCCGAATTGCCCGGTGGAGTAGCCCAGGCCCTTGAGCGCCTGGGCAATGGTGATATCGCGTTTTTGCAGGCCCACCGGCGCACCGGGAATGCCCACCTTGGACAAGCCAGTGCGCAACGGCGTCTGGCCTGTGATAAAGGATGAGCGCCCGGCGGTGCAGCTGTTCTCCGCGTAGTAGTCGGTGAACAGCATGCCTTCCTTGGCGATACGGTCGATATTCGGGGTTTTGTAACCCACTACGCCCATGGAATAGGCGCTGATGTTGGTTTGCCCAATGTCATCGCCGAATATCACCAGGATATTCGGCTTGTCGGCGGCCCAGGCTGATGCCGAGACCCCCATCACCGATACCGCCACCAGGGCGAGTTTCGGCAGCCACTTGCGTAGGCGAGTCATATGACTTGCTCCTTTCTCGGCTTGAGTCGCATTGCCTGCGACCAACGTTTATTACAGTCCTTCGCGACGTCTTTTCTTATTGCACCTGCTGTTGCACAGCCGGCTCGAACGGGTAGATGCGCTTCCACTCGGTTGCCATGTCCACCACGGTCCAGCCTTTTGTCCTGGCTTCATCCAGCGCCTTGTCCAGGCGCCCGATGTGAGAGTTGCGGTCATAGGCCCACTCGCGCGTGGCGTCGGTGTGGTGCACCAGGCCCATGAAGCGTTTGCCCTGGCCGGCGGCTGTCCACTGGAGCATTTGCAGGTCGCCGTCGGAGTTGCCGAAGGCCAGGATCGGCCGGCGGCCAATGATCGAGTCGATGCTTTCCGGCTTGCCCGGGCCGTCATCGTTGTGGGCGAGCTTGGCGGTGCGCAGGACCTGCGGGGCGCCATCCTTGATCTGGAACGCGGTGACGAAGTTGGAGCCGATCACCTGTTCCGGCGGCACGCCGTAGACCACTTCGGCGAAGGCACGCATGAAGGCAGTATCCCCGCCGGAAACGATGTAGGTCTTGAATTGCTGGCTGCGCAGGTAGTCGAGCATCTCCAGCATCGGCTGGTAGATCATCTCGGTGTAGGGCTTGCCGGTTTTCGGGTGACGGGCCTGGGCGAGCCAGGTCTTGGCGTTGTCGATAAAGGCGTCGGTGGTGATCCCGGTATGGGTGGCGCCGATGATTTTCAGCAGGCCTTCCATGCCGCTTTGCGCCAGGGCCTGGTGATCGTTGTCGAGCACGGCCTTGAATGGCTGGGTGGTTTTCCACTCGGGATGCCGGGGGGCGAGGCGCTTGATTTCGTCGAAGGCAAACAGCACCTCGAAGTAGGCCGGCTGTTCGGTCCACAGGGTGCCGTCGTTATCGAATACGGCGATGCGTTCGGCGGGTTTTACATAGTCCCTGGAGCCTTCGGCGGTCACGGCCCGGACGAATTCGATGATGTGTTGTTTGTTCGCGCCTTCGCTCCACGAGGGCAGCGGATCGGCCGCCAGCGCAGGCAGGCTTATCAGCAGCAGAAGGGGCAAGACGCAACGCAGGGACGTCATGGGAAATCCTTTTCGCGACGGGGGTTCAGTGGTAGCAAGCGTAGTCGACGAAAGCGCCAGCGCAACGCCTCGTAGCCACGTCGCCACAGGGGAGGGACCTGTGGCCATAGGCCATGCACGAGGTACGCGGCCAGTACCAGCACCACCAGGGCAGCGCTCCAGGCCATGCCGTGCCGTGACAGTTGCCAGCTGTGCTGGCCGAGTTGCTTGAGGTCCTCGGCGATGGAAAACGTCGGGGTGTAGGCACTTGCGGCTTGCGCCTCGATGCTGATCTCGGGCACCCGCGTGAGTTGCAGGCGATGGTTGCGGCTGTCCCACCATTTCACGCTGATCGCCGGCAGTTGGTAGTGACCGGGCTGTTCGACGCGGTACACCTGCCGGTCGATGCGTTGGCCGCCGGTGATGTTGCCGCGGCCATCATCCAGGTTGCCGATGACCGGCGACTGCGGGTAGCGACGCAGGCCTTTTACCTGGGCCTGGTCAGGTGGCGGCAGTGACAGGCCGGGGGTGTTGTCGGCTTGCAGGGTGAGGGTGCGGGTGAGGGTGTCGCCGACCTTGAGCGGTGTGGTGGTGACCGCCTGGGTCAGGCGCAGCCCGTCAGCCACCAACACGGTTTCCCCGGGTTCGAACCCCGGCGGCTGGGTCGCCTGGAATGACAGCGCCGCCGTTTGCGCACTCAACGGTGCGCTGGCCTGGCCGGGCTGGGCCTGCACCGTCAGGGCCGGGATGTTGAACGTCTGGGCCACGGACGGGGTGATGCGATAGCGGTAGCGCATGCCGTAGAAGGTCTTGCCCTCGAGCACCTGGTTGACGTGTTCGGATTCACTGTCCGGCGCCTGCACCCGCGCGCCGGGCAACTGCAGCGGCGGCAGGCTGGCGGCGGCGGTGAACCAGGTGTCGGTCAATACATCGACCTGCAATTGCACTTGTTCGCCCACCACCACGTTGTTGCCAGGCACCAGTTGCGCCTGCACTTTCAATTGCGGTTCGGCCGCCCACAACGGGCCAGCGACCAGCAGCAACAGCCAGCAGAGCCGGTTCATGGCTGGGCTCCCTGGTCCTGCAGGCTGAACTTGCGCCGCAGGAAGTTCGCCGGGGAAGTTGTCAGGTTCTGTAGCCACAGCGCGTCGTTGCTCGCCTGTTCGGTCTGGATAGCCTTGCTCTTGCCCTTGCCGGCGGCCTTGTCGAACTTGACCGCATCAGGCTTGACCTCGGGGGCATTGTCCGAGGCGTTCTCGGTGTCTTTCTTCAGGGCCAACGCCAGCGCCAGGTTGGTGCTGGCTTCGGGGAACTGCGGTTGCTGCTGCAAGGCTTGCTGGTAGGCGGTGATCGCGTCGTCGAACTTGAAGCGGCGCACGTGGATATTGCCCCGGTAGAACGCGGCCTGTGCGGTGTCGAGTTGGGCGAAGGTCGCCAGGGCCAGGTCGTAGTCGGCGGCATTGTAGGCGGCGACGCCCTTCCAGTAGGGGTCGACAAACAGCGCGGCAGCGGCGGGGTAGTGATGGTGTTCGAAGGCCCAGCGGCCTTGCTGGTCGCGGGTGAAGAACGCGTCGGTCAGGGCATTGGCCTCGGCGGGCGCAGGTTGCAGGAACGCCCCCAGCACCAGCACCGCCATCCAGTTCAGGCTCCAGCCCCGGCGCACGCTGAACAACGCCAACAGCAGCAGCGGCCAGCACAGCCAGTAGCCGGCATCTTTCCATTGCAGGTTGCGCTGTTGTTCATCGGCGTTCTGGAAGTGCTGCTGGGCATGCAGTTCTACCCAGTCGAGGTCGTCATCGTTGAGGGTCAGGCTGCCCAGCGGCGCGTCGGTGGCCGCGGCCAGTTGCTTCAAGGCGTCGGCATCGAAGTTCACGCCGACCGCCAATACCAGCACCTGCAACGGGCTGTCCGCGAGGTGTTGTTTGAGCTGCGGCAGCTGCGCGAGGTCGGCGCCGTCGGTGATCAGCAACAGGCTGCCGGGGGCGTTTTCCGCCGCGAGCAAACGCTTGGACTGGTCGATCACTCCGGCCACATCCCGTCCGGGCTTGCTGATCAGGTCGGTGGCCAGGGCCTGGATAAAGCTGTCGAGCAATGCCGGGTCGTCCGTCGGCGGCAATACCAGATGCGCGCTCCCGGCATACACCATTAACGCAGTACGCGCGCCCTGGCGGCGCTGCACCAGGTCCTGCAACTTGTGCTTGGCAGCTTGCAGCCGGGCAGGCGGCACGTCGGCGGTGTCCATCGACGGTGACAGGTCCAGGGCGATGATCAGCGGCGCGCGGTTTTCCAGGAAGTCGGGGCGGTCCTGTTCCCAGGTGGGGCCGGCACTGGCCAGTGCGCCGAAAATCAGCAGTGCGCTGACCAGATGCACCGGCCGCAGGCGATGGCGATCAGTCGGCGTCAACAGCAAATGTGGCAACAGGTGCGGCGCGATATTGCCCCGCAAGCGTCGTTGCAGATCCTTGCTGCGGCGCCACAGCAGCGGCAGCAACAGGCCGAGCAACGCCAGCAGCAGCCAGCCCGGGCGCAGGAAGTGGAAGTCACTGAGGTTGAACGCCATCGCGGACCTCCCGATGGCGCAGTCCCAGATGCGGCCACAAAGCGGCGATCAGGTGATACAGCGCCAGCACGGCGATGGCTGCCGCGAGTGGGATCCAGAACAGATCACGCTTGGGCTGGTGGCTCAGGGTGTTCACCTGATGCGGGGTGATCTGGTCGAGTGTGGCGTAGACCTGGTCCAGGGTGTCGCGGTTTTCGGCGCGCAAATAGCGCCCGCCGGTGGCCTCGGCAATCTGTTGCAGGGCGCTCAGGTTGACCTTGGATTCGCCCGAGGCGCCCGGGTCGCCAATGCCGATGGTGTGAATCACCACGCCCTTCGCCGCCGCCATCGAGGCCGCGTGATCGGGCGGGATCGCGCTGCTGGTGTCATTGCCGTCGGTGAGCAGGATCAGCACCTTCTCTTGCTCATGGGCCTGGTCCAGCAGTTTCAGGCTCAGGCCGATGGCATCGCCAATCGCGGTATTGGGCCCGGCCATGCCGATGCCGCTGTCATCCAGCAGCAGCGACAGGCTGGCGTGATCGAGGGTCAACGGCGCCTGGGGATAGGCACCGCTGCCAAACAGGATCAGGCCGATACGGTCGTCCTTGCGGCGCTGGATAAAGCCCTGCACCACCTGTTTGACGGCGGCCAGGCGGTTGATCTTCTGGCCATTGGCGTCGGTGAAGTCCTGGGTTTCCATGGACTGCGAGATGTCGATGGCCAGCATCAGGTCACGCACCGGCTGTTGGCGTTCGATGGGTTTTTCGATCCACACCGGGCGGGCAATGGCCAACACCAGCAGCGCACACACCAGCAGGTTGAGCAGCAATTGCAGGCGATTGCTGCGGATGCCGCTGGCGGCGGGCGTCTGGCCCACGGCCCGGCTGAGGCTGGCAAAAAACGGCACACGCACGGCGCTGCGGGCTTCGCGGTATTCCGGCAGGTAACGGTAGGCCAGCCACGGCAACGGCAGCAGGAGCAACAGCCAGGGGTAATCAAGCTGCCACATGGTGATGCTCCACCCAGGCTTTGCACCGGGCCAACAACTGTTCACGTTGCGCGCTTGACATATCGGCTGCCCCATACGCCAGGCTCGCCAGTTGAAGGCTGAAATCCTCCGGCAGCGGCGTACCGCCATGGCGCAGCAGGAACGCCTGCCAGTCGGCCCCGCTCAAGGTTGGCACGCGCTGGTGTTCTTCGGGCGCAAGGGGCATCGACAGGGCCACGCGCTTGAGCAGTTCCGGCAATTCGCGCAGGTCTTCGATCACGTTGAGGCGCGCCAGGGCTTCGCGGCGATAGGTATTGCGGCGCCAGCGCAACCAGGCGCGGACGCCCAGCACCAGCAGGGCAATCGCCAGCAAACCGAGCAGCACCCACCAGCCCCACGTCTGCGGCCAGTAGCTGACCGGCGCCGGCAGGCCCAGCTCCTTGAGTTGTTCGATGCTCGGCACATTGGCGTTCATCGCCGCGCTCCATTGCGCCGGCCCAGCTCATCGCGCAGTTGGTCAACTGCAGGCAGCGCCGTGCTGATCATCAACAGCGGCACCTGGCTGCGGCGCAGCAGGCTGGCGACGTCCTTTAGGCGCCCGCCAAGAAAGTCCCCCAGGGGTTGGCGCACCTGGCGTTTCTGTACGGCGAGTTCCACCTGCAACTGGCCCTGGGTGACCATCAGGTGCCCGCTATCCGGCACGTTCAACGCCAGCGGGTCATAGACTTGCAGGGCGATCACATCGTTGTGGGCCGACAGTTGCCGCATCAATTGCAGGGTGCGGTCACCGGCCCCGGCGAAATCGCTGATGATGCAGATCAGGTGGTCATGCCCGGCCAGCGCCAGGCACCGTTGCAGCACCTTGTCGAGCTGGCCGTCGGCTTCATGGTCCGGGTTGCCGGCGCTCAATGCGGCGTTCTGCTGGACGATGCGGCTGCACAAGGCTTCGACGCGCTTGCGGCTGCGCAAGGGCGCCACACTGTCGATGTGCTCATCGTTGAACACCAGCCCGCCCACCCGGTCGCCGGCGTTGAACACCATCCATGCCGCCAGCGCGCCCAATTCGGCGGAGACGGCCGATTTGAAGCTGCGCACCGAACCGAAGAACATCGACATGCGCTGGTCGACCACGATGAGCGCCGGGCGGTCGCGCTCCTCGGTAAAGGTGCGGATCACCGGTTTGCCGGTACGCAGGGAGGCGCGCCAGTCCAGGTGACGCAGATCATCGCCGGGCTGGTAGCGACGCAGTTCATCGAAGTTCAAGCCGCGCCCGCGCAGCCGCGAGGCATGGTTGCCGGCGAGGATGCTGCCCTGGGGCTGGCGCGCGACGAAACTCAGGCCACGGGTCTGGAACTGCAGGGCCATCAACTGCCCCAGGGACACGTAGACCAGGCCGTCGGCGTTCATGCCGGGATCGCCACTTTATCCAGCAGGCGGTCCAGCACCTCGTCGGCCGTGACGCCATCGGCCACCGCGTCGTAGCTCAATTGCAGGCGGTGACGCAGCACCGGGTGCGCCACCGTGCGCACGTTGTCCGGGGTGACGAAGGCCTGGCCTTGCAGCCAGGCGTCGGCACGGGCGGCGCGGTCCAGGCCAATGCCGCCACGGGGGCTGGCGCCGAGGCTGATCCAGCGCGCCAGGTCGGCGTCGTAGTCGGCGGGATGGCGGGTGGCGTTGACCAGGTCGATCAAGTAGCGGTCGATGGCGGGGGACACCTGGATCGCGCTGACCTCCTTGCGGGCAGCGAAGATCACTTCGGGGGCGAGGGTGAAGCCCCGGGTCGCCGCTGTGGCGGCATGCTGTTCTTCTTCACGCAGCAGCCGCAGCACCTGGCTTTCGTTGTCGGCGCTGGGGTAATCCAGCAGGACTTTCATCAGGAACCGGTCCATCTGCGCTTCCGGCAATGGGTAGGTGCCTTCCTGTTCGATGGGGTTTTGGGTGGCGACCACGATAAACAGCTCGGGCAGCGGATGGCTGGCGCCGGCTACGGTGATCTGGCGTTCTTCCATGGCTTCGAGCAAGGCCGCCTGGACCTTGGCCGGGGCGCGGTTGATTTCATCGGCGAGGACCAGGTTGCCGAACAACGGGCCTGGCTGGAAACGGATCTGGTTCTGGCCATCCACCTGGTGCAGCACCTCGGCGCCGGTGATGTCCGAGGGCAGCAGGTCGGGGGTGAACTGGATGCGACTCATCTTCGCATCCAGGTGCCGGGCCAGGGCCTTGACCGTGCGGGTCTTGGCCAGCCCCGGCAGGCTCTCCAGCAGCAAGTGACCGTTTGCCAGCAGACCGATGAGGATCTGCCGGATGACCTGGTCCTGACCCAGCACGCTTTCGCCGATGCTGGCTTGCAGGGCGGTTAAATCGTTGAGCGTCGTCATCACAATCATCCTTGAAACGATGGGTCACCAGGGCGCGGCGACCACGATGTACTGCACGGAGCTGCCGACGTATTGCGGCTGGTACCACGTGGGCCCGCAGTGCTGGTAGGCCACGCCATTGGCGACCACCGAGACGCAATCCACCGGCACCGTGGTGACGCGCGTACCGATGGCGAGGAGGGTCGCCGTGGTCGCGCCGACCACCGCGGCGGTGGCCCATGGGTGGTACCAGTCATCGCCATGAGGGGGCGGCGGTGGGGGCGGAGGAGGCGGTGGCATCGGGTAAGGATGTGGCCCCGGTTGTGGCCCGGGCCCCGGATGCGGCCCCGGCTCAGGATGAGGTCCTGGTTGTGGATGGGGTTGTGGATGGGGCTCCGGGTGCGGTGGCATCGGCCGTGGTGCAGGCATCGGGCGCGGCGCCGGCATGGGCGGGCGGTAACCGCCACCGCCGCCATGGGGCACCACAAACGTGCGTGCGCCACCACCGCCGCGCAGTTGCCAGGCCTGGGCCGCCAGCGGATCGAACAGCGTCAGCAGCAAAGTCGCGGTCAGCACCGCCGCCATGCTTTTCATGGCTGTTCTCCCTGAGGCTCCAACTGTTGCAGGGGCACCGCGCGGGCGCCGGCCGGCGGGGTGAACTCAAAGTCGGCAGGCTTGGGCGGGCTGTTGAGCTGCCACAGGTAGTTGACGCTGTGCCGAGGGTGTTCGGCGGTGTCGCGGCGGCTGATAACCAATCGGCAGGGCAGCGGTTGCGCGCCCTGGCGAATCCACAATTGCCAGTCGATGTCCGGCTGGCGGTAGGCGTAGTGGGTGCAGGTCTGGCCGTCGATGGTTTCACTGCCGATCAGTACGGCGTTGCTGATGCCCACCTCCTTGGCGGTGCCGGGATGCCAGCGGAACAGGTCGGCCAGGGGCAGCTCGATGCCGTAGCGTTCGCTCAACTGATCGAGCAACCCGCCGATATTCGCCGGTGCCGCCTGGTTGGCGAAGTAACCGCTGCGGCTGTCGTACAGGGTAAAGCGCTGGCCGTTGTAGAACAGGCTGCGGCGCTCACCGTCGCTTTCCACCGAGACTTGCAGCTTGTCCGGCTGCATCGCTGCAAGGCGGGTCTGGTGACTGAACTCGATGGTCTGGCCGTTCTCCAGCACCTGGTCGGTGTGGCTGTGGGCGTCGATGCGAAACTGCTGCAGGCTGCGCAGGTAGCCACCCATCTGCTCCAGGGCGGTGAGGGCCTTGGGTTCCAGCTCGTCGGCCAAAACGGTGTGAGGGGTGAGCAGCAAGCCTGCCAGCAATAGACGCGCGAGATGAATACGGGACATGGCGCACTCCGTTCATTCCGTGAAGGTGGCTCTCACCAGACGTACTGCAGGCGGAAGGTCCAGGTGTTCACATCGGGTGAACCGGTGCGCTCGGAGACCGTGTCGTTATAGGCGATTAGGCCGCCAAACTGGGGTGACAACATAAAACCCAGGCTGGCGCCCAGCAGGCCGTTTTCCTGTTTGTTGTCTTGCCAGTCGCCGTCGATCCTGCTTTCTCCGCCGCGGTTGTAGGTGGCGTCCAGCGACACCCAGAGTGCGCGGTTGATGGTGTAGCTGTAGTGACCCTCGATGGCATACAGCGGCTTTTGTTCCAGCTTGCTGTCGCCGTGGTAATCCTTGTTGTCGCCAAACAGCGAGACGTAGGTGTTGATTTCGAGCCAGGTCGGGCCAATCGGGGTGCCGAAGCCCAGTTCGGGCTTGAACACCCAGCGGTTGGAGCCGATGTTGATGATGCGGTCTTTATCGTAGTCGCCGGTGGGCATGGTCATCCACAGCGCACCGGTGAGGAACGTCTCGGGCTTCCAACTGGCGAATTCCTCGGCGGTCAATGCCGGGCCACCGAAGATGTTATGGGCGAACACAATCTGCGTGTCGCCCATGCCACCGTTGCGCTTGGTCCCACTGAAAAACTGGGCGTTGTCGAACGACGCCGAAACGTCGGCGTACGGCTGGATAAACTGGATGGCGCTGTTGCGCCCGTCGATGCCGAATGAACGGGCGTAGCGGAACAGGTAGAGGTCGGCGTTCAACGACAGGCCGTTGATGGGCAATGTCGTGTCGATCGGGGTGTTGGTGTCGACCCGGTTGTAGTAGCCGAACACCATGTTCAGATCCGTCGGGGTGTTCTGCCAATCCCTGGCATTGTCGGCAAACCCTATCCCTGGCATCAGTGCCAGCGTGGCGGCGGTAAACGCACTCAATTGACTACGTGAAACCATGGCTCTACTCCTTGTAAATGCCTGATGTCAGGGTGCAGCGGTACTACGTGACCAGGCGCTATTTGATCGGTGTGAGCGGTGGCAGCTTCCATTGGCCGTTGCCCACTTCGGGCTTGGGCAGGTAAATGCGCAATACCGCGTAGAACGGGCCGGGCGGTGCTGGCAGCCAGTTGCTTTGTTCGGCTTTCGGTGGCTCGTGGTGGGCCACCAGCAGCGTCAGGCCGCCATCGGCATCGAGCTTGAAGTTGGGCAGCATCCGCGAGTTGAGCAGGTAGCGTTTCTTCAGGTTCGGCACCAGCAGCTTGGTCTTGGCGTCGTACATGGTCAGCGACCAGAACGCATCGGAGGGTGGCAACTGGCCCTTGTCGAAATGCAGGGTGTAGCTGTGGCGTGCGCCGTTGGCCGGTTTGCCCTCGCTGTCGACGAAGTAGCTCAGGTAGGCGGCTTCGTCGGTGGAGTTGCCGAAGATGCCCATGTTGGCGCCGGCGTAGCGGTACAGGTAATTGTTCTGCAGGTGATCGCGGCTGCCGAACAGGTCACCGCTGGTTACCTGGTGCGTATCGACCTTGTCCTTTTTGAACGCCGCAAACTCGGCCTTGCCGTCGGCTATGCCGTCTTCCAGGGCCTTGCGTTGCTCGACGGTGAGGGCCTTGAGGTCAAACGGCTTGCCGGCTTCGACGCCGATCCTGGCAAAACGCGCCAGCACGTCTTTCTCGCTGTCCTGAGGCGCCGCATAGCCCAGCATGAAGTTCAGGTAGCGAAACAGGTGCACGCTGTCGCTCATGTTCGGGGTGGGCTTGGGCCAGGCGATTTTCGGCGGCTTGGTCGGTTTCGGCTGGTTCACATAGTTGCTGAGGGTCTGGACCTTGTAGCCGCCCTGGATCTGCTTGACCTTGGCCAGGTCCTTGTCATCGAACAATTGCGTGCGGTACAGCGCGTAGGCGATGTTGCTTTCGCTGTACACGACGCGGTCGATATTGGTGGGCTGCTGACCTTTCCAGCCGGGGCCGGCGATCATGTAGTGGCCACCGTTGTTGCCGGTGCTGCGGGTGCCCAGGTAGCCGAAGTTCTGGGTGTAGAGGTCGATCAACTGCACCGAGTAGTAGCGGTTGTCCTCGATCTTCGGCAGGGTCAGCACCACCGG
The DNA here is from genome assembly GCF_013385805.1 of Pseudomonas sp. C6002. Classification (NCBI taxonomy): domain Bacteria; kingdom Pseudomonadati; phylum Pseudomonadota; class Gammaproteobacteria; order Pseudomonadales; family Pseudomonadaceae; genus Pseudomonas; species Pseudomonas sp. C6002. The sequence continues at coordinate 110,362 of NZ_JACAPH010000045.1, read as the reverse complement.
CTCGGCGCGCAGGTCGAGCCAGACGAAGGAGTAGGGCGTGTCCGAATTCGGTGTAACGAACGCAGTGTCCTTGGGCGTGAACACCTGCGCGGTGTTGCCGATATGGTTGAACGGCGCCTTGTAGTTCGGCCCGGTCTTGTCGACGGCCTGGGTGTAGAGGGTCTTGTACATCTCCACCACGGGGAAGCCATAAAGGTAGGCTTCCTTGGCGATGGCCCTGGCTTCACTCGGCGTAGCGGTGAAATCGGCCCAGGCGCCGGTGCTCATGAGAATCGAGAGGCTCGCCAACAGCAGGCGCGTCGGTTTTCGAATCATGTTGTTGCGTCCTTACTGAATCAGTCGGATATCGTCGAGTTTCCAGCTTTTATCGAAGTAGGCTTCAGTCGGCGCGTACAGTCGGAAATAGCTGAACCAGTGTTTGCCGGGCAGAGTTTGCACCCAGTTGCTCTCGAAGTCTTTTGGCGCGTGCGGTCCGAAGTAAAGATCTATCGATCCGTCGGCATTTTTCTTCAAATCCTGGCGTGAAGACAGGTCCGCTTTACGCTGTGGGTTGTCGATCAGGCAGCGGCTGTCGATGTCATACACGGTCATCGACCAGAACTGTTTGGCCGGCGGGTTGGCGCCGACATGCAGGGTGTAGGCCTTGCCGCCGTCGAGCCATTGGCCCTTGTTGTCGGTATAGGCGCCGAGGTACGTCTGGCCCAGGCCGGGGGTCTTGGAAACCATGCCTTTGGTGTTGGTGACCGCTTCATAGAACCAGGCGCTGCGTTCCCAGAGCTGGTCATAGTAGGTAACGCGCTGGGACGGTTCGGCGATGTTGAGCACGGTGTCCCACTGCCGGTCTTTCCAGTACTGGGCCTGGGGGAAGCGTTTGGCGAAGGCATTGGCCTTGGCAATCAACTCGCCCATTTGTGCGCCTTGCTCCAGGGCCTGGCGTTGGCGGTCGTTGGGGTTGAACGGCTTGTCCTTTTCGATGCCCAGGCTGGACAACATGGCCATATAGAAGCGGTCACGCTCGTTGACGGGCTCTTTCTGGATAATCCCGTGCAGCCGTTCCCAGTAGGCCATGCCGCGCGGCTGGGTGCCGGACCAGGGCTTGCCGCCGGGAGACAGTAAGCGGGTTTTCGCCGGGTTGGCGCGCTGGGCGTAGGGGTACATCCTGAATTGCTCAACCAGCGCCTTGCCCTTGGCCGGGTCGGGGTCGAGTACGCGAAAACCCACCAGCACGTTCATGGTTTCCGATTTGGCCAGGTAATACTTGCCGGCATCTGCGGGTGGCTCCTGGCCGGGTGGCAACACCAGGTACTTGCCGCCCTTGCCCAGGTCGGGGCCGGTCTGGCCCATGTCGATGATCGCCCGTTGCCAGAAGTCGCCAATCCCGCCGGCCGTGGGGCCTGGCGGCAGTTCGATCACCAGCGGGCCGGTCTCGTTGAGGTCGACGAAGCCGAGGATATACGGTGTGGTGGCGTTGGCCGTGATCACGCCGAGCTTGTCTTCGTAGGTGGTCAGTACCATCAAATCGCCGCTGCGTGCGCCAAGCTTGGCGCTGAATTCGTCCTGCCATTGGGCGTAGGACACCAGCGGCAGGGCCCAGAGAAAACTCTGGGTAGCCTGCTGGAAATCCAGCTCGCCATACAGTTTGGCGATTTCGCTGTGGGCCGGCAGTTCACCTTCCATGGTGATCGGGCCGATGCGGGTGTCCAGGGTCTGTGCCTGTACAGCGGCGGTCAGGGTTAACAGGCAGAACCCGGCACTACGAATCAGAACACGCATAAAATATCCTTATTTCCCAAACGTGACGTTGATCCCGGCAAACAGGGTGAACTGCGGCAGGCCATCGCCTTTGCGGGCCACGGTCCATTGCGGTTCGAGGTAGGCGTTGAGGATGTTGCTGCCGGATTTCCAGGCTTTGCCGGCACCGAACCCGATAGGGATGTAATGGGTGTCGTTTTTCAGGTCGAACGTCCAGGTGCCGGTAGAGCGCAGGTACCAGCCCTTGGGCAGGTTGTGAATGATGAACGGCTGGAAGGTCGCGCTTTCGACATGGGCGCGGTCACTGTCCCCGGCAAACGAGCTTTGGTATTGCACCAGTGCGCCGAGCAAGCCGCGGGGCGAGGCGTCGATGGCCACCGCCGCCAGTCCGGCCTGCCACTTGCCGGTGCCCAATTCATCGTGCTCGGCGGTAGGTGCGGTGATTTGCGGGCCGATGCCCAACTGCACGCCATCGGTCTTGAGCAGGAAGATATCGAACAGGTTCAGGTCGCCGATCCCGGTGGTGTAGCCACTGTGGGGGTCGGGGCGCGTACTGATGGGCAGGGTGGCGCGTAGTAACTGAGGGACACCGATGAAATCCGATGGCGCAATCGGCAATGTGCCGCGCAGCAGCGTGTCATTGGTGTGGGCGTTGCTGTCGAACAGCCTGGGCGTGTAGTAATCCTGCAGGTTCGCTCCCGGCGCGAGGTTCAGCGGGTTGTTACTCTTGTTGGCGGTGTCGGCGTTGTCGGCCTGGGCCGAAATCACAGGCAACACCGAAGCCACCAGCACAGCTGCTGGAAAATACGATGACTTGAGCATGACCACTCCCCAATTCCCTGGTGATGTTCCCGATAGCGCGTTTGCGAAGGCTAGGGGGCTGTGCTTATTCACTATTACGTGTAGGACATGTCGTTTGACGCTAGCAGTAAATTCCGCACTCGCTAGTCAATCGAAAGAATTAGTTGTTTGCTGTGGTCGCGATCACGGAGGCGTCCGCTGGGCGCAGACTGCATTGGAATGCCGTCACTGTGTAACGGCATTGGGGAATAGGGGGGCTTCAGCAGACGGGCAGTATGGATTTGACCTTGTCACGCAACTGATCAATCGAGAACGGCTTGCCGATCACCTGCATGTCGGCTGGCGAATCGATATTTTCGGCATAACCGCTGGCGAACAGGATGGGCAGGGCGGGGCGTATTTCGCGGGCCTTGAGGGCCAGTTGCTTGCCGTCCATGTCCGGCAGGCCGACGTCGGTCATCATCAGGTCGATGGTCTGGTCGGTGTCTTGAACAATTTTCAAGGCTTCTTCGGCATCGGCCGCTTCAAGCACTTGGTACTCCAGCTCTTCGAGGACATCGACGATCAACATGCGCACGATGGCGTCGTCTTCGACTACAAGGATGGTGGAGGGGGCGGCTGACATAGTGGAGGTTCCCGAACAGTGGAAGGGGCAGGTCTTGGGCAATGGGAAGACCGTTTTCATCCTGAGTATTGTCGGTCCCGGCAAGTTCCCCAGATAAGCAAAACATTGTGCCGGTAACGGCTACAAATGTCGCGTATCACTGCCACTCACTTGCCAGGGGCTTGCTGGAACAACCAGCAAGCCCCTGGCATGGTCTCAAGCTGCCGGTTTTATCGGTTAAAGGGATCCGTACACCAACCCATGGACCCGGCTCTGGTTCTCGCTTGCCTTGAATGTGCTGACCGTATATTCCGGGTTTGTCGGCGTCCCAAACGCTCCCGGGATGAGCGGCGTCTTACTGTTGGCCAGCGATTCCTTCATTCCTTTCTTCATGGCGTCCTCGGTCGGAAAATTGACCAATCCGAAATTGGGGTCGAAATAGAACCATTTTCGCGTGCCGCCTTCCACGATCACTCCCGCTGTCATCGCGTGGACGGGCGTGGCGATGATGAGTGTCTTGGACGTCGTCGCGTTGGCCAGGTCATCGATGATGGCCTGATAGGACTTTTGCGTGACGACTTCAGCCGAGTGCGGTCGCTTTCTGAAGTGATCCTGGGCTTCGCTCATGTCCTTGATGAACCTCGCCGATTTTGGGTTGGTTTCCTTGGTTGCCGCTGCAATGAAAAGCTTGTCGATGTACTCGTCCTGTTTTCCAACGGACACGGCGTAGGCCATTGCGTTGGCTAACACGCCACATTCGCCTCCGGTCACCGTGTCCACCTGGCTCAAATAGAAATTCTGGGGCATGCCCCGGAGCTTGATGCCGGGGATGCGCTCAATTTCGGCTTTGTAGAACTCATAGTTTTTAAGGCCGACTTCTGATCGCTTTTTGCCTATTGACTGTGCCAGGGCGCCGATTTCTTCGGGGCTTCGATTCGGCTTAAGTGCCAGTTCCATGAGCTCTGCGATATCCATGGAGCCCGAGTAGCCCGGGATGTCATCCACTACCCCGTTGTTATAGCCACGCATATACGCATCGTGGCTCGTTGTTCTGGCGTGTTCCTGCGTAGCCTTGAATGAGTTGGATAATTGCTTGGAGGGTGTGTTTTGCGCCTTGGTGGCCGGCCCTCCGACAAAGTACTCCCAGAAGCTTTCAACGTTGTCCTGGACCGACACGGTCTGTGGCGTGAACCCCTTCAGCGGTGGGCCATAGGGTTGTTTCTTGAGGGCGTCGTACGCGTACCATTCGCCCTTGTTCAATACAGCGGAGGCTTCGACGGTTTGATCCGCCAGCTTGATGGTGCCGATTGCCGCGACGCCATGTTCCTTGCCGGCGGCTTTCAACAGGTCATAGCTGCCGGCTGCCCCCTTGAGTTTGTTTAGCCCGTTAATGCTTTTTTCGACTACAAACTTGCCGCCCCGGTTAATCAGTCCTGCGCCTCCCAGAAGCAAATCGCCCAAGCCGCCCACCGGGTTCAAGGCGCCGATGGTGGCGACACCGATCTTTTTGGCAACATTCAGCGCCTTGGCGCCTGCACTGAGGGCTTTTGTGCCCGCCTGTGCCGCTTTGGACGAACCCAGGCTGACAAAGCCCAGCAGGTCCAGCTGGAGGTCAATCGCCCCCTCCAGGTAATTACCCTTGGTAAAGTTGGCAATCGCTGACTTGAAGGGAATGAGGTCGAGGAAGAAATGGGTCACCTTCAACTCGGTTTCCATTTGCTTGTCGTAGGTCGTGGCGCCTTTGGCTTGCTTGACGACATCCTCGTTGCCCAGGTCGAGGTTTTCGACAAATGCATCCGCGATGTACTGGGTACGGGCGGTGGCAAAGCTGTTGGGAGGCAGTGGGTTCGTGTCTGTACTGGCTGAGCGCTCGGGCTCACTGGCCTCTGATGCGTCGAATTTTTTTATTCTGTTTTCCTCGATCGCCAGTTCCCAGGTACTCGCAGAGAAATCCTGGGGCGTTACTTTTTTGATGCTGCCGTTTTTTATGTCCAGCCTATAGGTAACAGGTTCCGTGCCACCCTCTACCTGTATCAGCAGCTCATTTTTAATCGGTTTGAAAAGCGAGGTGACCAGGTTTGGGCCCAATTGATAAACAGAGGGCTGGTAAAAAGTGAGGTTGCCCTGCTCGATGTTTTTTCGATCTTCCAGCGGCAGGCTGGCGATCAGGTGCTTTACGGTGGTGGCAACCCCGTCGTTCAGCGACTTGATCGACGCTTCAAACTGCTTTTGAAATGTCGCGTTTACGTCGAACTTGAGCGACTGGCCTTCCAGTGCCTGGGTGATGTCTGGATCCTTGGATTCCCAGGTGTAATCGCCCAAGCCACTCATGGCGATGTCCAGCAACGAATGCAGGCCCGCAGGTGCGCGGTTTGGGTCGTAGAGCGGTACGCCAAACTGTTGTTGGCGGGTGTCCTTCACCGTCAGGGCCTTTTTTTCAAACGGCACATCTTCGCCAAATCGCTCTTTGAGCTGGGCCAGTGCAATGGCCTTGCGGCTCGGGATATCGGTCTCCAGCAGGGTGGAGGCCTTCATGCGTTCATCCACCTGCTGAGTGAACTCGACGCGTATCGCTTCCAGCTGGTCGGGGCTGTAGGCATCGTTGGGTTGTTTGCTGATAACGCCGTTGGCCACGGCCCAATCAATCAGCGCTGCCCTCTGTGCGCTTTGGGTCACGGCGGGCTCGGCGAGTGCAGCGCTTTCGGCCTTGAGCATCACTTGGGCGAAAGTCATGTTCGGTACCGAGCCCGGCGACTGCGCTTCAATCGACGCCGCCGCAACCGCCAGGTTGACCCAGGCCGGGCTGCCATAGGTCACGCTGGCCGGGATGTCTTTGATCAGGAACTCCGGGGCTGTTCTTGCCAGCAATACGTAAGCACCCGTCTGGGCCATCTCGGGGCTCGTTCTGCCCTCGCTCGACAGGTGTGCGCTCAGCCCGTTGACGATGGCAGAGGCCGGCTTGCCCCAATGTTCTTCACTGGCCACGTCGAAACCGGCCAGTTTGTTCCGTTGAGGCGCCTGGACTGACTCGGGATCCATCTGTGCACTGATGGCGGCCAGCAGGTAGTCGTAATGGCTGTTCTTGGTCTCGATACCATTGAGCCCGCGCTGCAGGGCCTGGCCCATCAGTTGGCCTTCGGGCGAGCTTAAAAGAAACTCGAGGATCTTCGCCGGGTCGTTCAAGGCGGCCACAGGAATGGGATTTTGGTACGCGAGAAAGTCCAGGACGCTCTTTGTCTGCGTGACTTGCGGCTGATCGCCGAGGTGGTGGGCGTGGTTCATCGCAAGCAGGCGCAACTGAGTTTGCTGGTTCTGGTCCAGCGGTGCGGGCCAGGACAGGGCACCGCCCAGGTCACCGAAAGGGTGGGCGGCGATCCTGACGGTCGCTTCCAGTTTCAGCTTGAGCAACTCGGCCTTGGAGGTTGGCAGAGGCACCCCGTTGGCATTCAGGAATGCCTCCAGGCTTTGGTTGACCCTGGTCCCCATGTCCAGGGTGTTGTGATGGGACGAGTCCGGATGAATGGCCATTTGTGTGAGCTTCAGGACGGACTGTACATAGGGGGCGGTGTCGTAGTCTTGCAGGGCCGGGGCTGCGAGGTTGATGGCGTCCAGCAGGTTCTGCCAGTTCTGCCGGTCGGCCATGGGCTGTTTCAGCACATCGGAGCGGTCGGCGGCTGATGCTGGCGCTGCTGCAACGGCAGGGGGCGTGGCTGGCAGGGGGCTCAGGGACGATGCCCCGGAAGCAGGGGAGGAAAAGAATTGGGGCGCAGGCTGTTGCACGGAGAGGTTGCTGACATTTTGCATCGGTGGGTACCTGTTTTATTAGGAGATACGCGCCTTTTCCGGGGAGGTTCCCTGTTCCCCACGGCACCCCTTTGGGTGGGGCGGCCCACACACAACGTTCCAGGCTCACTTCGGTTCCCATGTAAGAAGGAAAGTCAATTGCCGAGTGTTAAAAACACATCCATTCGTCTATTTATCAATGGGTTATGTAATCCATGTCGCTACGGGTAGCAGAAAAATAGCGCTCAGGCGCAACTTTGGGGCAAACTCCTCGTTTTTCCGTATTGGCCAAGGCATGCCCATGACTCCCGCGTCGTCTGTCGATGAGAAAAGCTTCCGTAAATTGCTGGGCCGCAACGTGGCACTGCCGTTGGGCGTTGGCGTGCTCAGCGCGGTGTTTTTCGTCGTTCTGATCACCTACCTGTTGTCGGTGATCCAGTGGGTCGAACACACCGACCGGGTAATCAACAATCTCAACGAAACCTCGAAACTGACCGTGGACCTGGAAACCGGCATGCGCGGCTTCCTGATTACCGGTGACGAGCATTTCCTCGACCCGTACGAAGTGGCCAAGCCGCGGATCATTTCCGACTTGCGCAACTTGCAGGCACTGGTGGCGGACAATCCGGAGCAGGTGGACCGGCTCAAGCGTCTGGAATCGTTGCAACAGGCGTGGAACACCTACGCCCAGTCGATGATTGACATGCAGCGGCAAAACGGCGATTACCGCACCGCCGTGAAAGCCGGGCGTGGCAAGAGCCTGACGGACGAGATTCGCAAGGAGTACGACCGGGCGGTGGCGATGGAGCAACAGTTCCGCATCACCCGCAACGAAGACGTTACCCGCACCACGATCATCAGCGTCACCTTGTACCTGGTGTTTGTGCTCGGCCTGAGTGGCTTCCTGGCGTATGTCGGTCGAAAGAATCTTTTAGAACTTTCAAACAGTTACAGCGAAAACCTGATGTCGCAGCAGAGGATCGCCAAGCGCCTCGAGCAGCAAGCCTGGTTGCGCAACGGCCAGACCGAGCTGGCCGAGCAGGTCCTTGGCCAACTGACGCTGAACCTGCTGGGGCGCAACATTTTGCAGTTCTTTGCCCAGTACATGGGCTCGGCGGTGGCGGCGTTGTACGTGCGTGAAGAGCACGGCGGCCTCACACGCGTGGCGACCTATGGCTTCTCCCGCGAGCAGGAGCAGCAGGAACAGTCGATCTACAACGACGAACGCATCGTCGGCCAATCGGCCCGGCAGGACCGCCTGATTCGCCTGGACGATGTGCCGGTGGATTACTTCAAGGTCAGTTCCGGCCTCGGCGAAGGTTCGACCCGCAGCGTGCTGGTGGTACCGACCAGCGATGATGGCCGGGTCAACGGGGTGATCGAACTGGGTTTCCTGCGTGCACTCGATGACCGTGATGTCGAACTGCTGGAGTTGATTGCCGACAACATCGGCACCTCCATCGAAGCCGCGCGTTATCGCCAGCGCCTGCAGGAAGTGCTGGCCGAAACCCAGCAGCTCAATGAAGAGCTGCAAGTGCAGCAGGAAGAGCTCAAGACGGCCAACGAAGAGCTGGAAGAACAGTCGCGCATCCTCAAGGAGTCCCAGGCCCACCTGGAAACCCAGCAGGCGGAGCTGGAGCAGACCAACGAACAATTGGCCGAACAGACCCAGACCCTGGCCGAGCAGCGCGATGCCATGGACCAGAAGAACGTCCAGCTCAACCGCGTACAGATCGAGCTGGAAGAGCGTGCCGACGAGTTGCAGCGCTCCAGCAAGTACAAGTCCGAATTCCTCGCCAACATGTCCCACGAGCTGCGCACGCCGCTGAACAGCTCGTTGATCCTGGCCAAGTTGCTGGCGGAGAACCCCCAGGAAAACCTCAGCGCCGAACAGGTCAAGTTCGCCGAGTCGATCTACTCGGCCGGTAACGACTTGCTCAACCTGATCAATGACATCCTCGATATCTCCAAGGTCGAAGCCGGTAAGCTGGAAATGCGCCCGGAGAACACCAGCGTTGCGCGCCTGGTCGATGGGCTGCGCGGCATGTTCGAGCCGCTGGCGGCCGACCGCAAGCTCGGGTTCCAGGTGGAGGTGCAGGAAGGCTCGCCACACATGCTGTTCACCGACCGCCAGCGCCTGGAGCAGATTCTGAAGAACCTGCTGTCCAACGCCATCAAGTTCACCGAGAAAGGTGAGGTCAGCCTGTCGGTATCCCGGGCACCGGGGGAGGGCATCGCCTTTACCGTACGCGACTCGGGGATTGGCATCGCCCCGGACCAGCAGGAAAGCATCTTCGAGGCCTTCCGCCAGGCCGATGGCACCACCAACCGTCGTTACGGCGGCACCGGCCTGGGCCTGTCGATTTCCCGGGACCTGGCGAACCTGCTGGGCGGCTATATCAGCGTCACCAGCGAACCTGGCCAGGGCAGTATCTTTACCCTGGTGGTGCCCGAGCACTATGTAGAGCATGACGAAGACACCCCGGCGCTGGAACAGCCGCGCGCGGTAGTCCCTGTGCCTGCACCGGCGCCGATCAAGGTGTCGCCGATGCCGATCGCCCACGAAGCGCAGATCCCGCGCTTTATCGATGACCGCGACAAGGCTCCATTCGCCACGCGTTGCATCCTGGTGGTGGAAGATGAGCCCAACTTTGCCCGCATCCTCTTCGACCTCGCCCATGAACTGGGTTACCACTGCCTGGTGGCCCATGGCGCAGACGAAGGCTACGCCCTGGCGGAACAGTACATTCCCGACGCGATCCTGCTGGACATGCGCCTGCCGGACCATTCCGGCCTGACCGTGCTGCAACGGCTCAAGGAACATGCCGGGACCCGCCATATCCCGGTGCACGTGATTTCCGTGGAGGACCGCGTCGAAGCCGCCATGCACATGGGCGCCGTGGGCTATGCAGTCAAGCCGACCACCCGCGAAGAGCTCAAGGATGTGTTCGCCCGCCTGGAAGCCAAGCTGACGCAGAAGGTCAAGCGTGTGCTGCTGGTGGAAGACGATGACCTTCAGCGAGACAGCATTGCCCGCCTGATCGGCGACGATGATATCGAGATCACCGCCGTAGGCTTCGCCCAGGAGGCCCTGGACCTGCTGCGCACCCACATCTACGACTGCATGATCATCGACCTCAAGCTACCGGACATGCTCGGCAACGAGCTGCTCAAGCGCATGTCCATCGAGGACATCTGCTCGTTCCCGCCGGTGATCGTCTACACCGGGCGCAACCTGACCCGCGATGAAGAGGCCGAACTGCGCAAGTATTCGCGCTCGATCATCATCAAGGGCGCGCGTTCCCCCGAGCGCCTGCTGGACGAGGTGACACTCTTTCTGCACAAAGTCGAATCGCAGTTGTCCCATGAACGCCAGACAATGCTCAGGACTGCCCGCAGCCGCGACAAGGTGTTCGAGGGCCGCAAGATCCTGCTGGTGGATGACGATGTACGCAATATCTTCGCCCTGACCAGTGCCCTGGAGCACAAGGGCGCGATTGTCGTGATCGGCCGTAATGGCCGCGAGGCGATCGAGAAACTCAATGAAGTCGATGACATCGACCTGGTACTGATGGACGTGATGATGCCGGAGATGGACGGGTACGAGGCCACCGCCTTGATCCGCCAGGACCCGCGCTGGCGCAAGCTGCCGATCATCGCGGTGACGGCCAAGGCCATGAAGGACGATCAGGAGCGCTGCCTGGCGGCAGGCTCCAACGATTACCTGGCCAAGCCCATCGACCTGGACCGGTTGTTTTCATTGATTCGCGTGTGGCTACCCAAGATGGAACGGATTTAATTGGAACGAAGCACTGACATCGAACTGCGCTTGTTGATTGAGGCGATTTACCTCAAGTACAGCTACGACTTTCGCGACTACTCCGGCGCTTCGGTCAAGCGCCGCGTGGCTCATGCGTTGCGTCAGTTCGACTGCGCCACCATCTCGGCCTTGCAGGAACGGGTGCTGCATGACCCGACGGCGTTCATGCAGTTGCTGCAGTTCCTGACGATTCCGGTCAGCGAAATGTTTCGCGACCCCTCGCACTTCCTGGCGATTCGCAAGGAAGTGGTGCCGCTGCTCAAGACCTACCCGTCGATCAAGATCTGGATCGCGGGCTGCAGTACCGGGGAGGAGGTGTATTCCATGGCCATCCTGTTGCGTGAGGAAGGCCTGCTGGAACGCACCATCATCTACGCCACCGACATCAATCCCCGGTCCCTGGAAAAAGCCAAGCAGGGGATTTTTTCCCTCGAGAACATCCGCGCCTATACCCACAACTACCAGCAGGCCGGTGGCCAGCGTTCGTTTGCCGATTACTATACGGCGGCTTACGATCATGCGATCTTCGACAAGACCCTGCGGGAGAACGTGACGTTTGCCGATCACAGCCTGGCGACCGACAGCGTATTCTCCGAAACTCAATTAATTTCATGTCGCAACGTATTGATTTACTTCAATAAAAAGTTGCAGGATCGGGCGTTTGGACTGTTCCATGAGTCGCTGTGTCATCGCGGCTTCCTGGTGCTGGGCAGCAAGGAAACCCTGGATTTTTCCGCCTACAGCAAACAGTTCGAACCCCTGGTCAAGCAAGAACGGATCTACCGAAAATTATGAATGAAGCTACTGCCAGCCCGGTATCCGGGATCGAGGCCATTGTGATCGGCGCTTCCGCGGGCGGTGTCGAGGCATTGCTGAGCATTTTTGGCGAGCTGCCGGCGAGCTTCGGCCTGCCGATCATTACCGTGCTGCATTTGCCGGACGAGCGCCGCAGCCAGTTGGCGGAAGTGTTTGACCGACGCGTATCGATGAAGGTGGTGGAGGCCCGCGACAAGGAAGTGATCCAGCCCGGTACCCTGTATTTTGCCGGCCCCGGTTATCACCTGTCAGTGGAGCACGACCGCAGCCTGTCACTGAGCCAGGAGGACCGAGTGCACCATTCCCGCCCGGCAATCGACTACCTGTTTGATTCGGCCGCCGATGTCTACGGCAAGGGCTTGCTGGCGATTTTGCTGACGGGGGCCAACCAGGACGGCGCCCGGGGCCTGGCCCACGTCAAGCAGAGCGGCGGTACCACGGTGGTGCAGGACCCTTTGGAGGCCCGCGTCGCTGTGATGCCCCGGGCCGCCCTGGCGCTGCATGAACCTGACCATATCCTCACCTTGAGCCGCATCGGCACCTTGCTGGCTTCCCTGGAATCCTCCCCATGTTAAGTACTGTCCAGGCCAAACTGCTGATCGTCGACGATCTGCCGGAAAACCTGCTGGCCCTTGAAGCGCTGATCAAGCGCGAGGACCGCCAGGTCTATAAGGCATTGAGCGCCGACGAGGCCTTGTCGCTGCTGCTGGAGCACGAGTTCGCCATGGCCATTCTCGACGTGCAGATGCCGGGCATGAACGGCTTCGAGCTGGCCGAGCTGATGCGCGGCACCGAAAAGACCAAGAACATTCCCATCGTGTTTGTCAGTGCTGCCGGCCGTGAGCTCAACTATGCGTTCAAGGGCTACGAAAGCGGCGCCGTGGATTTCCTGCACAAGCCGCTGGATATCCACGCGGTCAAGAGCAAGGTCAACGTATTCGTTGACCTGTACCGCCAGAGCAAGGCGATGAAGCAGCAGGTTGAAGCCCTGGAGCAAAGCCGGCGCGAGCAGGAAGCCTTGCTCACGCGCTTGCAGGCCACCCAGGCCGAACTGGAGCAGGCCGTGCGCATGCGCGATGACTTCATGTCGATCGTCGCCCACGAAGTGCGCACGCCCCTCAACGGGCTGATCCTGGAAACCCAGCTGCGCAAGATGCACCTTGCCCGGGACAACGCCGCAGCGTTTACCCTGGACAAGATGCATGCCATGGTCGACCGCGATGAGCGGCAGATCCAGAGCCTGATCCGCCTGATCGAAGACATGCTCGACGTGTCGCGCATTCGCACGGGCAAGCTGTCGATCCGCCCCGGTCGCTTTGACCTCACGCAACTGGTGCACAACCTGCTGGAAAATTTTGCGCCGCAGGTGGCGGCGGCGGAGTCTTCGGTGGCCTGGGTCCAGGAAGGGCCGGTGGTAGGCAACTGGGATGAATTCCGTATCGAACAGGTGGTGTCCAACCTGTTGACCAACGCCTTGCGCTACGGGGCCAAGAGCCCGGTGGAAGTGCGGGTGTACGCCGAGCATGGCGAAGCGCGGGTAGAAGTACGTGACCACGGGATCGGCATCAGCGAAGACAACCAGAAACGTATTTTCCAGCAGTTCGAGCGCGTGTCGGCCAACCATGCCGTGGCGGGCCTGGGCCTGGGGTTGTTTATCTCCGAGCAGATTATCGCGGCCCACGGCGGGACCATTGAAGTGGAAAGCCGGATAGGCGAGGGCGCGTTGTTCCGCGTCTGCCTGCCCCTGGAGGCCGGGGCATGAAATCATTCGCAAATCCGACGCAACCTCTGCGTGACCCCATGGTCGTATCAGCAGCAATTGACCGGACAAAGGCTTCCCATGAGTGAAGATGCACAAGATGTTGTACTGATCGTCGAAGATGACGAATCGATTATGTTTGTGTTGGGCGAGTACCTGGCGGGCCTGGGGTATCGGGTGTTGAAGGCGATTGACGGTGAGCAGGCGTTTGAAATCCTGGCCACCAAGCCGCACCTGGACCTGATGGTGACCGACTACCGCCTGCCTGGCGGCATTTCCGGGGTACAGATCGCCGAGCCTGCGATCAAGCTGCGACCGGAATTGAAAGTGATCTTCATCAGCGGTTACCCGCAGGAGATTCTCGACTGCAACAGCCCGATCACGCGCAATGCACCGATCCTGGCCAAACCGTTTGACCTGGATACGTTGCAGGAACATATCCAGCGGCTGTTGGCTTAACGTCTTGAGAAGAGGGAGCACACTCCCTCTTCAAGCCTTGATCATCTCCCTCACCTTTGCCGTCAACAGATCAAAGGTGAACGGCTTGGTGATCATCTGCATGCCCGGGTCCAGAAAACCGCCCCGTACAGCCGCATGCTCTGCATAGCCGGTAATAAACAACACCTTCAACTCGGGCCGCACCTGCCGGCCGATCTCCGCCAATTGCCGGCCGTTCATGCCGGGCAGGCCAACGTCGCTGATCAGCAGGTCAATGCGCTGGCTGGACTCGATGATCGGCATGGCACTGTCGGCATCACCGGCTTCGACGAAGGCATAGCCCAGTTCACTCAGCACGGCGCTGACCAGCACCCGCACGGCCGGGTCGTCCTCGACGATCAGCACGGTCTCGCCGGCATTGGCGAACGGCAGCAATGCCGGGTTGAGCGGTTCATCTGCAATGACCTCGCCGACATACCTCGGCAGGAACAGGCTGACGGTGGTGCCTTGGCCCACCACACTGTGGATCGACACATGCCCGTGGGATTGGCGCGCAAACCCGTAGATCATCGACAACCCCAGCCCGGTGCCCTGGCCGATGGGTTTGGTGGTGAAGAACGGGTCAAATGCACGGCTGATCACGCTCTCGGGCATGCCGCAGCCGGTGTCGCTGACGCTCAGTTCCACATAGTCGCCAGGGGTGAGGGTGCCGTAGGCTGCGGTAAACACACTGTCCAAGTGGCGGTTGGTGGTTTCCACCACCAGTTTGCCGCCGTTGGGCATCGCATCCCGGGCATTGATGGCGAGGTTGAGCAGGGCGCTTTCCAGCTGGTTGGGGTCGGCTTCGGCGGTCCAGAGTTGCTCGGTCAGGCGGATATCCAGGGCAATGCTTTCATTCAGGCTGCGTTGCAGCAGCTCACCCATCGAACTCACCAATTGGTTGATCTGTACCGGTTTTGAATCCAGCGACTGGCGACGGGAAAACGCCAGCAAGCGGTGGGTCAGGGCGGCCGCGCGGTTGGCTGAAGTGACACCCAGGTCGATCAGGCTGTCGAGGTCTTCGGTGCGGCCCCGAGCCACGCGCCTGCGCAGCAGTTCCAGGCTGCCGATGATGCCGGTCAGCATGTTGTTGAAGTCATGGGCGATGCCGCCGGTCAATTGGCCGACGGCTTCCATTTTCTGCGATTGGCGCAACGCTTCTTCGTTATTGCGCAGCTGCGCCGTGCGTTCTTCCACCTGTTGCTCAAGGGTTTCCAGGGTGCTTTGCAGGCGCTGTTCGCTCTGGCTCAGGTCGATCAGCCGGTCGCGGGCCTCGTATTGCCGACGACGTCCGCGCAGCGCCGTGGTCACGAGGCTGATCAGGGTGATCGGGTGGAACGGACGCTCCAGGAACGTCACGTTGCCCAGCAAGGTGCTCAGGTGCGACGAGCCATTCTGTTCGCTGCCGCCGTGGTGCGTCATCAGCACAATCGGCAGGTCTGACCACGCCGGTTGTTGATGCAGGTACGTGAGCAGCGGTTCCAGGTCGATACCGCGCAGGGCTTCGGCAGCAATGACCAGCAAGCCGGCACCGTGCTCCAGCTCCTCGCAGAGCATTTGCAAATGGCTGGCGATGATGCCGTTGAACCCGGCCTCATTGAGCATCATCAACGCCAGGGAGCTGTCGCGACCCAGGGGCGCCAGAATGATCGCCCGTTCGAAAGTGGCCGGCAGGCCACTCATGAACTTTCATCCTTGAGCAGCGGGTTGTCGGTGCCCATGTAGGTCGGTACGCCGCGCAATACACCCTGGAACGCATCAAGCGGTTCGCCGATGGTCATGCCCCGGCTGCCGATGCGGTATTCGCGAATGGTCGATTCGTGGTTGCCGGTGCGTTTCTTGATGATCGAAATCGCACGCCGCACCTTGCCCAGCGCTTCGAAGTAACGCAGCAGGATCACGGTGTCGGCCAGGTAGGTAATGTCCACCGGCGCCTGCATGTCGCCCACCAGCCCGTGCTGGGCGACGGTCATGAAGGTCGCGGCGCCACGGCGGTTGAGGTACAGCAGCAGTTCGTGCATGTGCAGGATCAACGCGTTCTCTTCCGGCATCGCGGCCTGATAGCCATTGACGCTGTCGATCACCACGGTCTTGATCCCGCGTTCGTCCACACAGCGGCGCACCCGATGGGAGAACTCGCCGGGGGACAACTCGGCGGCGTCCACCTGTTCGATCAGCAGGTTGCCGGTGCCTTGCAGGGCCTCCAGGTCGATGCCCATGTTCTTCATGCGCTCGAACAGCAGGCCCAGCTCTTCGTCAAAAATGAACAGCGCGGCTTTTTCGCCCCGGGAGACGGCTGCCGCGGCAAAGATCATCGAGATCAGCGATTTGCCGGTACCGGCCGGGCCCAGGATCAAGGTGCTGGAACCGGTCTCGATCCCGCCGCCCAACAGGGCGTCCATCTCACGGATGCCGCTGGTGAGGGTCTGGCGGTTGTAGCCGCCACGGTGCTCGGCTGCCACCAGGCGCGGGAACACATGTACGCCGTCTTCCATGATGGTGAAGTCGTGAAAACCGCCGCGGTATTTCTGCCCACGGTATTTCACGATCCGCACGCGGCGGCGCTCGGCGCCGTAGTTGGGGGTCAGTTCTTCCAGGCGAATCACACCGTGGGCCACGCTGTGTACGGTCTTGTCGAGGGACTCGGTGGTCAGGTCGTCCAGCAGCAGCACGGTGGCGTCGTAGCGCACGAAGTAGTGCTTGATCGCCAGGATCTGCCGGCGATAGCGCAGGGAGCTTTGCGCCAGCAGGCGGATTTCCGAAAGGCTGTCGATCACGACGCGGGTAGGTTTGACCCGTTCCACCACTTCGAAGATCTGCCGGGTGGCTTCGCCCAGCTCAAGGTCCGAGGAATACAGGAGGCTTTGCTGGTGCTCGGCATTGAGCAGGCTTTCGGGGGGAGTCAGTTCAAAGATGTGAATGTGTTCGTCCAGGTCCCAACCATGGGACTTGGCACCCTGGCGCAACTCGCGCTCGGTTTCCGACAGGGTGATGTACAGCGATCGTTCGCCGTTTTTTGCGCCGGCCTGGAGGAAATGCAGGGCCACGGTGGTTTTACCGGTGCCGGGTTCACCTTCCAGCAGGAACAAATGGCTACGGGAAAGCCCTCCGGCAAGAATGTCGTCCAGACCTTCAATACCGGTGGCCGCCTTTGCTGTGAACAGCTCTTTGGATGTAGACAAGAAGTGCCCTCGGGTCACAAATAAGTAGTCGGCAGCGCCGTCTGGGGCGCGCCATATTTACTTGACCTTGGCGCCGTGTGGCGGTTCAACGTTTTGTATCAAATACCGCTTTTACAGGCCCTGTTGCAGCGCCGGGTCGTCCGGATTCTGCTGTTCAAGCTGTGCCAGCAGCACCTGCACATTCTGCAACTGGCCGGTTTCCTTCCAGTAATTGACCAGCAGCACCCTGGCTTTGCGATTGGCCGGGTTGCGCTGGATGATTTCTTCCAGCTGGCGCTGGGCGGCCTCCAGCTCCTGCTGGGCGTGCAGGGTGGTGGCCAGGTCGTAGCGGTAATCCTGATTGTTCGGTTCAAGCTCCACCGCCCGGGACAGGCTGAGCAGGGCAAAGGCGCGCTCGCCATGGTGCAGCAGCCACATGCCCAGGGCATGTTGCAGGTAGGCCGAATCGGGGTGGGCCTGCAACTGTTTGGCCAGGAGTTGGCGGGACTCGTCGACCTTGCCCTGCTTGTCCAGCAGTTCAATTTGCGCGACCACGGCTTGCAGGTTGTCCGGTTGCAGGCGCATCGCCTGCTCCAGGGCGTTTTGTGCGTCGGGCAGCAGCGCGCTGTGAATGTACAGGCGTGCCAGCTGGATCCAGCCTTCGGGGCTTTCGGGTTGGCCCTTGAGCAGCTTCACGTATTCGTCGAGCACTTGCTGCAACGGGCCGAAGTACAGGCCCAGGGTATCCGGGGACAGCCCGAGCAAGGCATTGGCCGCGGCAAACCTGACGCTTTGCTCCGGGTCATCCAGCAGTGGCCCGAGCAACAGCGTGCGCTGGCCGCTGGGCACCAGGCCGACAATGCTGTGAATCGCCGCCTCGCGCACCATTGGCGCGTCGTTGGCCAGGTCCTTGTCCGCCAGCTTGAGGGCCTGGGGGCTGGGGTAGTTGGGCAGTTCGGTATGCAGGGCGGCGCGGCGCACATCGGAGAGGTCCGGGCGGCCCAACTGTTGATACAGCACCCGGGCAGCGCCGGGTTCACCGTTGTGCGCCTGTTTCAAGGCCTTGGCGTAACCATGGGCGATGGCCGGGGGCACCACCACCGGCGTGGTGCGGGTGAAATACCAGGTGATCAGCACAATAAACAACAGGGCGCACAGGCCGACGATGGAATAACGGCGTGACTTTGACATGCAGGCGTCCGAAAGCTGGGCAGCTAGTGCAAAGCCATCAGCTTCGGTCAGGTTATCGCGAGTGTCAAACCCGCATCACGTCAGCACGAACTCAATCGGCTCAAGGGCCGGCGGCAGCGTGGTTTCGCCGAGGGCGGCGAGAATCTCGCGCTCCAGGGTGCGCACGATGGCGTTGCAGGGCAGGTCGTTTTCGTCGAAGCCGAACGGGTCTTCGAGGTCGTCGCCGATTTCGTCCAGGCCGAAGAAGGTGTAGCTGACGATGGCGGTGAACACCGGGGTCAGCCAGCCCAGCGGCTCGGCCATGGCGAAGGGCAGCAGGATACAGAACAGGTAGATGGTGCGGTGCAGCAGCAAGGTGTAGGGGAAGGGCAGCGGGGTGTGTTTGATCCGCTCGCAGGAGGCCTGGATCTGGCTCAGGCCGTACAGCCGGGTTTCCAGTTGGGTGTAGCGCCAGTCGCTGATGTGGCCCTGTTCGGCGAGGTTCGAGCAGCGGGCGCCGAGGTCTTGCAGGATGCTGTCGGGCAGGTTCGGGTGGCCGGGTTCTGGATTGGCCCACGGTTTGATCGCCTGGCTTTCGTCTTCCAGGCGCAGGCGGGCGATCAGGCCATGGGCGAAACCGCACAGGCTGCGCAGGACGTGTTTGCGTTCGGCAGGGTTGAGGACCTGGGTTTCGCGGATCAGTGAGCGGATCTCGATGATCATCTGGCCCAGTTGTTTGCGGCCTTCCCACCAGCGGTCGTAGCAGGCGTTGTTGCGAAAACTCATGAAGATGGACAGTGACAGCCCCAGCAGTGTGAAGGGTGTGGCGTTGACCTTGGAAAAGTAGGCCGGGTGCAGGGTTTCTACCAGCACGATGACTGAGGCCAGGAGGGTGACCAGCAGGCTGCGCAGCGCAATGCGTTTGGCGATCGAGCCCTTGAGGGAGAACAGGATGCCGAGCAGGTTGGGTTTGGGACGGACGATCATGGGCGGGCTTCTTGGGTGGCGCAGGCTGTCAGGTTAGAAGCATGTTTGCGTTGCGTCCAATTGCTTGGGCTGACCGGGTGATTGGTGGGCTCTATCGGGATTGAGTACATATCCGTTTTTTCGGTGACCAGAGCGAAAGCAGATCTGCTTTTC